>JBBQSE010000420.1:0-7882 GCA_038214195.1 Planctomycetales bacterium
TGTTGATTTTCGTGAACTCGTCAAAAACATGGCGCGTGAATTCAATATGCGCATCGAGATGCGTCAGATCGGGATTCGCGACGAAGCTAAACTGCTGGCGGACTATGGCGATTGCGGCAAACCGCTGTGCTGCAACACACATCTGCAGGAAATGCCGGCCGTTTCGATGAAAATGGCCAAGTTGCAAAAGGCAACTCTGGACCCCAATAAGATCTCGGGACGCTGCGGTCGCCTGAAGTGCTGTCTGCGTTACGAATACGACACTTACGAAGAGCATCGCCGGGAACTTCCCCCCATTGGTGCGACTGTTCTGACGAAGAACGGGCAGGGGCGAGTGATCTCACAGGAACTTCTGGCCCGCAAACTTGTTGTGGTCTTCCAGGATGGGCGACGTGTCATGACCGCAGAATCCGATATTGTCACCGTAATTTCGCGAAGCGGAAAGAGTCGGCAACCAGAGGAGGAAGATGGTGACTAAAATCGCCAGGTAACTCTTTCAATAGCGAACGAGTTGATCTAGAATCTGGGTCAGCGTGATATTTGTCTGATTCCGGGCTTTGCCAACAGTTCAGGACGTTTCGAATGGGCTCCGCCGCCAGTCAAACCCGGTCCAGTACTTACCATCCCAATGCCTTCAAATTTGTCTATTCCGCGCTGCGGTTTACTCAGGAACAGCTTGGACGTGACCGTCGCTCCGAAGTCACTGGTCACATCAGTGGTCCGGAATTGCTCGATGGAATCCGCCGTCTCGCCATTCAGCATTTCGGAATCCTCAGTATCTCAGTGTTCAAGAGCTGGGGCGTTACATCAACGGATGACTTTGGCCACATCGTGTTCGAAATGATCGAAGCCGGCGAAATGCGCCGTACACCTCACGATCAGTTGACCGACTTCTTCGGTGTCTACGATTTCTCAAAAGTCTTCTGCGAAGACTACACTCTCGACACCAGCGCCGCGTTCAGTAAGCAGTCGTAGTGGTGCGATCTCGCGGCAACTTCCGTTTAACTCGGGCCAACGGCGAGACGGCACGGCTGGTTCCATGTCGCCGGGACATCCAGACGGGTGGCCGGGGCTGGACGAAGCGCAGCGAAGGAAGCCCCGGACGATTAGGCATGCCACGTTGCAGAACACCGGGGGTTTCGCTCCGCTCCAACCACGGCCACCCTGCAGAATCTGATTCGTATCCATTGAAGGGCATGGTACTTTCAAAGGCAACGTTTTCCATGTCCCTTCTCCCCCTGGTAAGGGGGAGAAGGTGGCCGACAGGCCGGATGAGGGGGCTGATTTGGAGTGAATAGGATGAACCAAAAATCGGTGGATTCTTCCCCCTCACCCTAGCCCTCTCCCCCCGTGGAAAACGTGTCAAGTTTGAAAATCAATTGCGGGGGGGGAGAGGGGACAATTTCTGCCGCTCGCCTAACGCCTCACGATTCCGTGAGTTCCAGGTACGGATCCAGTCCCATGTTTTCGTACTGGTCGAGTCGCATGCGTTCCTGTTTCAGGAGATGCTTTCGCTGCTTGCGGTGCGTCTTTTCGAGGAACCGCTGGACTCGAAGGAAGTAGCGGCGCCAGGATCGACCGAGTTCTCCGTAACGGTTTGCGATGGCCATGCGTTGTTTTCGCAGGCGTTCTTTAGGTTCGCGGCAGCGCAACAATTCGTCTTCAAGGCTCAGGAAAAACTGGTAGGAACCTGGATCGCCCTGACGAGCGCAACGACCGATGAGCTGTCGATCGATGCGTTTTGAACTGTGCATTTCGGTGGCGATGACATGCAAACCGCCGGCGCTGCAGACATCTTCGTCCAGAATAATGTCGGTCCCGCGTCCGGCCATATTGGTGGCGATCGTGACGGCACCGGCCTGTCCGGCTTTCGACACAATATCTGCTTCGGTCTTGTGATGCCGCGCGTTGAGAATCTGAAACGAGACCCTTTTGTCACCCAGCATTTGTCCAAGCGCTTCGGACGCCTCTACGGACGGCGTACCGATCAGAATTGATCGTCCGGCTTTGATCAGTTTCTGAATCTGTTCCACAATCGCGTCGCGTTTGGCCTCCTGCGTTTTGAAAACACGCGTTGTCAGCCCCCGGCGGACACATTTCTTATTGGTCGGTATTTTGGTCACTTTCAGACGGTACGTTTTCTTCAGCTCGCTGCGAGCCGGCAACGCGGTTCCCGTCATTCCGGCGAGGTGTGAGTACTGCCGGAAATAGCTTTGAACGGTGACGCGGGCCGCTTCGCCGGTCGCCGCTGTGATCGGGACCAGTTCCTTAGCTTCAATTGCCTGATGCAGACCATCCTGCCACTTGCGACCATCCATAATGCGTCCGGTGCCTTCATCGACAATCACGACTTTGTTTTCAACGATGACGTAGTCGCGGTCGAGTTCAAAGGCATGACGCGCCGTCAGGGCCTTTTCGACCTGCGTGTAGATGCGTTCCGTGTCGATGGAACTCAGCAGGGACGGTTTGGACATCAGCACCACTTTGCGACAGCCAGCGTCCGTCAGCCATGCGGTGCGGCGTTCCGGTTCGTATACAAAGTCCCGCTTCGACTCCAGCTGAAATGTCGCTCGATTGCTCCAGCGAAACAGATTGACGGTGGCAGGTTCGTTTGGCTGCGTCAGTCCGATGATCAGTGGCGTTCGGGCTTCATCAATCAGAATACTGTCAGCTTCGTCGATGAGCGCGAAATAGTGACTGCGCTGGACCGGTTCTTCAGCTCCCTGCAGCGTCCGGATGTAACGACGAACCTGAGTTCCCGCATCATCCGCCATCGCGCCTTTTCTCAGTCGGTCGCGGAGGAAATCGAAGCCCATTTCCTTGCTGGTGCCGTAAGTAATGTCGGCGGCGTAGTTGACTCGCCGCTCGTCAGGCTCCATCGAATCCAGGATTTTGCCAACTGTCAGGCCCAGCTTCACGTGAACCGGCCCCATTTGATCGGCGTCGCGGTTCGCCAGATAGTCGTTGACCGTCACGACGTGACAGCCATGACCAGGCAGGGCCCGTAAAAATGACGGCATTGTGGCAGTGAGTGTCTTCCCTTCACCGGTCTGCATTTCGGCGATATGGCCTTCGAAGAGCGCGATCGCCCCCATGATCTGGACTTCGAAATGCTGCATTCCCAGCACGCGGCGGGACGATTCTCGCACGAGCGCGAAAGCTTCCGGAAGCAATTTATCCAGCGCGATACCGGCCCGCGCTTCCCAGCGAATCTTGCGTCCCCGCGTGAGCAACTCATCGTCGGTCAGATTCTGCATCGTTTCGCTGAGTCGAATGATCCTGCGTGCCTGCGCACGCCATCGCGATCGCCGCGCGAATGACGGAATAAAACCGGTTTTCAGCCCATGATAGAATTTACTGGCGAGACTCATGGTCGGGATTGTATCAGTTCAGATTCCGTGGAAAAAGATCTTGTTTTTGACTCACGAATTTGCCCGCAAAATGTCTTTCACAACCTGACCGTGAACGTCTGTCAGGCGGAAATCGCGGCCCTGAAAACGGTAGGTGAGCTTTTCGTGATTGACGCCCAGCGTGTGCAGAATCGTCGCGTTGAGATCATGAATGTGGACCGGCTTATCGACGACGTTGTAGCTGAAGTCGTCCGTTTCACCGTAAACCTGTCCGCCTTTGATGCCACCACCCGCCATCCACATCGTGTAATTTCTCGGATGATGATCGCGGCCGTAATTGTCTTTTGTGAGTGTCCCCTGACTGTAAACCGTGCGGCCAAACTCTCCTCCCCAGACAACCAGAGTGTCGTCCAGCATCCCGCGTTGTTTCAAATCTTTGACGAGTGCTGCGCTCGGTCTGTCGCAGGCGGGTGCCATCTGACGAATCGATCCGGGCAACCCGCCGTGGTGATCCCAGCCGCGGAGGAAAACCTGCGTAAACGGAACACCGCGTTCGGCCATCCGCCGCGCAAGCAGACAGTTGTACGCGAATGTGCCAGGCTGTTTGACGTCCGGGCCGTACATGTCCAACACACTTTGCGGTTCATCGGAGATGTTTGTCAGCTCCGGGACCGACGACTGCATCCGGAATGCCATTTCATACTGCGAGATCCGCGAGGCAATTTCCGGATCGCCGACGACGCCGAGGCGATTTTGATTCAGTTCCGCCAGACCATCCAGCATGCGTCGCCGAGTGGCCGCGTCCACGCCGTCAGGATTCGATAAATACAGAACCGGATCACCGATAGATCGCAGAGCGACGCCGGCATGACGCGTCGATAGAAATCCACTGCCCCACAGTCGCGAAAACAGTGCCTGCGTTTGGGCTCCTCCCGGTATGCGAGAATGGAGCACAACAAAAGATGGAAGATCCTTGTTTGGACTTCCAAGGCCGTAGGAAATCCAGGCCCCCATGCTCGGACGCCCCGGAAGCTGACTGCCTGTTTGGATGTACGTGATCGCGGGGTCGTGATTGATGGCCTCTGTGTTCATCGTTTTGATGATGCAGATATCATCCACGATCGACGCGATGTTCGGCAACAGCTCGCTGATCCAGGCTCCGTGTTCACCATGCCGTGAAAAATTGAAGACCGACGGCGCACAGGGGAGTCGAGACTGACCGGATGTCATCGTCGTGATGCGTTGGCCCTGACGAATGCTTTCCGGCAGGTCTTTGTCGAAGTAGTCCGCGAGTTTTGGTTTGTAGTCGTATAGGTCGAGTTGAGAGGGGGCATCCGCCATGAACAGCCAGATGACGCGTTTGGCCGATGGGCGATGATGCAGCGATGACTCCATGCCCGCTGCGGTCGTATTACCGCCAGCCAGCAATTCCGGGTTCAGCACAGACGCCAGTGCTGCGGTGCCGATTCCGGCCGCCGTCTGACCAAAGAAGTAACGTCGCGTCTGTTGCAGTGCATGTTGAGCGAATGGGTTCATGGGCGTGTTTCAGGGAGGCAGGAGTTTGGCGGAAGAAGGCGGTTGACATCTTAGAATACCATCCGGCGAGCCGCAGGGCTTCAATCTTTCGGGAATTCCGACAGGTCGCCGAGGTTTTGGCAGATGCGAAGTGTGAAGCATGATACCACGCCGTGTTCACGCCTCAAAACCCGGGACCAAAGAGTTTTCGACTGAATTATGCGGTCGCAGACAGATGACAGGCATCGAAATTCTCCGTAATCTGCCCGGCTATGTTTCAGTTCTTCATGAACCCGTGGCTGTTGTTCAGTCTGGCGGGCATTGGCCTGCCCATTGTGGCGCACCTCCTGAGTCGGCGGCGTTTTGATGTCGTCGAATGGGCCGCCATGCAGTTTCTGAATCCGTCGAAGAAAACTCGACGACGCGTGAAGCTGGAAGAGATGCTGCTGCTGTTGCTTCGTATCGGTCTGATTGCGCTCATCGTGCTGTCGGTTACCCGCCCGTGGATACCCGGCGGCTGGCTGAGCGGTTATCACTCCGCAGGTTCACGGACGGTCGTCGTGGTGATCGATGGATCCAATTCGATGTCGCGCACGGACGGCGTGAATTCGATGCACCAGAACGCCATTCGCCGCGCGAGCGAATTTCTTCGCACCCTCGGCATGGATGACACTGTGGCATTGATCGACGCGCGTGACCAGCCGCGAACGGTGATCGAGTCACCGCTCCACGACATGACCATGGTGGAACAGGAGATTCGAAAACTGCCGCCGCCCGGTGGATCCTGCGCCATGCTGGCGGCAATGGAAAAGGCGATCGCGATTCTCGGCCGATCCAGCGCTTCGGCGAGGGAAGTCGTTGTGTTTACGGATCGTCAGGGAAACAGCTGGGATTCCAGGAACGAGGCCGAATGGATTCGCTTTGATGATCTGATCAAATTTCCCTCGGTGCGACCACAGGTGTGGGTGATTGACGTCGCGCCGCATCTCGGCCCCGTCGCCAGAAACGTGTCTGTGGGGCGAATTGAACTCTCACGGGAAATGACGGTTCCCGATTTTCCCGTCCGACTCCAGGTAGCAATTCACAATGAATCGGATACTGAGGTTCAGGTGCCGCTGCGATTATTACTCGACGGTCAGACGCTGGCGGGCAAGTTGCAAAGCCCAACTGTTCCGCCGCACGGGGAGACGCTTGTCGAATTCGATCATGCTCAGCGCGCGGAAGGAACGCATGTACTGAGTGTGGAAGCGGAAATGTCCGACGATGCCATTCCTGTCGATAATGTCAGCCACGCATCCATTCACGTTGCGAAGTCTCTGGAAATTCTGCTGGTGAATGGGACACCTGCCGCGCGGCCTGTCGGTCGCGACACGTTTTTCGCCGAATTGACGTTTGCGCCGCCGGAGGGCAAGCCGCCTTGGGTAAAGGCCAGACTCGTCGAAGCTGTCGATCTGAAGCCCGCCGATTTTCAGTCGGTCTCAGCAGTGATGTTTTGCAATGTCAGCAGTCTCGCACCGGACGTGGCGCTGGCCCTGAAAGACTTTGTGGCGGCAGGCAAAGGCGTTTTCATCGCGTGCGGACCGGACACAACACCGGACACATTTCAGGCGTGCTTTGGAGACTCGGGACTGCTTCCGCAGCTTCAGATTCTGCGAACTCGAGAAGCACCCCCGCCGGCAGAGCAAACCATTCGCGTGGCTCCGTTGAGTATCCAGCCGGGCTGGCTGGATCGATTTCGTTCCGATCCCGCGCGGAGTTTTCTGAAGGCGACGTTTAGTGCGTGGTGCCTGACGAAAATTTCTGCGGCGACTGGATCAGCATCGCCTTTCGGGAACGCCACAGACGCCGGGAAAAATGTGACTCAGAAGTCGGCAGGTGGCAAGTCAGTGGCGTCGAAACCGGGAAATGCTCCGCTGTCAACCACGCCGTTGATTCTGGCGACGTTCTCAACGGGCGATCCACTGATTCTGGAATCACGTTGCGGTGACGGCGTCGTGCTCGTCATGACAACTTCGCTGGATCGCAGCTGGAACGATCTACCAACGCGATCTGACTTTGTTCCATTTCTCCACGAAGCCGTGTTTCACGCGGCGTCATCCCGGAGTCATCGCAACGTGGACTTTGGCGAACCGCTGATTGTGCGGCTTGATCAAGAAACGCCAACTGTCACAGTTCCGGATGCGGCATTGCAGACGCCTGACGATTTAAAGGTCGAAACAAAACCTGAGCCAATAGAAGCGGTCGCGACTTTCGTCGCGCCGGGAGGCAGGGTTTCCGAGGTGCGTGCCATTACATCAACCGACCGTGCGGACACGAAAGCTGGTGGACGTGAATCGCCATCGATAGTCTTTACCGACACATTTGCACCCGGGGTATACAAGATGGCAATGCCGGGTGATATGGGGGCGGCTGAGCAGACAGATGCATTCGTCGTCAATTACAATCATGTAGAAGACGACCTTACTCAGCTCACGGCGGACGACAAGGCCCGACTGGCGACGAATGACCGTGTTCGATTCTCAACGTCCGTCGATGATCTGGCGAAACGCATGTACGGTGATGAAAGTATTGCTGAACTCTGGGCGGTGCTGCTGACGCTGTTCCTGCTGTTTCTTGTCGCCGAACTGCTCCTGACTCGGCGCGCGATTCGCAAGGGATACGGCAACGATCCCATTGCTTAAGCTGCCGGCCAAAGTCCACCTTCTCCGCCGATCTCGGGAGAGAAAGGAACGGATTTGGGATTCCCTTGTAGTTGGTTGTTTGCCATGACTCCTTTGACCAGTCGATGAGCACCACGTTCGATTTCGGTAGAGCCTGGTGTAGCGCACTTCGGAATTCGCATGAAATTTCGAAAGTTTGCGCCCGATTGAGGGCCACAATGACGCCAACCAGGTGAGAGCGCGCTCAATGCTCGAATTAGTGCTCTGTCAGAGGCAAAAGTTGGGGTTGGCCGTAGTGGGGGGGGGAACGAGTGCAGCCCATAGGAGGGAGAAAGGGTCGCGGTTGCACGTGCACAA
>JBBQSE010000421.1:0-7864 GCA_038214195.1 Planctomycetales bacterium
TCGTCAAAATCGCCGAAGGGGTCCTCGCGGGTCTCTTTGGCCTGGTGGTCTCGTACCTGACGGTTTTCCTGATTGATCGCTTCATTGACACACCAGGCGCGTTTCGATTTGCGTTGCTGCTGATCGGCTCTGTTGGCATGGCGGTGTTTTTTCCGCTGAAATGTCATCGCTGGATTTGGGGCACACGACGAATGGAGCAGGTTGCAATTCTGCTCAAGCACAAGTTTCCCGCGCTCGGTGATCAACTGCTGGGAATCGTGGAACTCGCTCACAGCGAACGTGATCTGGGGCAAAGTCAGCGTCTGGCCGAGGCTGCCATTCAGCAGGTCGATGCCGCCGTTCGGGAACGGGATTTTTCGAACGCAGTTCCGCGCCCGCGTCATCTCTTCTGGGGGAAGGTCGTTGCGGTGCCTGTATTGCTCGCACTGCTGGCTCTGACCGTCGTGCCCGCTGCGGGCTTCAATGCGATGGCCCGATGGCTCATGCCGTGGCGCAGCGACATCGATCGATACACATTCGCACAGGTTGATCCGTTGCCAAAAGAAATGGTCGTGCCGCACGGTGAAGAATTTGAAGTGGGAGCATCGCTGTCCAGCGCCACACGCTGGTCGCCAGCGTCGGCTTCAGCAGGGTTTAGCGGTCAGTCGGTGACAACGGCTGCGAAGCAAGATCATGCCTATCAGTTTCAGCTGCCCGCTCAGACGGAGAACGGCACGCTCAAGATTCGCGTAGGTGACCTGACAAAAGACGTCGCCGTCAACGTGGCCAATCGTCCGGAGTTAAGTTCTCTTTCGGCATCGATCAAACTTCCCGACTATCTTCAGTACGGTCGGTCGATGGAAGCGGATGTCCGTGGAGGTGTGATTTCCGTATTGAAGGGCGCGACAGCGGCATTCGAAGCGGAGATTGGCCGGAATCTTGCGGAAGCCGTTGTGAACGATGTACCCGCGTCGATCGCAGGCGCTCGAATTCGCCCGGCCCCCGTGACCATTGCGGAATCAACGGTGCTGGAATTCCGCTGGCGCGACGAACTGGGGCTGACACCACGCGATGCGTTTCGACTGAAGATCAACGCAGTCGATGACGCCGCCCCGGATGTCACGTTCCAGCAGCAGGAACCGCAACAGGTTGTCCTTTCAACCGACACGATCACGTTCGATCTGCAGTCACGTGACGACTTCGGTGTCCGGAACATGGGTATCGAATGGAAAGGCGTGGCTCATCCCGTCCACAATCCCGCGCCGGATAACGGCGAGAAACTTGTGGAAGTTGGAGCCCCCGAGCAAACTCGCCTGACCGCTCGCGCGACCTTTTGTGCTGAGACAGATAACATCCGGGCTCAGACGCTGGAATTGCGATCCTATGTTGAGGACTACAACCCGGAACGTGGCCGTGTCTATTCGCCGGCGTATGTGCTGCATGTGATGACTCCCGATCAGCACGCCGTGTGGATGATGAGTCAACTGCGTCGCTGGGCGAGTCTGGCGGATGATGTTTACGAAGAAGAAATGCGACTGCACGACGCGAATCGTCAAATTCGCCAGATGGATTCGGATCAGTTGAATGCCCCTGAAACACGACGGCAGATTGAACAGCAGGCCGCCGCTGAAAAAGCCAACGGGCAGCGTCTGGCCTCAGTGACCGATCAGGGCGACCAGTTGCTGAAACAGGCTCTGCGAAACAAGGAAATGATGGTAGGCCATCTGGAAACGTGGGCGGGCGGATTACAGCGGCTTCGCGATATCGCGGAGAACCGGATGCCATCGGTCGCGGATCTATTGGCTCAGGGAGCGAAAGCCCCCGGCAAGAAAACGGCGAATGCGACGGCTCAGGCAAAATCGAACACCGGCCCGCAGGCGGGCAACAATAAAGGCAGCCAGACGGGCGAGCCAGGCGAATCAAAGAAGAGCGATCAGCCGCCACAGCCAGCCGTTCCAAAGTTGACCGATACCGAGTCCGGTTTTAACAAACAGAACCCGGCTACGGGTGAAAAGAAGGAATCGAAACCCGGCAAAGGTAAGTTTGGTTTGCCCGCGACTGTGTTGCAGGGTGGGCCGCCGCAGGAAGAAGAAAAGAAGAAGCCTGAGACTCCGGCGGAAGAAAAAGTCGAAGAGGCCGTGCAGGAGCAAACCGACCTGCTGGCCGAGTTCGAAAAGGTCCGGGAAGATCTGCAGAAGATCATGGATGACCTGGAGAACAGCACGTTCGTCAAACGTTTCAAGGCGGCATCACGAGAACAGCTTGAAGTCGCCACCGCGCTGAATCGCACCTTGTTTGACGGATTCGGTGTCGCAGAGGATTCACTCGACCAGCGACAAAAAGATCAGTCGGGGCGGATCGGGGATCGCGAGTCGGCTCAGAGTCAGAAGGTGCGGGACATTCAGTCGGATCTGGAAGCGTACTATGATCGCCGCAAGGAAGAAAAGTTTCTCCGTATTATGCAGGAGATGGAAGAGTTTCGGGTCGTCGAGAAGCTGAGTGAGCTCGGAGATCGCGTTCGCATCAACCGCAGTGGCGAATCCATCGCTCGTGCCGAGTACTGGGGCGACACACTCGATCGCTGGGCAGAAGAATTGGTTTCCGCATCAAAATGCGGCCAATGTAAAGGCTGCAAAGGCGAAAGTTTGCCGCCATCCATCGTGCTGGAAGTGATGCGCATTCTCGAAGGCGAAATGGATCTGCGCGAAGAAACGCGATCACTGGAACAGTTGCGGGACAATCTGGAAGCGGTGGCCTACACGGATAAGGCAGAACTGCAGGCGGACACGCAGCGAAAACTCTACGATCGCACGGTGAATGTCGTGAAGGACATTCGGGCTCTGCCATTGGGGGATCAAAAATTTGGCAAAGAAATCGCGATGATTTCCGCAGCGAGTCAGGCGATGAATGATGCGACCAGTATCCTGAGTCGTCCTGATACCGGTCGTGAAGCAATCGCCGCCGAAACAGAAGCCATCGAATTGCTGCTGCAGAGCAAACGCGCAAATCCAAAGGGTGGTGGCGGTGGTGGCGGTTCCAATCCAGGGGGAGGCGGCACCGGTGATACGGATCGCGTCGCTCTGGAACTGTACGGCCCCGGTTCAGATCCGCTGGCTCAGATTGAAGCTCGCGGAGTGCAGCAATCTACCGGAACCACTAACGATCAGATTCCCGCAGAATTCCGGGACGGCATTGATGCGTTCTTCAACGCACTCGAAAACAGGAAGTAACGAAATGGCAAAGTGGCTCGCGATTCTGGCCTGTGGTGTAGCGGTTGCCGTGTTTGCCGTTCAGGCCCGCGCGCAGGAGACTCAGCTTCAGTTTGGAACAGACGTTCCGCAGGACGTTGAAATCGTCTACGAACGCGGTTTGGAATGGCTGGCGAGTAACCAGAGCAAGGAGGGTAGCTGGGACAGCGGCGATAACGGCCCCGGCGTCACTGGCATGTGTGTGATGGCGTTTCTGGCGAGCGGCGAGGATCCAAACTTTGGGCCTTACGCCGAAAACATTCGCCGAGCTGTTCGCAGCATGATTCGCACGCAGAGCGGCTCGACGGGTTACTTTGGTGGCAGCAGCGGACACGGAAGCATGTACCATCATGGCTTCGCCATGCTGGGCATGTCCGAAGTGTACGGCGTGCTGGATGAAGATTCGCTCTGGGACGGCGACACGAACAAGGACGACCATCGCAGTATCGGGGAAACACTGGAACTGGCCGTCCGCGCCACCATCACGTCGCAGAAAAACAATCAGTGGAATGCCTGGCGATACGGGCCGGAAGCGAACGATGCCGACACGTCTGTCTCCGGGGCTGTCCTGATGGGACTGCTGGCTGCGCGAAACGCTGGCATCAAAGTGCCGGATGACGGGATCGACAAGGCTCTGGAATACTTTCGTTCGATGACCACTAATCGAGGCGAGGTTGGCTATTCGGGAATTGGCGGCGGTGGGTCAAATAACCTGAAGTCCATTGCCGCGCTGGTTTTTGCAATCGGCAAACGCAAGAACCTGAAGGAATACCAGGCAGTTCTTGGCCAGGTCACGAACAACCTCGAAGCGGAAGAATACAGCTACCCGGAATACTATCGCTATTACACGGCGCAGGCGATGTTTCAGGGTGACTTCGAGTCGTGGAACAAATGGAATCTGAAAACGGCGCGTCAGTTGAAGGAACTGCAGAGCGATGACGGCAGTTTCCAAAGCGGACACGGGCCAGCTTACGGAACGTCGATGTCGCTTCTGGCGATGGCGTTGAATTATCGGTTCTTGCCGATCTACGAACGGTAGCAGCAAGCAGGCAGTTGATTTAAAGGGGTCAGACCCTTTCATAACGGCTGCCGAAGGCAAATTGCCGTGTTTTTGCCATTGATCATCGTCAGTAGAGGGTCTGACCCCTTTAAATCAACTGCAACACATGAATGAAATTCCTATGACCCGATATGTGCTGTGGATTGTTGTTGCCTGCATTGTTCATGCTGGTCTGATCAAAGCTGACGAGGCCACGTTGCGCTGGAACAACGGCGACGCGCTGTCCGGTACATTCGTCAAAGCTGATGACAAAACATTGACCTGGCGATCGCCGATGTTTACCGATCCTTTGCAGATCCAAATGTCACATCTGGCTACGGTCCAGTTTCCTGAGAACGAAACCACTGACTCAGGTACAGCTGCCGATGCATTCCGAATTCAGATGCGAAATGGAGACTTCCTGAATGGACGACTGAAGTCGATCACGGAAACTGCGATCTCCTTTGAGAGCGAACGATTTGGAACCTTCGAAATCGCCCGCAGCCAGATTCGCGGTCTGCATCGCTCGGCGAATTCCGGACTGATCTATTCCGGCCCGCGCGGTCTTGAGGGCTGGCAGTCTGCGTTTCGCAGAACAACCGGGAACAATATTGAAGGGGCCAGATTAGTTCGCATGGTGGACTTGCTGGCCGTGCAACCAGCGGAGAATGCAGAACCCGAAATGGCCGATTCCGCGATCTGGACCGAGGAGCCAGATGGTTCCCTGACTACAAAAAAAGCGGACGCGGCCATCTTTCTGCCGCTGGCGTTTCCGGATCGATTTGAAATCGAATTTGAACTGAGTTCCACAAAGGTCTGCAGCTTCCTGATGGCAATCGGCCGCGATCCAAAGCAAAGCCGTCGCATCGAAACCTGGATTGACGTCCTGGTGGCGGCCAATGGCACCGATTTTGTGACATTGCAGACAATTGGTGAGAAGGATTTGTCGGTTCATTTGCATGTGTTCATCGACCGACCGACGAAAACCATGCACGTCTACGCGGCAACGGGAACAAAACTGGGGGAGATTACGACATCAGGACTGCGCGGAGGGCCGGAAGGATTGCTGTTCCGCAATGGCGAATTCGACATGTCGATTCGTCGGCTGCGTGTCAGCCACTGGGACGGAAAGCCCCCCAGGATTGTCTCTGGCGACAACTCTCGCATCGAATTGAGAGACGGCACATTGCATTTTGGCACGGTTCAGGCATTCGACACGGCCACCGGACTCCTGACCATGGTGGTGGATTCGAAAACCATTGAAACACCAATTGCCGATGTTGGGTCGCTGATTATTTCGAGTGATTCACCATCGGAGTCGAATGCGGAACGCGGACCCGCGTGGTTGCGATGGAGTGACGGAAGTTACGCCTCCGGTTCATTGGTGTCGATCAACGACGGGATTGCGGAACTGAAGACTGACTACACGGCACAGACTCTGAAATGCAGCACCAAAGGTCTGCTGCAACTGGGACTGTCACGGTCCGCACCAGCAAGTGCTGACCCTGCTGATTCCGCGAATCCGCAAGAAAAAACTGATCGACTGTTTCACGACAAGGGAACGCTGCAGGGCAGTCTGGTGGTCGATGGCGCGGCAGACGCTCCGATCCAGTGGAAGCCGTTCGGCGGCGTGAATGCATCGACGCTGCAGGGCGTGGGAAATGCCAGATTCGTTCGTGCAGCCGACATTCGGCACTTTTCTGAAGATCCTGAATTGCTGGCAGCATTTCCGGACGTCGTTTATCTGAAGAATAATGATGTTCTTCCCTGTCGTGTCGAATCCTGTTCGCCGGACGAAATTCGACTCACATCGCCGCTCACGGAAGCGCGATCGTTTACGCGCGAACACGTCCGAGCGGTTGAACTCGCGGCCGCTGGTCGCATCCATCAGAGTGGCTTCGGCGCCAAAGGCTGGAAGGGACTCAACAGCAAACAGAAGGCGGAAGCCGGTAAGCTGGAATTTCGTGGCAACGTGGAATATTCCCACCCGGATATCCTCACCGGCGACACGGTTCGTTTCCGGCTGGAATGGCCCAAACAGTCGTGGGCGTCACTGACTGTTTCTCTGTTTGGCAGCGGACGCCGCGATGATAAAGACAGCACGCCTGTTTGCCTGAGTCTGCAGCCCAGTCAGATTCAGGTTCTGGACCGCCCGATGAATCAAAATCAATTGATCATGGGAGCCCGCATGGGAGGCGGCAAACAAGAGGGCATTGCCCAGGTGAAGGACTGTCAGGCCGAAGTTCAAATGGTGATCCGCGACGGCAACGTGATCGTGTCCGTAAACGGAAAGCCGGTGAAGAGTGTGAAAATGAATCCGTCATCCTCTGATCGACGGGGAATCTCATTCAACGCCAACGTTGCCATGGTCGGCCAGATCATCGTCAACGGCAGGGCTACACAGCGCGGCGGAGATATCGTCACGCTCAGTGATTTTGAAGTCGATAACCTGTCCGGTGCTTCGATTCGCCAATTCATTGAGGAAGAGTCTCGACAGGCCGCTCTGACGATTCCTCGCTTCCGTCGGGACAACCCGCCGACGCATGTGTTGATCGCACCGAACGGAGATTTGCTCCGCGGGAGAATGCTGAGCATTGACGACAGTCAGGTGATTTTTGAATCGCGACTCGAAACGCTGAAACTTGATCGCAGCCGCGTGGGTGCCGTCGTCTGGCTGGACGTTCCGGCGAAAGCCGAGAAGAAATCTGCAGCCACTCTGGACTCAGATAAATCGCCAGACACATCCTCAACCAGCGACGCGGAAGGATTTGTCACGGATGATGCACCAGCAGATGAGGCGTTGCTGCAGGCTCAGTTGGCGGACGGTTTCAGTATCACAATGAAGCCAGTGCGTCTGGTGGATGGTCGCATCGAAGGCGCATCTGCGTTGCTTGGGAAGTGTTCGTTCCCCGCCAGATCCGTCCGAGAACTGTTCACGGGCGATCCCAAAGCCAGCCAGCGTCTTGCCGCGTATGACACATGGGTCGCTCGCATGGCGCGGGAGCCGGACTGGGATATTCCATCAAGTGACGGCGGCAACTCCCAGGCGTCGGAGATGATCGGAAAGGCGGCACCGGATTTCGAATTGCCGATGCTTGACGGCACAACGTTTAAGCTCAGCGATCATCAGGATAAGATCATCGTCCTGGATTTCTGGGCGACATGGTGCGGTCCGTGCGTGATGGCGCTGCCGGACTACATTGCGGCGACTTCAACGTTTGATGAATCGAAAGTGATCTTTGTGGCCGTGAACCTGCAGGAAACGTCTGATCAGATTCGCACCTTCCTCACGGAGAAGCAACTGTCGCCTCGCGTGGCTCTGGACCGTGGCGCAGAGATCTCTCCAAAGTTTCAGGTGTCCGGAATCCCACACACGGTGATCATCGGACCGAGCAACGTCGTGGAAGAGGTGCATGTCGGCTATCAGCCCGGCAGTGGCGAAACCATGCAGATCACCATTCAGCAGATTCTCGACGGAACGTGGAAACGGCCGACGACTAAGACTGAATGAAATGCGACTCGCAGGAACGCCGTCAGTATCGTACACCCGTCGCTCCGCCGACGGGACTTCCGTTCTCCCGCTGGCGGCAGCTAAGTT
>JBBQSE010000422.1:0-7797 GCA_038214195.1 Planctomycetales bacterium
ATGGCAAATCGTTTGTCGGCCACTTGCCCCAGCACCATTTCTCGCGGGTCATGATCGTCTCGGGAGATCGTGAATCCGAAGTACGGTACCTTGCCCAGGCTGTCGGAATTCAGGAAGTCTATTTCAGCCAGTCTCCGGAACAAAAACTGGAACTGGTCCGCGAACAAACCCGCAAAGCGAAAACGATGTACATGGGCGACGGAATCAACGACGCCCCGGCCCTGACCGCCGCAACCGTCGGCGTCGCCTTCGGTCAATCCAGCGATGTCACTGCCGAAGCCGCCAGCGCCGTCATTCTGGAAAGTTCGCTGCGAAAAGTGGACGAGTTCTTTCACATCGGTCACCGCATGCGCAAAATCGCTCTGCAGAGCGCTGTCGGTGGAATGCTGCTCAGCCTGATCGGAATGCTGGCCGCATCGCTCGGCTATCTCCCCCCCGTCGCCGGAGCCATCTGTCAGGAACTGATTGACATCCTTGCGGTGCTGAATTCCCTGCGCGTCGCCGTCTTTCCAGGTGTGCTCAGTGATATGGACAATGAGTAGAACTGTCGTCTCTCCATTCATTCATTCGGAGTTACGGGCGTCGCAGTGGGCTGTCTGAACTCGATGAAAGTAAACTCCGAACTCGTTGACTCGACCGATAAACCTTTCGCCACCTTTTATGAATCAAATGGTGGAACACTCGGGCCGCTCTCTATCAATGAGCAATGAAGCTTCGGGAGGCGCTGACTCTCGAATTAAACCGACGATTCCCACGACTTTCGAATTTGGAGGACACCGTCCCCACAATCTCAATTGCCAGCCAGAATTGGCACAATCAACAGGGATGGCTTGCCCTGGCAGGCTTGCACGATCCTTCCGCTACAGTAAAGTGGGCGACCGTATGAAATGTCTTGATAAGCGTCGCCGCCGGAAAGCCGACTTTAACCAACGGAAAATGGCGATTGGCATTCCTGCTGACATCCCCGGAACATCGACAATCGAGCTAATATGCCCACAGAAGCGGATACCTGTCGAAAATACGTCGTTCCCCTGATTCAGGCAGCAGGCTGGGACGACGACCCACATTCTGTAGTCGAACAACGCAGCATCACAGATGGTCGCATTGTTCCTGTCGGGAAGGGATTCAAACGCAAATCGCCCAAGCGAGTAGACTACTTGTTGCGTTTCACAAGAGATTTCACGTTGGCAGTCGTCGAAGCAAAACCTGAATACAAATCCGCAGCGGACGGACTGCAGCAGGCAAAGCAGTATGCGGAAATGCTCGGGCTGAAGTTTGCCTACGCCACGAATGGCCAATCGATCATCGAATTTGACTACTTCACCGGTTTGGAGACAACTCGCTCCCAATATCCAACCCCCGACGAACTTTGGCAAAGATACCTCACCGGCAGCCAGATCGGAGATCCAAAAGTAGCCGAGCGGTTGCTGACACCGTGCAACCACATGGTTGAAAAAGGTGAACGGTACTATCAACAAATTGCAATCAATCGATCCGTCGAAGCGATTCTCAAAGGCCAGCAACGCCTGCTCCTCACGATGGCCACTGGAACGGGGAAAACTGCTGTCGCATTTCAGATCTGCTGGAAGCTTTGGAATTGCCGATGGAATCGCACGGGCGAACATCGACGACCAAAAATCCTGTATCTGGCCGATCGGAATATTCTTATCGACCAGCCGAAAGATGAAATCTTTTCTGTCTTCGGTGACGCACGAGCAAAAATTGAATCTGGCGAAGTAGTCAAGAGTCGCGAAATGTATTTCGCGATCTATCAAGCTCTCGCGGAGGACGAACGCCGAACAGGACTCTTCCGATCATTCCCGCCAGACTTCTTCGATCTGATCATCGTCGATGAATGCCATCGCGGCAGCGCTCGCGGTGACAGTTCCTGGCGAGTCATCCTGGACTATTTCAAACCAGCAATCAAACTGGGGATGACCGCGACGCCGCTCCGGGATGAAAACCGTGACACTTACCTGTACTTTGGCAATCCACTTTACGAATACAGCTTGCGGCAAGGCATTGACGATGGTTTTCTGGCCCCCTATCGCGTTCATCGCGTAGTGACCGAATGGGATGCCGCTGGCTGGCGACCAAGTAAATCCGACCTGGATCGATTTGGACGAGTGATCCCGGATGAGGAATATCACACGAAGGATTTTGAGCGCACGGTTTCGATGCTCGCCCGGACAGAAGCGATCGCCAGGCATCTCACCAACTTCCTGAAGAAAACGGATCGGTTTGCAAAGACGATTGTGTTCTGCGTTGATCAGGAACACGCCAGCGAAATGCGAACCGCTTTGAGCAATCTCAACGCGGACCTCGTCGCCCAGTATCCCGACTATGTTTGCCGAGTGACATCAGATGAAACTCATATCGGGAAGGGCCACCTTGGACGCTTCAAAGATGTGGAAACCAAAGTGCCGACCATCTTGACAACCTCGCAGCTTCTCACGACCGGCGTAGACGCACCGACGTGCAAGAACGTTGTTCTCGCCCGTATCGTGGGGACAATGAGTGAATTCAAGCAGATCATTGGTCGTGGCACTCGTGTTCGCGACGATTACGACAAACTCTGGTTCAACATTATCGACTACACAGGTTCGGCAACACAGAAGTTCGCGGAGCCGGGATTTGATGGGTCGCCAACCCGGATTACCCACGAGGAAATTGACGCACTGGGCAATGTAACATCCGCTGAGGTGGTCGATGAGTCAGCCGAAGATTACGAATCCGGCAATGATGAAACGCCAGACAGCAACGACGAAACTCCCGGCAGCGAAGACGGTGCCGGCACAGTGATTGATCCGCCCACAGGAGGTCCGCCTCGCAAATTCTACTTTGATGGAGGCAGCGTCCGGATTGCCGCAGATCTCGTCTATGAACTTGATCCCGACGGAAAGCAGCTGCAAGTCGTCCGTTATACAGACTACGCAGCGAAGAACGTCCGCACAATATGCCGGACAGCTCCGGAACTGCGCGCACGTTGGGCCGATCCAGTCAAACGGTCTGAGATTATTCAGCAACTGGAGGAGCGTGGCATCAGCTTCGAGGTACTCGCAGAAGTTTCACAACAACCCAACGCGGATCCCTTCGATTTACTTTGTCACCTTGCTTTTAACGCTCCGTTGAAAACTCGCCGCGAACGGGCAGCACAACTCAAACAAAACCGAAAAGACTTCTTTGAGCAGTTCGGAACTGAAGCGCGGCAGATTCTGGAAGAGCTTTTGGAGAAATACGCCCAGCACGGGGACGCGCAGTTCGTGTTGCCGGAAGTGCTCAAGGTTCCGCCAATTTCCAGCCACGGTCAGATTGGAGACATTACTCAACTGTTCGGCGGTGCTGATCAATTACGAATCGCAGTCGCCGACCTGCAGAGATTCCTGTACGCCGCATGACCAACCAGCAAGATCTCGAAATGCACCACGTCAGCGGCACCGCTAAGCATCGCTCGAAAAACAACAGTCCGATATGAAGTGAGCGGCAAGGCGCTAGCCGCCGGTAATCGGCGGTGTAAATTACCGGCGGCTAGCGCCTTGCCGCTCACGCATTGACCGCTCGATGCTTAGTCTTCATCACCGCAAACGTTAAACTCCTGCGAACTGTACAAAGTCCGTTTGAGTGAACGCCTGATTTCCAAAGAACAACCTGATCTGACTTGAGGACAAACCGCCCCAGTGAAACGCAAACCAAAGTCCTCGGACACGGCCATGTCCACAGAGACTCCGACTACCACAAAGAAGCCGAAGTCCGCAGCCAAAGCCACGGTCAAAACCGCAGCCAAAGCCAAGGCGACCCCGACAACCGCGCAATCGCTTGGCAGCCTGCTCAAATCCGCTCGCGACATCATGCGAAAAGATAAGGGATTGAATGGCGATCTTGATCGATTGCCATTGCTGACGTGGATCATGTTCCTAAAGTTTCTTGACGACCTGGAATTGCAGCGAGCGGAAGAAGCCAAACTCGCAGGCAAGAAATTTCGGCCAGCCATTGAGCCGCCTTATCGCTGGCGAGACTGGGCGGCGAATCCGCAGGGAGTCACCGGTGACGAACTGCTCGAATTCATCAACCTGGAAAAGGGCATCCGCCCGGACGGAACAGAAGGGGCTGGTCTGTTCGCCTATTTGCGAAACCTGACCAGCTCCAACGGCGACGATCGTCGCGACGTGATCGCGACTGTCTTTAAGGGCGTCGATAATCGCATGAAGAGCGGCTACCTGCTCCGCGATGTGATCGACAAGATTTCGGGCATTCATTTCACATCCAGCGCCGAACTCCACACCCTGAGTGCCCTGTACGAATCCATGCTCCGCGAAATGCGGGACGCGGCGGGAGATAGTGGCGAAATTTACACGCCGCGACCGGTTGTTCGCTTTATGGTACTGATGCTGGATCCGCAGCTGTGGGAAACGGTACTGGATCCGGCTGGCGGGACTGGCGGCATGATTGTTGAGACGTACAAACACCTCAGCAAACAGGTCAAAACAATTGCCGATCGTCAGTTCCTGCAGAACAAATCCCTGTTCGTCGGTGAGCCTAAGCCGCTGCCATATCTGCTCTGCCAGATGAATCTGCTTCTACATGGTCTGGATTCACCGCATGTGGATCCCAATAACTCTCTTCGATTCAAGCTGACGGAGATTGGCGAAAAGGATCGCGTCGATGTTATCGCGACCAATCCGCCGTTTGGTGGTGAGGAAGAAAAAGGCATCCAAGGTAACTTCCCTGAGGACATGCAAACATCAGAAACGGCATTACTGTTTCTTCAACTCATCATGCGGCGACTGAAACGGCAGCCGGGAAAAGTCGGACGTCCGGCGCGGGCGGCTGTGGTAGTTCCCAACGGAACTCTGTTTGGCGACGGTGTTTGTGCTCGAATCAAAGAGTTGCTGCTGAAGGACTTCAATCTGCACACGATTGTGCGTCTGCCGAATGGAGTCTTCGCACCGTACACCAGCATCCCGACGAATCTGCTGTTCTTTGATCGTTCCGGTCCAACCAAGGAAGTTTGGTATTATGAGCATCCACTTCCGGAAGGCCGCAAGAACTACACAAAGACCGGCCCGCTGCAGTTCGAGGAATTTGCAGAGTGTCAGTCATGGTGGAACGACCGCGAAGAGAACGAACGAGCATGGAAAGTGCCCGTTGCTGAACTGATCGCCAACGGCTGCAACCTTGACCGCAAGAATCCACGCGACAAAGAAGACATCGCTCATCTGCCGCCCGAGCAACTTGCCGCCAGCATCTTGAAAAAAGAAGTACGCATCGCCGAGATTATGCAAAACATTCGGTTGTTGCTCGCGAAAGGGCCGACTGAATGAAAAAGAAATCCACCGCCAAAAAACCGACGATCGCGAAGAAGTCCTCACCTGCGATTGACTCGCTGAATTCCGCAAGCGACTATGACTCGGTCTTGTCCGGCGTCGTTCTGTTGCTGCAGGAAGCTCGCCGCGCATCCGCCCGCACGGTGAACGCGATCATGACCGCGACATACTGGGAAGTTGGCCGACGGATTGTCGAATGTGAACAGGGTGGAAAAGAGCGAGCCGAGTATGGGAAGGAAGTTCTCAAACGGCTGTCACAAGACCTGACTCAACAATTTGGTCGTGGATTCTCTCAACGCAGCATCGAGCAGATGCGGCGTTTCCACCTCAGTTGGCAAATTGCGCAGACGCCGTCTGCGCAATCGGCGGCCAGTCAGATTTTCCATTCGCCGTCTGGAAAGTCAGCCGAGCAATCGTTCGATGCGCCGTCGCGTGATCTGGTGGAAGAACTTCGTTCTCTGTCCCGCCGCTTTCCACTCCCGTGGTCGCACTACGTCCGGATGCTTTCAGTCAAGGATCAACTCGCGCGTGACTTCTACGAAGCTGAAGCGTTGCGCGGCGGGTGGACGGTCAAGCAACTCACTCGGCAGATCGACAGTCAGTTTTACGAGCGGACGGCGTTGTCTCGAAACAAGGCGGCGATGCTGGCCAACGGGCAGAAGGCGATGCCGGAGGACGCTGTTTCGCCGGAGGAGGAAATCAAAGATGCGTTCGTACTCGAGTTCCTCGGCCTCAAGGACGAATACTCTGAGAACGATCTTGAAGAGGCGTTGATCGTGCGACTGGAGGATCTGCGTGCCTTTACGCTGAAAGCGTTTCACATCACAGCCCAGGGTCGCTCGCCCAGCGATCGCACCCTAGGTAGGGTCGAGAAAAGTGCATATGACCCTGAAAGGGTCACACAAGCCGTCGCGTGCGAGTTGTGGAACCCTTTCAGGGTTCGACGTTCGGTGTCGATTGAGACCCAAGGTGCGCTCACTTCGTTCGCGACCCTGGGCTTTGTTGTGCAACGCCTTTGGCGTACCGAACGAAGGAATCGGTCGATGACCGTGCTCCCCGACGAAAAACTGCTCGCCGCCGAAGTGACTCGCGCGCGCAAAGCACTTGAATCCCACCGCGCCGTGACGACTCGGAGGAAGCGATGACGACCTGGCCTATGGTGCGTTTGGGTGAAGTCCTTCAAGAACAGAAGGTGCGCATTGGCTCATTCGACGCCGATGGCTTGCCTCTGCTTGGAGTCAGCAATTCCGCTGGCTTACATCAGACGGACAAGCTGAGAATTGCCGACATGAGTCGCTACCTCCGAGTCGAGGTTCGTTGGTTCGCTTACAACCCGATGCGAATCAACGTTGGGTCGATCGGCTGGGCAGAAAGTGCTAAACTGACCGGAATCATTAGTCCTGATTATGTGGTCTTCTCTTGCCTTGAGCATGTCGAACCCAAGCTCGTCTATTTGTTTCTCAAGAGTGCGGTCGGACTCCAAGCGATCAACCTTGAGACTGCCGGCTCTGTCCGCGAACGGTTGTACTTTGACTCTCTTGGACGCATCGAGATCCCGCTGCCGCCGTTGGCGGAGCAACGGCGGGTGGTGGCGAGGATTGAGGAACTGGCCGCCCAAATCCACGAGGCCCGCACCCTCCGCCAGCAAGCCGACGACGAAGCCGAGGCGTTTTCTTACACATCGCTTCGGCAAATCAGACAACGACTTTTAGTTTCATCGCATCCGAAGTCTCGGCTTGGCTCACTGACAAAAGTGACCGCAGGCGGAACTCCGTCGAGAGAAAATCCGATGTTTTGGAATGGCGAAGTCCCGTGGATTAAGACGGGCGAACTTATTGATGGCGACATCTCCAAGGCTGAAGAACAAATCACGCAAGATGGCGTGGAGAATAGTAGCGCCAAACTTTTCCCGCCAGAAACAGTTTTGATTGCGCTGTACGGACAAGGTCAGACACGCGGCAGAACTGGTCGCCTTTTGATACCAGCGACTACCAACCAAGCTTGCTGTGCTGTGCTTCCGGTGCCCGAAATGCTTGAATCGCGATTCATTCAATTTTGGTTGCGAAGTCTTTACGTCGAACTTCGTGCAGAATCGCAAGGTGGAGCGCAGCCAAACTGGAATGGGGCGATGATCAAGAATCTTGAAATTGCTTTGCCTTCACTCGCCGAGCAGCGCCGGATTGTGGCTGAGTTGGACGCCTTGCAAGCGGAAGTGGATGCGTTGAAGCGCCTTCAAGCCGAGACCGCCGCTGAACTCGACGCCCTGCTGCCCTCGATCCTCGACCGCGCTTTCAAAGGCGAATTGTGATCTAGCATCAAGCGGAAAATCAGTGTCGCCTTTCGCTCCGAGGCTGTGAAGAAATTGCAGGATCTGGAATGATAGCATTCCCAGGCGAGTCAATTTTTCTGACGCAGCTCGGGTTCAGAAGATCCTGCTGGTTTCATTCGCATGGACGCAATCCAAATTGCGGAA
>JBBQSE010000423.1:0-7780 GCA_038214195.1 Planctomycetales bacterium
CACATAACCAGTCTCCTGAACCTGCACCGCCAAGTCTTTGCTGTCCCTTCTCCCCCGAGCTCCAATGGCGTGGACTTAGTGAGCGGCAAGGCGCTAACCGCCGGTGAATATGGTTAAAAACACTAAAAAAACGGCGGCTAGCGCCTTGCCGCTCACAAAACCGTCGTTAAGTCCACGCCATTGCCCCCGAGCTCGGGGGAGAAGGTGGCCGAAGGCCGGTTGAGGGGGTTGAATGTGATGTAAGTTGATGACCTTGAATACGATCGACGATTGACGTAAAGAAGCCCGGCTTTTTCGAAAAGCCGGGCTTCTGCCTCTGAATCCGTTGGCGGTTCAGGCTCGGAGAGCCGACACATCCTTTGCCGGTGGCGTGAGCCACCGGAATGTGACACACACATTTCCCAAGGCCCGGAGGGCCGACACAACTCAGTTCGAAACAGTCGTTTTTGCTGTGTCGGCCCTCTGGGCCTCTTGGTATCCCGCACATTCTATCCGGGGTCTCACGACCCCGGCCGAGGTTGTGCCAGCCCTCCGGGCCTGAAAAAGCAGAGTCGCAGGCGATCTGCATCTGCAACAACTTCCGAATCCGCCCGGCGAAACGTCAACGTACTGCATGGCGGACGCAGGGACCAACGATAGTTCAGGACTCCAATGGGCCGCAGTTGAAAGCACAGGGACAGAAAAATTTGCCGACAGAAAGATGAAGCTGGACAGATTCGCCTGCGGCTCCCATGTTTTTGCCCAACCATATTTTGTCATCACCTCATTTGCCTGCGGCTGCCGCTGCGATGAGAATATCGGGTACCCTTCAGCCCGCGTTGTGTCGCTGGCTTCACAGACATATTCTCGCCAGCGTCTTCATATCGCTGATCCTCGCTGCGTCCTGCAGGCAGGCTCGGATGTCGTCCTCTTTCAGGTCGGCGTAGTCCGCAAGGATTTCCGCGTGTGACATCCCTGAGGCCAGCAATTCCAAAATCATGGTCACCGGATACCGCAGTCCTCGCACTTGGCGTTCCCAGCCGACTGCATTTGCATCGCAATCGCTGATGAAGTCTCTCTGTTCTTCAGGACTACGCTTGGAGGTTGGTTGCTGTTTTCGTTTGACCCGAGCCAGCGGCGAGGAAGGCAGTTTTTCAGAATTCGATCTCCAGACTATCCGTCACCACCCCGCATAATCTCCTTTGCCGATTGCCATTCAACTTTCGATAGTACATCTCGCGTTCATTGTATTCGCACTGTTGTTCCAGCCAGAAGTCTTCATCCATGAGATCGGCCTTTTGATCAGGTTTGGCTTCTGCCCGGTCAAAACCAGCCGACAAAGAGATACCGCCTAATTCTGTAAGCAGGCAACGATCATGGAGGTTCGAACGAAATTTCACGGTCAGCGTCCATTTTTCCTTCTTGGTGCGGTATTTTTGCAGCAGCCCTGGGAAATGATCTTCGATATTCTCTTTGGCAGATTTCATATTCTGAGGATCTTTGCATTCCGTATGAACTTCCACGTACCGCAACGGATATGTGTTGTTTTGTGCCTGAGCAATGATCTTTGCTATCGCGCCACACGCATAAGTCCTCTTCGCAAAGTATGGTTCGACAAACAGCAAGTCATGGCTCATCGCAGCAAGTGGATGCATTACCGCAGCCACTGAATCCACAACGCGCCGCACTGGGACGTTTCTTGGCACTTTCCAGCGTTCATGGCCCAAATCTACGTCGAGCTTCCTTATGACGTTGTTGCATCCCGGAAACAGTTTTTCGTCGTTGCAGATGATCGCGCGGAACGGCCGGGATCGGTTTTCCCGCCCCACCGTCGTCACCCAGTTACTTGATCCAGATGCGGGCATGCAGTCGGGGCGCCGTCGTAGGGTTCCTTTTTTCTGTAGGTTGCAGAGCCATTCGTCGAGTTTCGCGTGAGATCGAGTTCCCATGGCGTGGTAATTGGCAGCAAGTTGTTGTTCAGCATCCTTAAGCCAATTCATACCGGGAAAATCGGTGATGATTCGGCCACTTGCGACTCCCAAATCGGTGTGTCGTTGCCAAAGTCCGTTTGGAGAGAATAGCTCTTCAGGCTGAACGGCGTAATCGTGGATCATCAGAATAATTCCTCCGATCTTTCAGTGAAGAATCCTCGCGGCCAGCGATCGATGAAATCTCCAAACTTGTTGATTTCAAGACGTTTAAAAATCGTGCCATCGCCGAGATTATCAACCCAAAGGACACACACTTCATCGGGTTTTACTGGTGGAATGTGTTCCGGCTTTTCACCGTCGGTCGTCTGCCGAATCCGTCGCAGGATGCGAAGGATCAGATGTTCGCTGTGTGTTTCAATGAGTGCTACGGATTTGCAATTCTTTAGAGCTGTTGAGATTACTAAATCGCCAACTTTCGCGGCAAGAGAGGGATGAAGGTGCAATTCCGGTTGTTCAATTGCGGTCAAAGCCCCGCCCGGAAACTCGGAGCTCGAAGCACGCACCAAGGCGGCAATTACCGGAATAACTTGGGTGATTCCTTCACCGACATCTTGCGGATGTCGATTTCTATTCGCGCGTCGATCTATTAGGCTGATTTTTGTGAAAGATCTGCTGTTCTCTACATCTGCTTCCAGCTGCAGTAGCTCCTCGTCGGAAAGGTATTCTCTCGGACTATGCCCTATACGAATAGGATTTAACAGGTGTTCTTCAACCTCATACAGCTCCTGCCGCCGGAGCGAAAAGCCGGTCCCGAGTCCTTTGGTTGCTTCATCAAGCCACTCTCCGCAGATTTCGAGATCATCGTCACTACATTGAAGCATCCAGTTCCACGCCCCAAGCCCATCGCCCCAGTCGGTGTGATCGCCCATCACATCGCTGTTGAGATTTCGGGGCACCGTGCTACGCTTTGGCCCGACGTAACAGACCTCCCTTAGACTCCTTTCAAAATCCATGAGCCCCATTCGCAGAGTTTGATCTAGCCTCGCACGCTGCTGGTCAAACCAGTTATGTTGCGTGCGGCTTGGACCGCAGAGGCTGTTGCCTAAAAATCCATAGCACTCATCACTACCCCCGAGACTCGAAACCTGTGCACCGGGGAATCCATTGTCATCCGAGACCAACCCAAACTTTCCAGCCAATGCTTCACAGAGACATGCAAGCCGAACTTTCTCAACCACTGTTGATAACGCGCAGCTAGAATCTTTTTGGGTCGCCACACACCAAACAAATCCAAGGTTAGCAATCGATATGGGGTCTTCAGCTCCATCATCGAGGACAAGACCGACGAATGCCCCATCAAGCGCCACTGTATCCTCAGTTTTCTCGCTCAGCGATTGTGGGTAATTCAGTGACTGCAGGAAGCTGGCCAATGTAACAAATACTAGGTTACTTGGCATTGAATGAACGGGCGATTCGTCTCCGGCGAGTTTGAGCTCTGGGCAGGTGAGCACAGACCTGACAATATTCAACTCCACGCTTTGGAACGCAGCCTTATCCCAATATTCCAATGCGCCGTTAGTGGCCATCACTCTGAGTTTTTGTGCGAGCTTGGCAAGCTTGGAAGTACGAAAGTTTGTCCACTTGCTATTGCTGGGATCCGTGAGTGCCGCATTTGGATTCGGTGCCAAATTATCGTGAAAGATATTTATCCACCAGGAGAGCCCCACAGAAGCAGTGTCCCGCCAACCGCACATATACGTCTCGCCATCCACAGCAATTCTCAATGCGCGAATTCCGCGTCGATCGACAGTCGTTTGAATATCGAAGTCAAGGTCATTTTCCAGAGACTCGTCATACGTTGGGGACTTCTCCTCAGTGCCAGCCTCTGCCCGCAAATAGTCCATCCCAACAACAGGATCCACCCAACAATAGCCATAAGAATCCGTGCGAAAGGCAAAGCGTGCGTGCTCCCATGAAACTTTTTCGTGCCAGTCACCCGGTGATATGTGGACGCGGCACCCCAACGTGAAGCTGGGTGATTGGAAACGCTGATCTCCGGCGACATGGAGCAAGTTGTCTATTCCGCCTAAATTTACGGTTTGCTCTCCAGCAAGCGACTTTTTCGGATCAAAGTTGTGATAGCAAACCATTTCTCGCAAATACAGCAACGCATGCAGCACAGTGCTCTTGCCTGCACTGTTGATTCCAAATAGCAGCGTGATCGGTCTCAGCGGGATGTGCTGGCGTTTGCCGATGCCTTTGAAGTTTTCGATCCAGAGGTCTGTGATCATGTTGATGGGCTTTGTGGGCGTGAAGGGCTGATGGTCGCGAACGGACGTTGGTGTGGTCTTGGGGAAGGATTCTCTTGGGTCGGACAGGAATGTCCAACCTACGGTGGAAAATTACAACGCGCCGACTCGGAGTCGGCTGCCGTCGGTGTACCATAGGGTTTCCAGGCAGTACGCTCGTTGAGCGGCGAGTGTGTTGAGTGATTTCGCTGGCTGGCAGGCCATGAACATCAGCGGCGGCCGCAGGCCGTCTTCGGCCAGATCCTTGCGGAAACTGTTGAGCAGTTCCGGACGGTCATTGTGTGTCCACTTTGATCCTCGCAAGCCACGGGCATGTTGAGTCTGGAACATCGGATCGACGAGGATGATCCCGGCGATTGGTCCGTGGAACTCAGGTGCCTGCGACAACGTCTCCAGCCGCTCCAGTCGTGTGAGCCAGCAATTGCCGGTTCGCCAGTAGGTGTTCGCTTCCGAATGGGCGTCAATCTTTCGTGTATTGATGCCGTGCTGCACTCCGTACCACCAGCGAGCCAGATCAATGGAACTGAGGACCACGACCCACGGAGCAGGATACTCCGTTTCCGCCAGCTTCAAAATTCGCTCGTGGATTCGATCGGGCGTCTCACAATTCGCAATCAAGACGCCGACTTGGTCTTCATCCAGTTGACGGGCAACTTCTGCCGTCAATTGAAAGTCGCCGATCTTCTTGTCCGTGTCCCGAGCGATCCGGGTCACTCGTATCGCTGGGAACGGATAAAGCTGTGCCATTGGATCAAGCTCCGTGAAGCCATCGAAACTTGTAGGTTGGACATTCCTGTCCGACACGCTTGCTGTTGCTGATAAAGGCATGAAATTCTTCCTTAAAGTAGGATGGGCATTCCTGCCCGTCGTTGCGATTGTTTTTCAAAGGACCACAAACAATGGAACAACTCGGGCAGGAATGCCCAAGCTACATGCAGCACTACACCGCTGCCATCTTCGTCCCGCAGTTCGGACAGAATCGGTTCGTCGGTTTGACTGATGCCTGACATGCCGAACAGCCAATCGTTTCAGTTTGTTCCAATGTGGCCGTCCAGTCGCTTGTCACGATCTGCTGACGAGGTGACTCTGATTCAAAGATTGCCAACAGCGTCTCCAGAATAAAACGTGCGTCATGTTTGCTTGCTGGTCGTTCCTTGTTTGGATTGGCCACGCAGCTGAAACATCCACAGTCTTCTTCGCAGTCACACGACGATACTCGTTCCAGAGCTTTCTGGAGCAGTTCTGCCATTTGTTCGTATGCGACCAGCGTCAGACCGACGCCATCGTAGACTGCGTCGTAGAGATACACGGCGAGTTCTCCAGTCGGCAGCTTGTCCACCGCCGACGAAAAATCCTGCGTGTCACAAGGACCGGAAATCGTAGGGAACAGTCCGTACAACAATCGCTCGCAAGCTTCCAGGGCTTGTGCTTCGTTTCCATGCAGTTGTGGCCGAACTTCTGTCCAGAATTCACGCCTCAGAAGCAGCATCGTGCCTTCCGTCGGCAATTGGTGAGGCGGCATCGCCTGATTGCCATTCCAACTATTGACGACTCTGCCGCCTCGGTCTCGTTCTGTCAGGCCCGCAAGGAATTCGGTCGCCCTGATCTTCACTGTGGCAAGACGAACGAGGGAATAATCCGCGGCCTGCAATGTCCGTCGCAATTGAATCTGCTTCTGAATGTAAGGCGTTGTTTCATTGTAGGTCCGTTCGACCCGCAGATTCACGACCTTCTTGCCTCGGATCACGTCCTTGACGCGAAACGCACGACCGCAATGCCGGTAGATTGCGTTGCGGCAACTTTCCCGCAGCAGATGGAACGAATCGATCTCGCCGACACATTCGTCGCCCTCCATAAGTTTGTACGATCCTTCACCTGCACCTCGGATGCTGATCTCCATGTGGGGCTCGGAACGATAGAACTCATCCCGATCCAGCTTGCCCTCGGATCGCAGCCGATGAATGGTTTCGATCTCTGATCCCAGAGCATCGAATTTCAATCGCTCTTCCCGTCCACCCACTTCCTGCAGAGCACACGCATAGTGCTGACACAGCAGTCGCTGATTCGTCAGGTTGAGCACAAGGGGTTCATGACTCTTCGCAAACAGCTCTGACGGATGGTTGGCGTAGTACGTGTCAATTGGGGAATCCGCCGGTATAAAGATCGCCGTCCCTTCACGGCCTCCACGTGCTGAACGACCAACACGCTGCCACAGACTCATCATGCTGTGCGGCAGGCCAATGCAGACCACGACATCGATTTCGCCGATGTCGATGCCCAGCTCCAGAGCACTTGTCGAGAATACGACTCGCACAGTACGGTCACGCAGACCGGATTCAATATTGGATCGCTCGGTGGAACTCAGGCCGGAACGATAGACTCGAACATGGTCCAGCTCTTCGTCTTTGCGCGGAATCCGCGACAACATGCGTTCGGCAGACACGCGACTGGGACAGAATGCCAGAACGGTCAAACCCTGCTCAGCGAGCTGCAATGCCAGCTTGCGTCCGAAGTCGTAGTAGTGTTCAGGTCCGTTGACCATCCACATCTTGCGAACGCCCTGCCGGCTGCCATCACGTGATGATTCGACGCATTCAAAGGGAACTCCCGTCAGTTTTTCCATGTGCGCCTGAGGCTCACTGACTGTTGCTGATGTCGCCACGAAGGTTGGGTTGGATCCGTAAAGCTGACAGATCTGCCGCAAGCGATGCAGAATCAGGGCGACGTTGGTGCCGAAGATTCCACGGTACTCATGGCATTCGTCAATCACAACCAGCTTGAGATTCCGGAAGAATCTGGCCCATTGATTCTCATGATGCTGCAAGACAGAGAAGTGCAGCATGTCCGGATTCGTGAGCATCAGTTGCACCTGCTGACGAATCTGCGGACGAGCCGATGAATCCACCGAACCGTCGTAGCGACTGATCAGCAGAGGGTTGTCGGTCTGCGCCTGCCTGAGACATGGAAGGGCGGCTGCCATTTCCCGCAGCTTCAGAAGTTGATCGTTCGCGAGGGCCTTTTGAGGATACAGGAACAGAACCGTCGAATCGGGCTCTTCACAGAGCACGTGAAACGCTGGCAGCGAATAGATGAGCGACTTGCCGCTCGACGTGCGTGTTGCCACGACGCTGTTTTTTCCAGCCAGCACGTTTTCAATGGCGTCATGCTGATGAGTGAACAGCCCTTGAGAAAATCTGGCGGCCAGATAATTGCGGATGCTGGAACAGAGCGATGAATCCGCCAATGGCTGAAACTGTCCGTCGCGTCCGGTGTCGGCTGGCGGATCAAAAATCACATTTAGATCGGGCGTGCCGGAAAGTACTGATGCTGTCGTGGCAATGACGTCGCGTTGAGACATGAGATGAAGCCTTCAGAAAAAACCTTGTTTCGGTTGTGTCTGAAAGAATCAAAAGCATGTTGCGTGCCAAAACATTTTAATAAGTTGCAAACTGCTATTTCAATTGATGTTACGACGATCTGCGGCGGCTGAATTCGCATTTCTATGGGCTTCGAAAAGAAAGATTTGTTTTCGATAGAAAGAAATGTTTCATTGCGGGAGTC
>JBBQSE010000424.1:0-7779 GCA_038214195.1 Planctomycetales bacterium
ATCGTTGAGCAGAGCCGCCGCGACTCGTGCATTCGGTTCACCGGAATGACCACCGCACGCTCCACAATCCAGTCCGGCTTTGTACGGGTTGTTCGTCACATCGGATGCGTGCCCACAGATCGCCACGATGCGGCCAAACGATTTCGTCAGGCCGAGATTTCGCAGCATATTCTCAGCCAGCGTGACCTTCTGCTCGCTGCTTAAGCATTCGTGGCCGGGGCTGTTCGAATTCGATCTGTTCAGATCCGGCCCCAACCGACTGTAGCTGTCTTTTGCAACGCCGTCGCAGGCGGAATCAGACACCGGGCGAGTCAACCGCAGCGAGTCTGTGAGCAGTCTGCCGAAGTACACAAGGCCGATAGCTTCGACGAATGAAAAACACGATGCCGCAGAACTCTGAAACGTTTTCCATTGCTTTCGGATAGATCTTAGCAGGGTTCGAGAGTCGGTTGCTGCAGTGACAGTGGCTTTGTCGGCCCCTCGAATCGTCTCGTGGATTTTGAAGCCAGGGCTTAGCAGCACGGGACATTGAGCCGCTCCAGAGGACGCACCCAGCGGGACATATTCGAACGGCATCCCGAAGAATCCGGCAAAGCCAAACGTTTCGATGCTCTGATCCACGGATTCGAGGTTGCGACGAAAAACTTCCGACCGAACATCGATACAAAACACCATCTGAAGCGACTTAACTGTTTCCGCAGAATGCGGCTTTGCATTCTGTGTTATCGCACTGCATAGATTTCTTTGGTAGGCAATTTCCGCAGCAACCTGCAAACAGTATCGAGCCTGAACGTCCATCGGTGGTGACAGCGCTGGCGGCTGATTCTGTTCTGTCGGCCATGATGTTTCCGGCCAGGCAACATCATGGCATCTCAAAAGAGCCACATCGTAGGCCAGCCTGATCGCCAGCAACCCGATCAAATCCTCATTCATCTGCGGCGGAGCGGCGGGGTTCCAGCCCTTAAACCGGACGTACGACGCCCAGCCGCTGACGGAAAATATCTCACACAGTAGTAACGCTCGCCATGCGGAACGTGGAACTTCCAGTAACTCCAGCATCTCACCAATCGCCTTCAATGGCGACTTCGGCAGTTGCGAAACAAAGCTTCGAAATCCCGTGATTCCAAGCTGTTCCATTCGGCGACTCACTGTGGCAGTCTCCCGCCACGCCTCATACAAAGGCAGGGATTTCCATGGACTACTCCAAATCGCCTGACCTTCGTCATAATGAGCGGAGAGATACCTTGATATGTCGTTCACGATGTGGCTGTTCCACGTACTTTCCTCAGCCCGATCGATGACTTCGGCCATCGTTCGGATCGTCCGTTCGCCATCGGGTTCGGTGCATGCGTTGGCGAGCCAGCTTGTCACGTCAACCATTTTTACATTAGCGAAGACTTCAGGATATTCGCACTGACATTGCTGAAGTGCGGCGGTGATGTCGTCCTCACTGATGTCTCCACTTTTGAGCAGTGACTGGAAGTAAGTTCGCGGCATCAGCAGATCACAATCGCGAACTCCGCACAGCAACTGCCTGGCATCAAGAAACGATTTGCCCGACAAGCCAAGGAACGGATTCACTGCGACATAATCTCGCAGGGGCCACAGAGGCGGAACGATGGAGTGTAATTCTTCCAGAACATCCGCCAGGCGTGCCCGGTCGTCGTGTTGATTCTCTGCCATCAGTGCGGTCGCATTCGCTTCAGAATCATGGGTCTGTTCAAAACTAAGTTCCGACATTCGATATCTCCGTGGTCTAAAACTGGATTTCTTAGTGGATTTCGTAGGACAGGCTTCCAGCCTGTCTATTTCGGCTCGACAGTCGGTAAGCCTGTTCATTAACGGCACAACAGGCTGGAAGCCTGTCCTACGTAACGCTACTGCGTCGGCCCGTGTTGGCCCCATGCCCAGGCTGTGATTCGGCGAGCCGGAACGTCCAGATAAAAGCCATGCACAGCATGCACATACAACGACCGCAACAGCGGTCCCTGAGTGGTCAGTTGTGTCGTCGCCTGAAGCAAAAAGATGCCGATGAATCCAAGCCCCACGATTCCTGTCACCAGCGAATCGAAGAGCGACGGAATCACTTTCTGATGAGAAACCGATGTGGCCAGAGCGTAGTCGGTCAGCAAGTATGCACCGTAGTATCCAACTCCGACCGCCACCGCAGCCAACACGCTCCATCCCGCAAGACGAAGTGATCCGGACGAAAGCGCAGGCCACATAAGTTGCGTCAGCGCTATCGTAAGAATCAGACTCAAAATCACTGCCCCAGGCTTCGCCAAATGATCGGCTGTAAATCCCCACGCTGTCGCAGTACAGATCGCCAGGGCCATCGACACAGCAACCGGCAGCATCACCAGACTTCGTCGGCCCGAGATGATTCTTCTGCTGTCCGTCTGCAATCCGGTCGCCACATCCAGCACACTACCGGAACTCAGAAACGCATGAGCCTTGTAAAGTGAATGCGCCACAATATGAAGCAACGCCGCGGAGAAGGCACCGAGTCCGCATTGAAGCATCATGAAGCCCATCTGAGCGATCGTCGAATAGGCCAGTTGTCGTTTAATGCTGGTCTGCGTCAGCATCACCACTCCACCCAGCAGAGCCGTGAATGCTCCAATCAGAGCCAGGAAATCCAAAGCAAGGTGTGACAACGAAATCAGAGGGCTCAGCCGAAGCACCAGGAATCCACCGGCATTGATGATTCCAGCGTGCATCAGCGCCGACACGGGCGTCGGAGTTTCCATCGTATCCGGCAGCCAGCTATGGAAAGGAAACTGAGCGGACTTGGTCATCGCTCCCAGAACGAACAGGCTTCCGATCACCGGGATCCAGAAGCTTCCGGTGGATGAATCTTGTTGAAGTTCGGCAGCCGCAGCAAAGATCTCAGAGTACTCAACACTTCCAAAACAGAAGTACGTCAATCCCATGGCGGACAAGAGCATGACGTCGCCAACCCGGCTGATCAAAAACTTCTTGCGGGCCGCCCAGACCGCCCATGACCGGTTCGAATAATGTGTCAGCAACTGATGCAGACCAAAACTGGTCAGCATCCACGCAGCGGTGAACATCACCAGATTGCGAGATACGACAAGCAACAGAACTGCGCCCAGAGTAAACGTGATCCATTTGAGGAATCTTCCCTGAGTCGCATCGCGATCCAGATAGCTGATGGAGTACCGGATAATGACGGCCCCGATAAATGTAATCAGCAGCAGCATGATCGCTGACAAAGAATCCAGGTACACTCCCAAGCTCACCTTGATCGGCCGTGCAATCGAGTACAGAGGCACATCGATCGCCCCAAACCGCAGCAGCATCCCGCTTGTTGTTACTGCCAGAAGAAACGCCAGCACTGAGGCTACTGATGCAGAAACTCGCATCAAACTCACATGACGGTTGGCGACGCTCGATGGGATGAAGCCGAAGATCAGAAGCACCATTGGAGACAGGATGGCCAGACAGGATTGCAGGATTGGCACGAATCGACCCTTTTCATCTTTCGAACATTGGAAACGCTTGTCACTTATGTTTCGCGAATACTAAAGCACGACATCAATATCGTCAATTGAATGTCGTCAGAGTTTCTAAGAATCTTGAGTCTGGTTATCGGAAACAGGTTTTCGCGGTCAATTCATGACACTGGTTTTACGATTGATGTGTCGTATTTTGCTGGTAAGATCAGAGATTGCATCCATCTGAGAATTGAATGCCGGGGCGTGTCCGAGTCGCCCCTACCTGCAGCGAAAGTCGTCAGCACTTTCGGATGCACTCTGAGTCGCCGAAAGTCCTGATTCCCATGAAGAAAAAAACTCATGCAATGTCACCAACCGGGGCTGTCGCTGGCACTTCCTCGAAGTCTCCCGCACCAGGATCCGCGGCGGTCCTGAAGGTCGCGACTTCGGCAGCGGACAACTCAGCCGGAAGCACCGAATCGACTGCCGCTCGCTGGACGTTTCTGACCAACCACTCGCATGTGCTGATCCTGATTTCTCGCAATCCTGACGCGGTCCTGCGCCAAGTGGCCATTCGAGTCGGCATTACCGAACGTGCCGTGCAGCGTATCATCGCGGATCTGGAAGAAGCCGGCATTCTGGAGCGAGAAAAGGTCGGCCGCCAGAACCACTATCGCATCATTGCCGACAAACCGCTGCGACATTCGGTCGAAGCGCATCGGACCATTGCCGATCTTCTGTCACTGATGGAGGTCAGCGTCGATTGAATGCTGTCACTTTTTGCAGTCGGTAGTCGGGGAGTAGCCCGCTTTGGTACAGTTGCGGTCTCTTGGTGCTTCAATATTCTGGCTGCGAGTTTCAAAAATGACGGCTCTTCGATACTCGGCGTTGGCGTTGTGTGTTTTCAGTGGCCTCCTTCTTGAAGCCAGTGACTGGCCTCGTTTTCGCGGACCGGCGGGTTCCGGCGTGGCCAATGATTCGGAATCGCTGCCGACGACATGGTCCCCTACAGCCAACGTCGCATGGAAGACAGAGCTACCTGGCCCCGGGGCATCAAGCCCGATCATTGTGGGTGGCGAGGCCTTCGTCACATGCTATTCCGGCTATGGACTGACTCAGGAGAATCCTGGCGAGATCGCGAACCTCGTCCGACATCTTGTCTGCGTTGATGTCAACACCGGCAAATTGCTTTGGCAGAAAGATGTCAAAGCCGCATTGCCGGAAGACGCCTACACAGGGATTGGAGTGACAGCTCACGGTTATGCGTCACACACTCCAGTTTCTGACGGCCAGAACGTCTACGCGTTCTTTGGCAAGAGCGGTGTGCATGCCTTTGATATGAACGGTACGGAACTCTGGCAAGCCGACGTCGGTAAAGAATCCGATCCGACCAAATGGGGATCTTCATCAAGTCCCGTTCTCTACGACAACACGGTCATCGTAACAGCGGCCGCAGAAAGTCAGTCAATTATCGGTTTGGATAAAAACACGGGCAAAGAAATGTGGAGACAGGAAGCCAAAGGCCTCGACGGCATGTGGGGAACACCAACACTGGTCAGGATTGATGACAATCGTACAGACCTGGTGATGTGTGTTGCGAAGGAAATGTGGGGACTCGATCCCGATAACGGCAAGCTGCGTTGGTTCGCAAGTGCAACGGAATCCCAGCACGCCTATGCGAGCGTCATTCTGGACGGTAAGCGTGTCTTTGCGTTTACAGGTCGCGGTGGCGGCAGCATCGCGATTGATGCCGGTGGCAGCGGTGATGTGAGCAAGACAAACACTGTCTGGACAGGTGGTGAAACAACCAGTTTCGCAACTCCGGTTCGGCATGGCTCAAAGGTGTACCTCGTTTCAAGTGGTGTTGTGTCGGTGGTGGATGAAAAAACTGGCGAGAAGCTCAAGCAGGTTCGATTGTCGGGAGCGATGCAAACCGGCGGTCGTTTTGGATCACTGGATTATCCGTCACCGATCGTTGTCGGTGACCGCATGTTTTATCTGAACGGCAGCGGTCAGATGTTTGTGTTTGATCTGAGTGGGGAACTCAAACAAGTCGCCGTGAACCGAGTAACTGCGGACGCGGAAACATTCTGGGGATCGCCAGCCGTGAGCGACGGTCGCATGATTCTCCGCAGCTCAAAGTATTTGTATTGCGTCGCCGATAAGGGCGAAACTGTGAAACCCGAAGAGATAGTCGTTGCAAAGGTAGAGGAAGATCCAGCGCCGCAAGGTGGAGGCACAGGTGGTCGTGGTGGAAACTCGCAGTTTGATCCGATGAGCATGTTCAACGGTATGGACACTGACAAAGATGGAAAACTGACAGAGAAGGAACTCGAAGGCAACCGCATGGCCGACCGCTTGAAGACTCTGGACAAAGACGGCGACAAAGTCATCACGCAAGAAGAATTCCGCACAGGAATTTCCGGCTTGTTCAGTCGCGGCGGTGGCGGAGGTGGTGGTGGCTTTGGAGGTCCCGGCGGAGATACACGCCCCAACCGACCTCAACGCCCTGAGCTTGCCGAAGATTGAGGAGGTATCCCGGAACGAATTGGACGAACCTTTGAAGCCCGGCTTCTGATTTCCTGGGGGGATACAAACTGGGAAGCAGTTGATTCTTAAATCGATGAGCTGCGTCGCGTTTGAGATCCCAATATTGTTGTCGGACCCTGGTTGAAAGCACTGGGCTACAGGTCTAGGATCCTAACGGGATTGCTGGCAAAAACTCTTTGAACTCGCCATTTTGCCACGTCCCGTGAGAGTGGGGACTACGGAAAAGGTGACGGGGAATATTGCCAGCAGTTGAAGACTTGAATCATCAACCGGAGCTCTTGGATGAGAACGCGATTTTTGTTCAGTGTTTTATGTGCTTTAGTAAGAATCTCGGGGGCTCAAGGCGAAGATTTCAGGTCGTTCCGTGGTCCAGATGGACTTGGAGTGACCACCAGTCAAGCGATTCCGGAATCATGGTCTGCCACGGAAAATCTGGCGTGGAAAATTACTGTTCCTGGGTCGGGCTGGTCCCAGCCGATTGTTGTGGGGGATCGTATCTTCGTTACCTCCGCCGTGGCCGAAAAGGATCTTCGACCGAAGAATTTTTCAGATGGTGTGAAGACGCCGCAGAGCATGGGAGTCACCCTGTTCGCCAAGGCGCCGGATGTCACGATCGACTGGCAAGTATTGTGTTTGAACGCCAGCGACGGGTCCGTGCGTTGGAGCAAAGCGGTGCATTCCGGCAAGCCAAAGTTTCCCGTACATCCGTCGAACACGTTTGCGACAGAATCGCCAGTGGCAGACTCCAATGGTGTCTATGTTTCCTTCGGAGCAGCGGGCGTCGTGGCCGGGTTTAGTCTCGACGGTGAAGAACTTTGGAAGCATGATGTCGGTGTGTTTAAGACGAGCAACAGCTTCGGCACGGGTAGTTCACTGGCGATTCATGACGGCAGGACCTACGTGCAGAATTTCTCCGAAGAAAGTGCGGATCTGCTGTGTTTTGAAAATGCGTCGGGCAAAATTGTCTGGCAGGCTTCGCGAGACAAGAAAGCGACGTCCTGGAGCACGCCTGTCATCTGGAAGAACGATCAGCGCGTGGAGTTGATTGTATCCGGAGATGATCAGGTGGAATCATTTGACCCAGCCACCGGCAAGCGTCTCTGGCAGGTCCGCAATGTGAAGGCCGCAACCGCCTGTTCGCCCGGTGCAGATCGAAAACGTCTATACTTCGGTGGCAGCGACCCGTTTTCCAAAGGGCCGTTATTTGCTGTGGCTGCCGGTGCAGAAGGTGACGTTTCGCCAAAGAAGAAGAATTCGCAGTTTGACAGCTGCATCTGGCTCAGTGATCGAGCTGGCCCGGGCATGGCATCGCCGGTTTCGTCGGGGGAATTTGTGTATGTTGTCGAAAGTAACATTCTCAAGTGCTACGACGCCAACACGGGCAACATGCTGTATCAGAATCGGCTTCCGAAGCTGACCATGGTCGCGGCGAGTCCTCTGATCGTGGGCGACAAACTTCTGCTCATCGATGAACAGGGACACGGTTGCCTTGTCGCTGTTGGGCCGGAGTTTCAAGTTGTAGGTGCCGGCGAATTCGAAGACACCTTCTGGGCAACACCTGCCGTTGCGAACGACGCCATCTACTTTCGTGGCATCAATTCGTTGTATTGCGTTCGAAAGGCAAATCCATAGGTGCAGCTCCATTGCTCTGCGAACACGGTTCGGTTATTGCGACTCCATACAAATGATCATCGCCAGGTTGAATCTGAAGTGAGTCGTCAGTGAAGAGTAAAAATCGAATTATTAGTCTCATCGCTTCGATCGCCATTTG
>JBBQSE010000425.1:0-7778 GCA_038214195.1 Planctomycetales bacterium
GAAAGCGAGATGATTCGCCGGATTCTGAGCAGCGATCCTGAGGAGATCATGCCGCCCCCGGAAATCAAGAAGCCGCTCAGTGCCGAACAGAAAAAGCTGCTGGTGGATTGGGTGCAAAACGGTGCGGAATATCAGCAGCACTGGTCGTACATCGCACCCGTGAAGGCCGAAGTGCCGCCGGTCCCGGTATCTGTCAATGCGAAGTACGCCAACTGGCCGCAAAACCCGATCGACAACTTCATCCTAGGGAAACTCGTTGAAAATGGACTGACGCCTGCCGCCGAAGCAGATCGACGCACGCTGGCTCGCCGCGTGAGTCTGGACATCACCGGCCTGCCGCCGACACCGGAAGTTGTCGATGCGTTCGTGAATGACACCGCACCAAATGCGTACGAAAAACTGGTGGATGCATTACTGACCAGTCCGGACTGGGGCGAACATCGCGGACGATACTGGCTCGATTATGCCCGCTATGCCGACACGCACGGAATTCACTTCGACAATTTCCGAGAGATCTGGGCTTACCGCGACTGGGTGATTAAAGCCCTCAATAAGAACATGCCGTTCGATGAATTCACCATCGAAAATCTTGCCGGTGATCTGCTGCCGAATGCAACGCTCGATCAGAAAATTGCCTCCGGCTTTAATCGCTGCAATATGACGACGAATGAAGGCGGCATCATCGATGAAGAATATGCGGTGCTCTACACCCGCGACCGAATAGAGACGGTCTCGGCCGTTTGGATGGGACTCACCGCCGGCTGTGCTGTCTGTCACAGCCATAAGTTTGATCAGTTGAGTCAGACCGAATTTTATCAGATGGCCGCGTTCTTCAATAACACGACGCAGCCTGTGCGCGATGGCAACATCAAGGACACACCTCCGGTAATTGCCGTGCCTTTGGCATCCGATCGAAAACGTTTCGATGCTCTGCCGACACAGATCGCAACGGCTCGCGCGACTGTGGAAGAACGACGCATGACGGCTCGACCTGAATTCGATACATGGGCGGCCAGTGCCACTCCGGAGTCACTCGGCGAGCCCGTTTCATCAGACGGCCTGCATCTGCTGGCTGCGCTCAACGAAGGGCAGGGCAAGACGCTGGGCCTAAAGATTGACAGCGATCTGGTTGACGTAGCACTCAGCGATTCGGCAGCGTGGCAGGACGGACTGAACGGCAAAGCTCTGAAGATTCAGGGAGCAGCCTGTGATGTACCGTCTGTCGGCGATTTTGAAGGTGACGATCCGTTTTCATTTGCTGCATGGATCAATGTTCCGGCGAACGACGGAGGCGGAGCCATTTTTGCGCGAATGGAACCTGGTCCCGGCTACCGAGGCTGGGATTTCTGGATGCAGCAGCGTCGAATTGGAACACACATCATCAATGCGTGGCCCGAAAAAGCATTGAAAGTTGTCAGCAAGGCTCAGGTGCCAGCCAACGAGTGGGTGCATGTGGCGGTGACCTACGACGGATCACGCAAGGCGTCCGGAGTACAGATCTATATCAACGGCGCAGTTCAGGAAAAGAACATCGAAAACGATAAGCTCGACCGTTCCACGATTCGAACGGCCACGCCATGGCGCATTGGCTCACGCGCTGAAGGATCGCCATTTACTGGTTCGGTTGAAAGCCTGCGAATTCAGCGACGCGTCCTGTCGGCAGGCGAAGTGGAATCGCTGGCGAATCTGAGCCGATATCAGACAACTTTGGCGAAGTCAGTGGATCAGCGAAGTGCTGCAGAAACGGACGAACTCTACAACTTCTGGCTGAAGAAGTTCGACGCGACGTTTTCGGAAGACACGGCCAATCTTGCCGCTCTTGAAAAAGAAGAAGCCGACATCCGAGCGCGGGGAACCGTTGCCCATGTGATGAATGAGAAGGCTGAACCTGCGACGGCCTTTGTGCTGTTTCGAGGTGAATACGATCAGCGACGTGATCAGGTAAAACCTGGCACGCCGAGTGCGTTTCCTCCGTTTCCAAAGGATGCTCCACCCGATCGGCTCGGGTTCGCTCAGTGGCTGTTGAACCCCGAACATCCGCTGACGGCGCGCGTCACCGTGAATCGATTTTGGCAGGAAATCTTCGGCACGGGCCTGGTTCGTACTACCGGTGACCTTGGAGTTTCCGGTGAACTGCCGATCAATCAGGATCTGCTGGACTGGCTGGCCGTTGACTTCCGTGAAAATGGCTGGGACATGAAGCGGTTGGTCAAACAGATCGTGATGTCGGCCACCTACCGCCAGGCGGCAACCGTCACGCCGGAGAAACTCGAAAAAGATCCGTCCAATCGTCTATTGTCGCGCGGACCCCGGTTCCGAATGGACGCCGAAATGGTGCGCGACTATGCACTTGAAGTCAGCGGGCTGTTGGTGGAGAAAATCGGCGGACCAAGCGTCAAGCCTTATCAACCGGAAGGTGTCTGGGAAGCTATCGCGATGACAGGCAGTACGACATCACGCTACGTGCGTGATTCCGGGGACAACCTCTATCGCCGCAGCCTGTACACGTTTGTCAAACGCATGGCACCGCCCGCGTCACTCGATATCTTCAACGCCCCGAATCGTGAACAGTGCGCCGTTCGTCGCGAACGCACCAACACACCGCTTCAGGCCCTTGTGACAATGAATGACGAACAGTTTGTTGAAGCCGCTCGTCGCTTCGGGGAAAACATTCTGAAAAACGGTGGCACGACCGACGAACAACGACTGCAATGGGCTGGCCAGCGATTACTGTTGCGGGAATTTCGTACCGACGAGTTGCCAGTTTTGACGGACTCACTGAATCAGCTGATGGCGTTTTACATAGACCACGCAGCAGAAGCGGCGGCCTTGATCAAGACAGGCGAATCCAAACCAGACGCCAGTCTCGATGCAACAACCCTGGCCGCATGGACCATGTTGTGCAACGAAATGATGAACCTCGATGAAGTGTTGAACAAGTAGAGGAACAATCGATCATACAAAGGTCGCTCTCAAACGTCCCTTCTCATCCTGGCAAGGGGGAGAAGGTGGCCGCAGGCCGGATGAGGAGGCAGCCAAGTGTGATAATCATTGGATCGGAATCAACGCAACCAAATCCCCCTCACCCTGCCCTCACCCCCGGTGGATGATCATAGAAGTGGGAACAGTTTCAGCGGGGGAGAGGGTACAAATAGTCTCAGGAGTATCTTGTCATGAACGCATTTGAACAACTTCGCCTCAACATGACGCGCCGGCATTTCTTTTCCCAGGGCTCGAATGTCGTCGGCGCGGCGGCGCTGGCGTCTTTGATGGGGAAACCGCTCCGCGCTGAACATCCCGGCGTGGCAACTGGTTATCCCGGCGCGATCCAGCCGCATTTTCCTGGCAAAGTGAAGCAGGTCATTTATCTGCACATGGTCGGCGGACCATCTCAGCTGGATCTGTACGACTACAAACCGCAGATGAATGACTGGTACGACAAGGATCTGCCGGAATCCATTCGCAACGGGCAACGTCTGACAACGATGACATCGGGGCAGGCCAGATTCCCGATCGCACCGACAAAGTTTGCATTCGAAAAAGTCGGGCACTGCGGGATGTGGGTCACTGAGTTGCTGCCGTGGACGAAGAAGGTGGTCGATGACATGTGTTTCGTCCGCAGCATGCACACGGAGGCCATCAATCATGAACCTGCCATTAGCCTGATGCAGACCGGGAATCAGGTCACTGGGCGACCGTGTCTCGGCAGCTGGACTTCGTACGGACTCGGGTCGTTGAACGATAATTTGCCGTCGTTTGTCGTGATGGTTGCCAAACCGACCAATCAGGAACAGGTGCAGGCGATCTCAGGACGGCTCTGGTCGTCCGGTTACCTGCCCGGCGAATACTCCGCCACGGCGTTCCGATCGTCCGGCGATCCCATCCTGTTCATCAACAATCCGGGCGGCGTGCCAAGCGAAGTTCGCAGGACGACGCTCGACGGACTGAATCGGCTGAACCAACTCACGTATGATCAGATCGGCGATCCGGAGACACTGACACGCATCGCTCAGTACGAACTCGCGTATCGCATGCAGTCCAGTGTCCCGGAACTGACGGATCTGGCATCGGAACCGGCCTCAACGTTTTCGCTTTACGGCGAAGCGTCGAAGAAGCCGGGAACGCTGGCAAATACTATTCTCCTTGCTCGACGCATGGTTGAACGCGGCGTTCGTTTTGTCCAAATCTATCACAACAACTGGGACTCGCACGCCAACGTCGCCGGACGTCTGCCGGACCAGTGCCGTGACCTCGATCAGGCCACATACGGTTTGATCACCGACCTGAAACAGCGCGGTATGCTCGACGAGACGCTGATCATCTGGGGCGGTGAATTTGGCCGCACGATCTACTCTCAGGGCGGCCTGTCGAAGCAAAACTACGGTCGCGATCATCATCCACGCTGCTTCACCATGTGGATGGCAGGGGGTGGATTCAAAGGCGGCACAATCTACGGCGAGACGGACGACTTCAGTTACAACATCGTCCGCGACCCGGTCCACATCCGTGATTTTCACGCCACTGTGCTGCATCAGATGGGCTATGATCACGAACGCTTCAACTTCAAGTATCAGGGACTGGACCAGAAACTGACGGGCGTCCTGCCAGCGCGCATTGTACACGAGCTGATCACGTAGCGCATCTCGTTCCAGGGCTCCAGCCCTGGAACGCACTGCGCCGCAGGCTCCTGCCTGCCAGGCATTGAGCGGTCAAATAAGTGTCGTTACTGAATCAGCCGCAGATCGCTAGCTCACGGTTTTCACAGAACCGGACACTAGCGCGTTGCGGCTGATAAGACAATAATAAACCGCTTGATGCTACCTCGGCGGTCGAATGGCACTGGAGGCAGGAGCCTCCGGGGCAGTGTGTTCCGAGGCTGGAGCCTCGGAACAAGTTGGACTGCTACTTGCCATCGCCCACATGAATCCGGATGTGGCGGTATTCCATTTGGCCGCGATCTCCTTCCAGACCGATTGGTCCGCTGGCCGGGACTTTGAATGCCGCTTCAATTACCTCACCATTGCAGGTGCAGTGAGCGACACCGTCTTTGGCGACAACAATCAGTTCGTTCCAGTCGCCGGACTTGAAATTCTTTAGTTCCTTGTACGGTCCGGCCAGTGGAAAATCGCGGCATTGCAGCTGCGGGTCGAACAGGAATACGCCGCTGTCGGCGTTTGGTGTCGCTCGGAACTCCAGCTTTAATGTGAAATCGCCGCTGAAGTCGCGTGTGGTGTAGAGTTGCTGAATCTTGCGACCTTCGGGCGGAGTTGTGACGACAAGTCGGCCGTTCTTTGCCAGGTAGCGTCCTTCCGGCGTCACCGTCTTGCCGTCGAAACTAATGGGCTCATCCACAAACGGCCATGAGACGCCGGGATCGTTTGCCATCCACTTGAGGGCTCCCGCGCGGGACTTCTCCGGAGTCACACGAAAGCACCAGCCTGTCAGATCTTTGCCGTTATACAGGCTTTCGAATCCGGCTTCCGGCTGGAAATCATCGGATTCCGTTTCGATCAATCCCAGCGTGGCCAGAATCGGCCGCAGAGCCCCCGCCCACTTTACATAACCAGCCGCGTTCGGATGCAGCAGGTCGGGCATCTCTTCTGCTTTGGCATCGCCTTCTGCATTGGCAAACAAAGTCCATGTATCGAGGATCGTGATTTGTGCGTCGCCTCGAACGGTTTTCGCACAGAGTTCATTGATCTGTTTGATTTTGTCCGCAGGACGGCTCTTGCTGGCGGAACTTGGAAAGACCTGACACAGCACGATCGGCATCTCCGGATTGTGTTTCTTTAGCTCGTCGATGATCAGTTTCACGTTGTCCGCGATAACCTGCGGCTCAGCCTTTTCTTCGAGGTCATTCGTTCCCATGAGCATCACGACAGCCGTCGGATGCAGCGCGAGGACATCTTCCTTGAGTCGAATGAGCATACCGCGAGTCGTATCACCACTGATCCCGCGATTGGCGACTTTCAGGCCGGGAAACGCGCCGTGCAAATCATCGCCCCAGCCCTGAGTGATGGAATCTCCCAGGAACACAACGGCCTTCTGATCCCGTTCAGTCTGTTTCGCCCATGCCGACCGTCGTTGAGTCCACAGGCCCCGGAACCAGTCATAGCGTCGAATCGGCCCGGCCCCAGGCAGCCCGTCGTCGGTGGCTGGCAACGCGATGTTCGGCGCATCGTCAGCAAATGCAAACGATCCGCAAGGGAATACAGAAACGAGGCACATGAGCAGGATCAGGCCTGCGCGAGTTGTGACTGAAGATTTCATGACGAAAAATCCAAAGGCGTTGGATGGAATGCGATTCAACGAGGAGTCTAACGGCGGGTCATTGGGTTGCGAAGCGATTCGCGATGTCTGACGAACTGATTAACGAGACGAGCGTGGTCGTGGATAGGCGGAGAGTGCCTGTCCGATTCTCACATACATCATGCAGAATGAAACAGGAAGGATCCACATGAGGCAGCCTGCGATGAAGGCCAGGATCAGGCTGGCAACCAGGTAAATCGCACAGATAAAGAAGAGCATGATCAACCAGATTCGGGATTTTGTAAACGTAATCAGCCCCACCACAATGGAGGTACCCGCGATGACCAAGGAGCCGATCAGTACGTTCGGCAGTCGTTCCAGCGTCATCTGCCCGTCCGACGAAATCACATGAATCGCAACGGAAAGCAACCCAACGATGACTCCAATACCAATCCAAAAGATGGCAATCTCATTCAGAATCTTGTCATAGTCCTCGAAAGCATGCGGGTGTGTTGCCCTCTGAACACCTGCGGCGGCCCTGGGCTTTGGCTTTCGCTTTGGCTGACCTACAGGGCCACCGGGCATTTCCTGCCAGGATGGACCCGCCTCGTCGTAGCCATACGGATCCTGATCGTAGTCTTCGATGTCTGGTTCTGGTGGATGTTGCGGACGACTCCTTCGAGGTCGTGACGTGGACGCCTGACTGCGACGGTCGTCGCGTTCTGGCCGAGGCTCTGCCTTCGGAGGAGGTGGTGCTGACGTTTGTCGGGACGACGACGCGGGTGCTTGCGGTTCCGGCGCTTTGAGAACGCCGCGACATCCGACACAACGAAAATGTTTTCCCGCAACTTCGTCCGAGATTCGGAACGACTTGCCGCAGTGATTGCAGGTGATATCAAGAGGCATCAGCCTGCTCGGTAGATTGCATTGTGAGGAAGACCAGACTTGGGAAGAAATGTTGCGTCGTGAGAACAAAGCCAAAGTTCAGTCTAACCGACGTCCACGACGAATCCAGCCTCCGCTGAGCATTCGATCGCCGTCATCAAAGTCAGCGGCCTGTCCCGGTGCGCCGCCAAAAATCGTTGAGTCGGGGTAGATGGTGACGGCGTGCTCTGCGCCAGGTTCGATCGTGCAGGGCTCATTCGTCTGTCGATCATGAATCGCGGAGCCGACGTAGTTGGGAGTTCGTCCGGCAAGATTTTCGTCGGCGAAGTACTCCTCTATTTTCCGGAACGCATCCTGGAAATTGAGCGAATGAAAGGGGATCCTCAGACGGTCGGGCACGCGGCGGGCACCGGCGCAGGCGGAACTGTCAACGCCGCCACTCATTGCCAGGACAACACGTTCGCCCACCTGGAAATCGCTTTCGCGAGTTTGTTGATAGTCGTGGGGGGGGGGGGGGGCGCAAACGGACCAATGAACAGCGGTTTGTTGGGGGGGGGGCCCAGGGGATCTGGGGTGGAAAAGAAAAAACAAAATTTTGGAGCGGGCCGGCGGGGGTTTTTTTGGGGAAAAAAAACGGGAAGCGG
>JBBQSE010000426.1:0-7735 GCA_038214195.1 Planctomycetales bacterium
TGTGGCCCCGCCGCCTGTGGGGTTTGTCTATTTTCGTGCGCGCCACGGCGCTAGCCGCGGGTTTTTTTTTCAAAAACACTGCCAAAACCCGGCGGCTCGCGCCTTGCCGCTCACGATTCTTGATTAAATCGACAGCCTGAGTGTTCGGCACCCTCCCGTCACGCAGAAAGTGCCAGTTTTTCGCGACGTTGAGGTGTGCTGTGCGTGAGGCATGTCATAAGTCATTTCGCTAAAATGACTTATGGCACGTCAGCACACCTGAGGTTCGTCTTGACCAAACCAGCGTTTTTTCCGTAAAACTCAACCTCTCCTCAGTGCATCCTCTCATCAGCGTTTGCAGATCCGTTTCTTCGGGCTGTCTGCGTTCGACTTTTCTCCAAATCAAAAACCCTGCCGTCCAAATTTTCAGACTCGAACAGCCAAGCCGTTGATCGTGTTTGAGTGGCCGTCGGTCCCCACCTGATTTGCGTCAAGCAAGTTGTGATCCATGCATCAAAATCACTCCTATCGCAGGGTAGCCTCTCTCGATTTACTCGCATGCGCGGGCACAGCCAAATCACCGCGCCGCGCCGCGACAAGGATTACTGGAGAACCGTGGATATTGATTTCATTGGCGGTCGCGTTCCTTTCGATTTCAGGCTGTCACGCCTCGAATCATTACTTTGCTGAGAAGACCTACTTTGGCCAGTATCTGCCGCCAAGTATGCGACTTGCCGAACGTCCAAAAGTGCTGACGGTGGACATGACACGCCTGGCTGGTGGAAGTGGCGCAAGCGACACGATCAACGCCGGCGACGTCCTCGAAGTCAAGATTGCCGCTGGCTTAAGTGAAAAAGATCAGGTGACGATGGGTGCCCGCGTTTCCGACGACGGGACGATCAGTCTGCCCGAAATTGGCACCGTCAACGTCGCGGGCATTGAACCTTCCGGAGCTGAAGCACTGATTCGCACTGCTGCGATTAGTAAGCAGTTGTTCACCAATCCGTCCGTAACGGTTCGCGCCACAGATCGCCGTTTGAACACGGTCCGTGTGCTGGGTGCGGTCAAGGAACCGGGAATTTACAAGCTGCCGCCGAACGCCAGCGATGTTGTATCAGCAATCGCGGCTGCTCAGGGACTGGCGGACGACGCAGGCCAAAAGGTGGAAGTGCGAAATCCGGCGATTCCAGTCCGCGGGGAGCGCCGCGCGATTGCCGGTGATCCCAGCCAGCCATGGTCGAATGTGAGCAACACGACAGACAGTCCGGTGGCCACGACCGGCAGCATGAACGCTTACACGATCGATTTGATTTCCGCCGCGAAGTCTGGAGATGGTCAATACAACATCAGCGATGGCGGTGTGATCATGGTGGAGAAACGTGATCCGGCGATGATCTACGTTCAGGGACTAGTCAAGGCCCCGAATCGTTACGAATTCCCTGTCGGAGAAGACTTGCGTCTACTGGATGCAATCTCACTCGCGGGTGGCATTTCAAATCAGTTGGCCAACAAGATTTATATCGTTCGACGATCAGCTCAGGGTAAGGATCCAACAGTCATTGAAGTCAGTTACCGCTCGGCCACACACAGCGCCGATTCCAACGTACTGCTGGGGCCTGGCGATGTCGTCAAAGTCGCCCACACACCGGCGACTGTCGTAATGGAAGCTCTGAATATCATACGATTCGGTATCAATGGTTCAACGACACTCTTTTAACAAAGACATTCGCAAACGGTGGAATGGTTGATCTGCGGCAGGGAGGCCGTACGAAATGTCAGGTACGGAAAATCAATCTCTGGGAATCCATGAACACGGGACCGACACGGCAGCATCGACGCTGCACCTCATGTTCCGTTTCCTGCGCACCGTCCGGCTGCGGAGCGGAATTCTTGTCGCGACGCTGGTAATTGCGGGAATCGCCGGGGCAGCGTACTTTGTGACGGCACAGCGGATCTTTCAGTCAAACGCATCACTTTATATCGTCCGCAAGGGCGGCAGTGTGACGGACGAGGCAGCAAGCTCGGGCAGCAGCCCAAACAGCGACATGCCGACATTTATTGAGCTGATGTCTCGTGATGAAGTCATTCTGCGCGCGATCAAACGCCTGCCAAAAAACGCTCGCGTGGATCTGGCAGGATACCCGGAAGGTCAGTGGGTGAAGGCGATCAAGGAAAATCTTTCTGTTTCATCCGCGTTTAGTACAACGATGCTGGACGTGAGTTATCAGTCCCGCGATCCAAAGGCAGCTGCCGCTGTGCTGCGATGCATGCTCAGCGCCTACGAGGACTATCTCGACGCCACTCACAATGGATTTTCTGAAGACAGCATCCGCAAGCTCGAGCAGCAACTGGTAGACGACAAAGTCAAGCTGAACGAGGAAATCGCAAAGCGTCTGATCCTGCGTCAATCGGTGCCGGAATTGATTCAGACAGGTGACAAGAATGTCAGTCTGAGCATCGTGTCTGAGACGATCAAACTGCTGAACAATGATCGCGCCGTCGCTCGCCGCGCATCGGAACAGGCTCAAACTCAGTTCGATGGTCTCCAGCGGGCAATCGCGAAGGGTGAAGACGTTCTGCAGTTCGCGAACAAAACGCTGGATACGGCCGGTCGCCAGTTAATCGATCAATCCATGGGTCTCGGAACGGGTGATACATTCCACATCCAGCGGATCAATCAGGAGTTGCTGGATATGGATGGCGACCTGCGGGATGCTCGAACGCGGTACGGTGAGAAGCACTCGCGAATCCAGCAATTGAAAGTCGATATCCAGATCAAGAAAGAATATCTGCTGAGTTATCGCGGTGAACAGCAGAAGGAAATGCAGCGTCTGGCCCAGACGGAACTTGCTCCGCGACTGGTGCAGTATCTTCGCCAGCAGCTGGAAACGAATTGGCAGAATGAAAGGGCGATCCTGGAGCAGTTGGAGTTTGAAAAAGGCAAGGCTCAGCGGCTCGCGCAAATTGCTTCTGAACTCGACAAGGCGGATCGCGAAATTGAACGCCTCAGTACCCGGATTGGAGAGTATCAAAATAAGGTGGATGGGATCGGGATCAACAAGGACAAGATGATTATCACCGCTGTGGCACGTCAGCCCACGGTATCGACGCGTCCAGTGTCGCCACGCCTGGCCATCACCGGCATCCTGTCGCTGACGCTGGGAACAATTGCCGGATTGGGAATCATCTGGGTACTGGACATCATGGATGATCGTTTCCGCACACCTGAAGAACTGAAACTGCAGCTGGATACTCAGGTCCTGTCAATGATCGGGCGACTGGAGGAATTGCCCGGCGAAGGATTCGCCGCAGTGATGTGTCACGCAAAGCCGCATTCCAAGGACGTCGAAGCGTTTCGAGCCCTGCGAACCAGCATTGAATTCTCTCCCCAGGATTCCAACCGTTTGGTTTGCACGAGTACGGAACCGGGCGACGGCAAGACGACCGTTTCATCGAATCTGGCAGTGGCATTTGCCCAATCCGGTAAGCGGACGCTGCTGATTGACGCTGACATGCGCCGGCCTGGACTTTCCACGCTGCTTGGTCTGCGGGACGATGTCGGGCTCTCAAAAATTCTCCGCGACGACGACGACCTGGGACCATCGATAGAACGCAATTTGCGCACTTCTGATGTGACCGGACTCGACGTCATTTCCTGCGGCCCGCGTCCTCTGAATCCGGCGGAACTGCTGTCATCCGAACGGTTTTCCAACATGCTGGCGTGGGCGGAAACGAAGTACGACCAGATCATTGTTGACGCGCCTCCGGTTCTGGCCGTGAGTGATCCGGCCATTGTCGGCCGCCTTGTTGATGCGGTCATTCTCGTTGTGCGCCCGGACAAAGACCGCCGTCGAATGGTGATTCGCGCCGCAGAAACTCTTCGCACGCTCGGATGTTCACTGCTGGGCGTTGTGGTGAATCACCTGACCACGACTGATGCTGGCGGCTACGACTACGGCTACGGTTACGGATATGGTTACGGTTACGGATATGGTCACGATCATGAACACGAAGACAACGCACAGGAAGAGGTTTCTCGTGGTCTGTCAGCTCTCGGAGCCGCCACAAATCCGGGGGCCGGGGATTCCGCGACACGTCGAGCGGCGTGATGTGATATGCGCAATTCAATTCAAGCTACTTCCTTTTGAAAACAAGCCATCGGCTGCCTGCAATTCGACACGACCTGGTCTCGTGACAATTCAAGAGTTCTGACGCTGTGTGATCTCCCATGTCCTCGCGAAACGCTTCCAAATCCCCGCAAATCCGACAATTCTTCCGCTTCACTGCGGGCAGAGAGAATTCGTTTCTATCGGGGCCGAGGCTCGTGCTTGCGACGGACGCCATCCTTGCGACTTTGATCCTGATCTTCCCCTTCATCATGGGTGGTCGTGAGGCGTGGGGTCATCGCGTGCTGATTTCGCTGTCCCTGGCGCTGGGCTCCGTCTGGTGTGTGCATCAGGTTCTTTCCGGTGGTCGCCTGCGACTGCTGGCTATCGAGCCTCTGATCCTCGCGGGACTGCTGCTGGTTTGGTTTCAGACCGTCCCGCTGACACCCGGCGTTCTGAACACAGTTTCGCCGGAATACGCGCGACTGCTTCCAGACTGGGGCGCGACGCAACTTACGCCCGATGGACTCGCATCATCCAATTCATGGCGCACAGCCAGCCTGGTCCCAACGGAAACTCGACACGCCCTCCTGATGCTCTTGTCGTACGGCATCATTGCGGTCGTGGTGGGACAACGACTGAACTCGGAAGCGGACTGCCACCGACTGCTGAAACTGGTTGGATTGTCAGGGATTCTGATGGCCATTTTTGCCGTCGTTCAACAGGCCGCCACGAACGATCGGTTCTTTTGGTTTTATCGCCATCCGTACACCGGGACCAGTGAAATTCTGAAAGGCGCGTTCACCAATCGCAATCACTTCGCTCAGTTTCTGGCACTTTCCATCGGACCATTGATCTGGTGGATGTTGCTGCAACGCAAAGATGATTCCATCGTCCCAGAAAATAGAAAGGGACTCGGCCCCGCAAGAGCCAATCATTCTCCGTACGATGCAATCGTGAATCTCCCGATGCTGATGATGATCTGCGCTGTGGGAGGCGTGGTCGTGTCCATCATGCTTTCGTTATCTCGCGGCGGGATGATGGCAGGTGCCCTGGCCACCTGCGTCTGCCTTGCCGGGTTGTGGAAAAGTGGCCGCGTGGGCGCGTCGCTGGCCGTTGTCATTGTCGGTGTGGGAGGAATTGCAATCGCCGGGATCCTGGTGCTCGGACAGGGAAAGATCGAAGACCGAATCGACCAGCTTGCGTCGGCCGATGCCGACAAAATTGATCAGTCGAATGCCCGTCGTGCGATCTGGACAGCGGATGCCAACGCCATTCAGGCGTTTCCACTGCTGGGTTGTGGCGTCGGCAGTCATCGCTATGTTTACCCAGTGTATATGAAAGACTTCGTCGATTTTCGCGGCGTGCTCTTTTCACACGCCGAAAGTTCCTGGGTGCATTTGGCGACCGAAACTGGACTCGTCGGACTTGCCCTTGTCGCACTTGGACTGCTGTTCGTGCTGACGCGAATTCTGTGGCATATCGTCAAACGTGCGGACGCTGATCGTGTGGCAGCGCTGGCGGCGGTGCTCGCTGGATTGTCAGCCGGACTATTTCATTCGGCAGTCGATTTCATCTGGTACGTGCCCGCGATTGTCGTCACTACGATTGTGCTCGGAGTGACCGGTCTGCGGCTCTGCTCTGGTTTTCGGCCGGAACAGGGATTGCCCTTTCCTCGCGTTGCCTGGGCGCTCGCGGGCGTTGCCTGCTTCATGGTGCTTTGCCAGACTCAGCCGGATCTTCATCGACGAATCGCAGGCGAACACTGGTGGACGAACTACATCTGCACGTCCCATGATCTCGATCCGGCCCGAATCGCTGCAGCCGAAGCTGCGTATCGGATGGAGATTCCCGGACTCGACGATCCGGCCTCTGACGAAACTCCGACTCGCCCGACGACGGATGTCGCCAGCTACGATGAACCAAAAGCAGTTCACACTCCAGACGATGAACGACAGTGGTTGTCAGCCCGCATGAATCTGCTGATGAAGGGGCTGCGGGCCGACCCGCAGCATGTCGATACGCTGCAGGAATTGTCGTTGCTGAGTCTCAAGACATTTCAGCTACAGCAGCGTAAAAGTGAAAACCCGCTCAGCGAGGTCCAGATCCGCGACACCGCGATCACCAATTTTCAGTCGACAGCCGAAATGCATGCATGGCTGAAGAAGGCCTTCGGTCGAAATATCAAGCTGCTCATGCTGTCAGACCAGTTGGCACGTCGCTCACTGGCCTTGTGCCCGGTGCAGGGCGAAGCATACATGATTCTGCTGCACACGAGTTTTCTCCGCGATGTGCGGGATACAAGTCGGCCAGCGCTGATCAGTCAAACAAAGCTTGTTGGCGGTAATGATCCTTTTGTGCGGTACTTCATCGGCGATTGTCTTCTGACCGAAGGCAAAGTCGAAGACGCGATTGAACAGTGGCGCTATGTGTTTCATTCCAGTCCGGAATATCGTCGCCGAGTGTGCCGGAACATGGCTCGACAAGTACCCGTTGATTTTGTCATCACGACATTTGAGCCTTCAGTGGATGAACTGGATGAAGTGCTGGATGCGTTTCGCGAAAGTGGCCGCACCTCCGACATCGAAAAGCTGCTCTATGTGATGACCCAGGCGGCGAGGAAATTTGCGGCCTCCCCGGCAGATCTGCGGCACGATTCCGACAGGATGGTGGCCCTGCTGATGACTGGTCAACAGGCGGCCCATCAGTTCGGACTGCGAGAGCAGTGTGAAGAAATGCTGCGGCTGGCGCTGCAGTGCGACGAAACATCCTACTGGCCCCACCACGCATTCGGACTACTCCTTTTAGGTCAGGAGCGTTACAGCGAAGCTGGTGAAGTTTTCGAATGGTGCTATGAACAGGACTCCAGCGACACTAAAGTCAAAGAACTACTCACCGAATCCCGCCGCCTGGCACTCCGACAACAGACACGGACTCATACCGTATCTCATCAGGAAACCCTCCCGTAATTTGGGTCAAAGGTTTCAGAATTCACGGTCGGGGTGCGAAATTTGCGCGGGAAACTGGGGAATGGGTGGTTGAGAAGACAGGTTGGAGACGATACACTCCGCGACTCGAATCCTTCGTCTGAGATTGGCTTGGGCGGGAATAGTCATGTTCTGTGTGGCACGGAACTGCCGCTGAACAGGCTTTTTACAGCATTTAGAACGCATTTGGAGCGTTGACGTGTCAATTGACAAGACTCTTAAAATTCGACTTGGCCTCTCAGGCTCCCGCAACGTCCTGAGCCGCAGTGAACGTATCGCGCGACTTGTGGAAGAAGACCGATTTGCAGCCGGTCGCAGCCCATTTGGCCTGCCAAAGGTTCGCGTTCAGAAGGCGATTGGCGGTAAGAAAAAGAAAAAGACCGCTGAAGAAACCGCGGCAGCGGCGGCAGCAGCACCGGCCAAAGGCAAGAAGTAAGTTCACCTCTGGTGACCCTTTCAAAGAACTCAAAAAGGCATCTTCGATTGAACCTCGGAGATGCCTTTTTTCGTACACATGCGGCACGTACCGTAGCCCCGCCGCGCCGGGGGGGGGGACGGCGGTTTGCCCCCGACGGGGGGGGGGGGTTGCAGTTGCACCGCCGGGGGAAATGTGGGGATTTACGAAAAAGATACGCGGTTTAAGGAGATTTCGGTTGGCAATGG
>JBBQSE010000427.1:0-7698 GCA_038214195.1 Planctomycetales bacterium
CGAACGCATGTGGACTGCTCTGGCTACATGCCGAAAACAACAACGCAACTTCTTCGATTTTCTGACGTCCTCCATCGAAGCGAAGCTCAACAAACAGCCCGCTCCTTCCCTGCTCCACGGCTGATGCCGTGAACGGTTACAAAGGCACGAACACACAAAATGGCAGCTGCCACTGTTACCTCGCCGAGCAACCCGACTTTATCCAGCAATGGTGCCTCGGCGGCAGGCGGCGGCGGATCAAGCGTCCGGGCGATTGTCCTTGCAAGTGCAAGTGCTGCATCCTTCGGACGATCACCAAGTTCCTCTATAAACTTCTGTCCCAGGGCACTGTCAGCTTTGACCCAGTTGTACATTGCGCCAGCCGCAATCCAGTCGTGGACAGGAGAAACGGATTTTGCCTGTCGGAGTCGCTGAGCAAGCGCTGGTGGAATTGTGGCTGCGATCTCGCAAATCAGTAACTCATGCAAAGGGCTTTGCGCCGCTACCGTTGGTGGTTGAGTAACTGATCTCACCTCCATTGTATTGCCTTCGGTCAGCGCGTTGGCACGCTCGACAAGTGGCTTAATCATTGAATTCGGTGCTGAGTTCATCTGGCATGCTCCCGCTCTCGATTGGGCAGTTCCCTTGGCGCCACCGAATTGGTGGCATGGAGTTCAACTTCTGATTGTCGGCGATTTGATTGAATCGCCATACGAGCATGGCACCTGCCAGCATACCTGGTATCACATAACTGGGATTGGCAAGACAAGCACCCGAACCCCTTTCGGATGCTGATTCTCGTTGTGTAGCGGCGGACAGAGCACCATGCATCTGAGCGTTGAGCAATGCCCCTCCCGGTACTTGCGTGAAACAATCGGCACAAAACACGTCCGTACCACTTTGGATCACAGGGACACCTGCTTCCTGTCCGATCTGCTGCAGGACAAGTCGGGACTCGGCGTTGTCTACCGCTGAGAGAATGGCAGTTGGTCGGAGTTGACGAACCGTCGCTAGAAAGTTCAAATCGACACGTTGATGGACGGCTGCCACTCTCATGTCTGGTGCCAACCGGCTTAACCGGCTCTTGACCGCAACAGCTTTGTTCCGTTGCTCGATCGCATCGTCTGCCGAAAACAGTCCCTGTCGCGGAAGGTTGTTTAATTCGACATGGTCACCATCCACAACCACGAGATCATGGCCATCTATGCCCAACAATGCCGAAGCCCAACAGCCAATACCTCCGCCACCGACAAGCACGGCCAGTTTTTTCTCGACGGATTTGTCTTCCGTGGAACTCCACCCGAGTATGCCACCCTCCGCTGGAATATCAGACGGAAGCGGACAAATTATCGACCGAGTCGCATCGGACAGGAGTGCGGCAATAGACATCGCCACTTCCGGGGCATCGACACTGACTCGTGACGTGTCGGAATGGTGGGAGTCGCGGCAACTGGCGGTGATCCAGCCCCCGTTCCTAGTACCGCCACAAAGAACTGTGCCGCCATGCTGTTGCCCGAAGACTCGTTCCAGAGCGGGCAGGAAACTGTCGTCCTCGGACGTGTCGATACAAACGGAAGGAAAGTAACCTGCCTGCGCGGCACCCCATTCCAGGCCAGCGTCAAAGTGCGGATCAAACGGAAGCTCAATCAGAGAAGATTCGAATGGACATTCGTCCGACAGAAACCAGTCGGCAAATCGCTGAGTTTTCTGTTGCGGTTTTCCAATCCATAGCACCGTCCCGATGCCCATTGAGCAACACGCCCACACAGAAAAAGTGCCTGTCCACCCGCGTCCGACAATGGCAATGCAACTCCCGCTGAGTTTCTGCTGATCCCAGCCAGCAATCATTTCCTGGCGATCGAACCGACTCATAGCATAGACTCCGAATTGACTCGCTCCACGCCAAGCAACCGCACTTCGGGCAGATCTTCAGAAACTGTTCTGCTGATAATCTCGATAGAGCATTGCTCCTTGGAGATGATTTCTTCGCCGTTCGTCTCGTGAACCGTGAGCCGCTCGGCATATTTTTCGCCTTTCACGTTAACGACGAGACTGTAGAGACACGCCATTCGGGATCGGTCGCCGTCTTCGATCAGAGTCCTGATGCGCGATCCGTCCGGAACGCCGAGAGACAGTCGAACTCCATTTGTCACGAGGTGAAGTGTTTCTCCATCATAAACCGACCGAGGGCTGTATGTTGAAGGTTCAAAGTGAAAGTCAATCCCCGACCAGGACGTACGTTCGCTTGCACAAATTCCGGGGATCTCCGGCCCCATGAGTACAGCCTTCAGAAACCGGCCATCGTCCAGCGGAAGAGCAGCCTCGTCAGTGGCAGTGACCATAGGCACATTGAAAGCGTGCCGCTGCCGTTGGACGTTCCAGTCCATCATTCCGGGTAGCAAATTCATCACCGTTTGGTCGTCAGTTCTTGAGTGAAAAACGGCCATTGACCCATGACTATGCCAAATCCCCAATGGACGTAACTTGTTGCGGACGAACAACTGAGTCGCTCGCCAAATCGTCTCCGGATCGGCCTCTGCATGGCCACGCGACGCTTTGGCTGGCAACAGGCAGGCGGCCGTGACCACTTGAGGATCGGTGGTTCGGCCATCTGACGCCAATAGCCCCATGCATTCAAATTGATCCGCCTCCCGTGCTGCTCCAAGAATATCGCACATTACCTGTTCTTGAATTTTCAGTTTTTTCGTAAGTGTCATTACCGACCTCCTTTGAGGGTGAAACCTTCATCCGAATCAAACTACCGCTCGAGTGCCCGTGGTCCTCTCCCACTGGTCGCTCAATGATGCGAGCAAGTGGTGATGATGTTTCAGAGAAAGGATCTGAAAATCATTAATACTGGTAATCGTTGTCTGTCGCTGAGCTGGAATCATCCGAGCTGTGAAAGATGCCGTTGCTGGCGAGGATTTGAGCCGCCCATCGCAGAAGGGCCGCCAATCCAACCCCCGCTGATTCCTGGGGATACGATGGTGGATCTCCTCCCAGGCAGAGACCATTCGGAAGACAAACCAGACTCCAAAGTCCTGATGAACCGCGCTCATGGATTGCGAACGCCGACCGACTGGGTTTCGGACTGAGAGGGAGAGTCAACGGCGTCGTAATGGCCAGGTCGCGATTGACACTGCGTCCCAGAGTACGATTGTAATGTACGGGAATGATATGACCGAGTACTGGCGGATTGCCCGACACCAAAATCAGGTCTCCCCGTTGAATCCACCCGCGCTGGGACAACTCTTGGCGCGCATTGCAGGCATCGTCACACTCGCCGATTCCTGCAGCCAGGCGAGCCGCAACCTCGGCGACGAAGCGAGCGACCTGCACTTGCCATTGCGCTGCAAGCGTAGCCACGAAAGTGAATTCTCCATTGAGCGAGAAACTTCGATCTCCCGAGTGAATATGCCAGCAGCCGTTTCGCGCACCTCGTTCCCGGAGTTGCCATACCCTCCCCAGCATCCAAAGGGACGGCAGTGGGACCTGTGGGCGAGGAATCTGTCGAACTGCTTGTGCGATCTCGCTGGTCCAGTCAATTTCACTGGCCTGTGATGATAATGGTTTAGTCGCATAGGGGGCCTCGGAAAAGTCTCGTTGTTCGAATGCATTGGCGAGGTAAGCAAAAAAAGCAACTGCATCGGTTCGAAGCTCCGCAACGCGCCGCGGAAGTTCCTGAATCAGGACTGATTCAAATTGAGACACCAACCGTTTTGAAGTAACCTTCCACAACGACTCCAGTTGTCCAAGCAAACCTAATCCGTGTTGCACGCCCGCGGCGGTCTGCAGAACTGCCACCGCGGGCGATGTCCCGGTCATCGCGAGAATGGTTCCATCCTCAAGCATCACTAATGGCTGCTGTCGCTGGAACGTTCCGTCGTATGGGTACGTCAACACAGGTGTCTTACTCCGATGGCCAGCGACAACTGAATCTGCCTCTATTAGGCTCCGACGCGAGCATATGACTGGATTTCAACCGATGCGACTCGCATGAGCTCTATTCCGTGCTCTGTGCGAACTTCCTTTGGAATCGCGATGTCTGCCAACGTCGTTGTTTCCGGATCGACTTGTTCGAGTCCTAATTTTTTCACTGCCAGAAACTGATGCGCGCCCGACTGCTCTCTGATGAGCTGCGTAATCACGCGGGCGGCATGGGTGTCTTTGGGAGCGTCACTGATAAGTTGCTTTACTGACTCCCGAAGTCTGAATTTCCCAGACATGCGAACCGTTGTCGGTCGCGGCTGCATCGGCGTCTTGATTGACATGAGTACAGCGTCATCATCGATATCAACTTCATTTCGTGAAAGAGTGGACAACATGAAGATTCTCCTCTGAAACTTTTAAAAACAGAAAACAACAGAACATCAAATGAACTCCCGGACTTGAGCCCGGCTCCGCATCTATTCGATAATCTGGATCTTCCATGACGCCGTTCGAGATGTCGGCCGATGATCCACGATCCGCCTGGTGACGTTCGACAACTCTCCGTCTGCGCCGTCCTCCCGGGTCATCGTTCGAGGATCAATGTCGATCGAGACGCCACCGCAGCTCGGTAGCCAGAGTGTGTATGTTCCGTTGGAGACACTGCCCTGCAGCTTCTTAACCAAGACTCTGCCAGCGAGCGTCTTTTTGAACGGAACCTTTGGAACGTCGATAGTGCTCAATGTGTCTTCCACAAGTTCGTGGACGAGTTCTCCTTCGGAGACTATCAGAGACATTGCGGCTACGGCTCGATACAGATTCTCTAACTCGCGAAAGATGGGCTTGTCCCTGCTAAGTTCGGCAAACTGCTGCGTCAAGTCAGCAGCGAATTCGCTGGCGAGCGGGTTTGGCCGAGCCAAACCTGCTCGTGCCCCATCGGGCGTAATGGCCTCTTCTTCTGTCAGCAACGTAACCTCGCATGCGTTCAGCAGAAAGAGACTTCCGTCGGTCCGATAACTGACTCTGCCGGGGTTAAACCAGAATCGATTCTGGCTGCCAGTCGGAATGCTGCATGTGCCGGTCCGGACAATTTCGTCCTGAACCTGCTGTGCCAGCCGATCTGTCAGGCTGGCGATTCCATTGACGGTCGTCGCGCCGTTGCAAATACTTTTTAGATCATAATCTGCCAAAACCATCACACTGGCGAAATGGGATTCCGGATTGACGTTGAAGACCTGAACGTCCTGAGGTCCCTTTCCGACTCTCTCAAATTCCCGCAGTTGTTGCTGAATGGAACTTTCATTCTGTTGGGAGCCGATCCGTTGGCCTATCTCTGCGAGCTTTGCCAGCGTCTCGGCTCGCGGGTCAATTGTACATGCTGGTCGAGCATCAGCTTCGACAATATTCCGATACGCAATCGCGAGATCGTCAAGACGCAGGAGTGGACGTCGCCGTTCTTTTTCGAGAACCAGAATACAATCTGCTCCCAGCTCGTCATCGACAAGCAGAAAGCCGCGTAGCCTCGTTGCGCCAAAGAGGCTTGTCGTCTCCGCTTCGTCATTGGAGTCACTCAAGGCACGCAGTGAGACGGCAATCCCTTCAGTTTCGCTTCTGCGCGAGTCGCGACTGCTGCTTCGTTTGGCAGCTGGCTGAGCGGTCGCCGATTCCGTCGGCAAGGCAGTAACAGCTGCAGCAAGAAATAACAAATAGATCCCGAACGTCTTCATTCTTCGTCTCCCTCTTTCGGCAGTTCAATCCGCCAGCTCCTGGCCTTCGACGCGGGTCGGTCGCGAAGAATCTGTTCGGTTTCGCCATCATCAATTGTTCCGTCGTCGCGTTCAGGCATGGGGTTGATCAAGACGCCGCCAAGGCCATTCTGGGACGGAGGACTGGCAGATGTTGTTTTGGTGCCGGATGTACCCGTTCGAAACACAGCGTCCGGATTCGCCAGGATTTTTCCGTCCTTGTCTCTGGCCTGGACGTGGATATGCACAGAGTTCGCCCCGGTGTTTCCGGATTTCCCGATAACTGTGTCTGGAGTGACTTTGTCGCCTATTTTCACGTACACCTTTGATGAATGTAGAAATTGAATCTGCGTGCCATCCTGCAGCTTCACCGTGATCGTGTTGTAGGTTCCTTTCCCTGCACGCACGACCTCGCCATTGATGCCAGCCTTGAAATCCATGGGCTTCGATGAAGTACTCCCCGTCGGGCGAGTCGAAATATCCACTCCTTGATGTTTTACAGTGACCTCGCCAGCCTTTGGCACATACCCTGGCTGCTGCGTGAATGGATAATGCGCAGGCTGTTCCTTCAATCGATGTCCGTCTTCGTCTGCCTTGAAGACGCGGACGACTGGTTCCGATGTGCGGACATTGCCCGGAGGTAGTCCAAGCCGGGCTGGCGTAATCACTTTGTCATCTTGTCTCTGTGGTTGCGCTGCCGCACGCAGTCCGAAGCTGGCAGAGACGGCGATGCACAGTGCCAGTCGAATTCCAAATACGCATTTCATGATCGCTCTCCTTCGTCAGATTTTTCAGAGGGGTAGTAGCGAAACGGAAGCGACCGCGTGGACGCTGTGTCTCGTAAAGATGACGATTCCTTTTCGGGATGGCACCCGGAGTTTGTGGACGACGACTTGCAGAAACACAGACGTCGAACTGATGCCGTTACCTTCTATACGTAAAATTGGCTCGCGGCTTCACGTGTCTTCGCGGAAAATTTGCGATGGCGGGTAGGGTCAGTGGTGGATCTGTCTATGAGTACGATGCACGCGAAAGTCCGCTTCACTCAAATGGACTCATCCTCGGAAAAAAAGTTCGATTCGGCTCTGTTGATCGTTTGGCACAGACAATCGAAGCACGGAGTCGTCGCGTGTGCAAACGAGTGCCCTGACTCAATGTGGTTGAACAATATGCTGTGACATCGAAGCAAGGCGGGAACATGATCGGGGATATTCGCTCACAACCTTGGTGGAGGAGGCGCAGAGGACTCAATGTAAATGGTGTCAGAATCGCCATTAGATGTTGGAGCCTGCATTGCACCTGAACTGAATGTCAGGATTCGCCACAGGGCTCTGCTGCTGCTCCAGGTCGTCAAGAATGGCGTCAACAGCAAATCGAGCGAGCACGATGCTCTTGCAAGTGGGGTTTGCGTCATCGTCAGACTCAACGTATGACGCCGGAGGCAGCACGAAGAGATTTTCACACTCAGTGAATCGAAACTCTCTTGTGACAGCCTCGCCTACGCGGAAAGCGCCATAGCAGTGGTGGTTTGTCAGCAGTGGACGGAAGCAAAGAGTTGGCTCAGGCAGCCCGATGGTTTTGGAAACGGCGATCATCTTGCGTGTGATTTCGCCGTGAAGCAGAGCGTCGCGATACGACATTATCGGTGGAATCCGCCCAGAGACTGTCAGCAGGTCGTCGGTGGGGATCCGATCCTCCATCATCGAGACCGCCTGAATCTGGAGGTACAGGGCATGGTCGTGCCGGGCACTCAGATTGTCGGATGACTGCATGTAATTTCGTCGCCACAGCGACACGGGAGCCAACTTGATTTCCAGATGGAATGGCACACCATTTTCGCTCTCGCACTCCATCAAAAGTACCGCGACACCGAGTTCATCGTCCGCTTCCATACCAAAGGTCTCCTGTGGGATCCACCCATGGAGATCGATACGATGATGATCAGCCAAGCGTAAAGGCCAGGCTTGTCTGGAGATCGACTGAATCAGCGGTATTGAGGACTCAGCACCACACGACAGGACGGTAATTTTGGGCCTAATCGTGTACC
>JBBQSE010000428.1:0-7679 GCA_038214195.1 Planctomycetales bacterium
TCCCGATGACAGTATCGGATTGAACGGATTCACTCGGCACGGCGAATTGAAGCCGGAGGTTCAGCGACGAATTGAGTTCCTTGTTCGTGAAGCCGATCAACGCGGAATGGTGGTAATGATCGGTGTTCTGACTCCACGGAAAGATCAGGAATTCTATGCCGACGAAGACATCCAGATGGCGATCAAAAATACGGCGACGTTTCTGGAATCAAAGCAATTGCGCAAGGTCTTTGTGAATCTGTGCGATGAATTCGGCGATCCGACCGACGCCGACAAACGACTGCTTCGCGAACCGGATGGTGAACAGAAGAAAATGAAGCTCACTGGCTGGTTCAAGGCGATCGCGCCGGAAATCGAAGTCGGAATTGGTCCACACTGGAAGTCCGGAACAACGGACCAATATCCCACGATGGATGTTCGCATCATCCAGAAGGGAATGCCGATTCCGAGCGATGGCTGGGTGATCAAAATTGAACCGATTCGTCAGGACGACTACAACAACTGAAGGTCGTAGCGACAGTCAATGTATTTCAGCACGCAAAATTCCATGGTAGAAGATGTCGATGATGACGGAGTATTGTTCTTCCGCAGATCGGCCAAGGAAGTGATTCGTAAACATCGTGCCGTAGACGAGATTCCCGAGGAAGTCGAGGATTTGATCAACTTTAAGCTCCGAGCGAATATGTCCATCATCAACGAGGCCCGACCAGACAGTACGCCACCGTTCGCGGCTTTGGTCTCGATACGTAAAGTATGTCGGCGTCTGACGATCATGGAAGAAGGCCCGTTCCTGGATCAGTAGTTCGACTTGTTCTGGATGCTGCTCAAAGAACAACAGGTACGCACGAATCGCTGCCGAAATACGGTCGAACGGTGTTGATTTCAATTCAGCGGCGGACTGAACCGCCTCCTGCAGAGCGCGCATACCCTGATCGACACATTCGCAGAATAATTCCTGTTTGCTTTTGAAATAGAGATACAACGTTCCCTTGGCAACGCCGTGTTCAATGGCAACGCTTTCCATTTCGCAGTTCGCGTAGCCTTGACTCCCAAATAGCCGAGCCGCCGTGGAAATAATCGCCAGTCGGCGTTCAGTTCGTCGGTCGAGAGTAGTTTTTGGGGTAGAAGCGGTATCTGCCATTTGTCACGCTTTTCTGCCACAGACTCATTGAAAGTGCTCAATTGCAGGTCTATTCTACAACTGCTTCACATGACTGACCAGTCAGTCATTATCCGCGACAATTATTTCCTACCTCTTTTTCTGCCGATGCTGACATGACGCGAACGTTTGCGTATCCGGCTCTTGTAATCGCTGTTCTGGCAACACTTGGTTGTCGTGAGGAACAGAAGAAGAGTGATCCTCCGCCTCCGATGACCGTGATTTATGTCTCACCTACTTCTGACGAAGTCAAAGAGTTTGAAGAGTTCACAGGTCGCACAGCAGCAACGCAAGTGATCGAACTGCGGGCTCGCGTGAGCGGATATCTCGAAATCATCGACTTCGAAGATGGCTCCAAAGTCCCAAAGGACAAAGTGCTGTTCAAAATTGACGATCGTCCATTCGTCGCGGAAGAACAACGCACAGGTGCCGTCGTCAGTCAGTTTGAGGCTCGCATAAAGCGTCTGACAAGCAAGTTACAGCGAGCACAGGAATTGTTCGCACGTAAAGCCATGTCTCAGGATGAATTTGACACGGCGAAATACGATCTAGATGAAGCAACTGCGAATCTCGCCGAATCTCGCGCCGCACATGAACTCGCAGCGTTGAATGTTCAGTTCACAGTCATTAAATCGCCGCTGGAGGGCCAAATCGGACGTCGCTTGCTGGATGTCGGCAATCTGGTGATGGCTGATCAGACATCGCTTGCGACCATCGTGCCACAGGATTGGGTTTATGTGTACTTCGACATGGACGAGCGTACGGTGCTGAAGATCCGCCGCACGGCAGATCCCACGATCGTCGCTCAAGGAAAAAACAGCAACGTCACCGTTGATATCGCTCTTGCGGATGCACCTGAGTTTGCGTTGCACGGAAAAGTGGATTTTCTGGACAACCAGATTGATCCGGCGACTGGAACGTTGCGAGCGAGGGCGACGGTTGATAACTCCGACGGGTTGTTATCGCCTGGACTTTTTGTGCGTCTGCGTTATCCGATTGGACAGCCGGCGGAGTCGTTGCTGATTCCGGAGGAAGCGATGGCGTCGGACCAGGGACGGCCATTTGTTTACGTCGTTGGCGAGAAAGACGGGATTCCGATCGCAGAGGCTCGAAACGTGGAACCAGGCCCGCTGGTCGGCAGCAAACGCGTGATTCGTTCTGGTGTCAATGCCGACGATCGAGTCATCGTGACCGGTTTGCAGCGTTTGCGAAAGAACACCCCGATTACGCCGAAGGAACGCGGCCACGAAGGGCCAGCCGATGTGAAGTCAACGGGCGATTCAGCAGTACCAAAGTCAGACGCCATGCCTCCGAAGAGTGATTCAAAGAAAAGCGATTCGTAGATCGGCCTTCTCAGGCTGTCCAGATTCGTCGAAGGCAACACCTGTTGTCGGCTCAGGAAAGCCATCCCACGAAGTAACAAAACATCGTGTTCTCACGTTTCTTCATCGACCGCCCAATCTTTGCCTCTGTGATCTCCATCGTGATCACAATGGTCGGTGCCATTGCGCTGTATCAATTGCCGCTTGCACAGTATCCACCAATCGCGCCGCCTACTGTCGAAGTGGGTTGCAACTATCCCGGAGCCAGCGCGCAAACAGTCGCTGAAACCGTTGCCGCGCCGATTGAGCAGCAGGTCAACGGCGTGGAAGAAATGATGTATATGAATTCGTCAAGCACCAATGACGGGTCGTACGCATTAACCGTCACTTTTAAGCCGGGTGTGAACCTGAATCTCGCGCAAGTGCTGGTGCAGAATCGAGTCAGTCTGGCTCTTCCATCGCTGCCGGAAGTTGTCCGGCGGACGGGAGTAACAACTCGTAAACGATCACCCGATATCCTGCTCACGGTCAGCATCAATTCCCCTGACGGCCGCTACGATCAGTTATATCTCAGCAACTATGCCAGGCTGCGACTTCAGGAAGAACTGGCGCGGTTGCCGGGTGTCAGCGAAGTGCGCGTATTTGGTCAGCGCGATTACAGCATGCGAGTCTGGCTGGATCCTGATAAGCTCGCCGCCCGCGGACTCGCGGTGTCTGATGTGTTGGCGGCTGTTCGTGAGCAGAACACAGAAGTTGCTCTCGGACAATTGGGGCAGCCGCCGACAATGTCGGGTCAGATGAAGCAGTTTCCACTGACGGTGGAAGGACGGCTCGAGACTCCGGAAGAATTCGCGGACATCGTTGTTCGCACGACAGCGGATGGTCGCATGTTGCGAATTCGGGATGTGGGACGCGTCGAAGTCGCAGCTCGCATTGAGGAAACCAATAACCGATTCAATCAGAAGCCAACCGTCGGCATGGCAATCTTTCAGCTTCCAGACGCGAATGCGTTGGAGACCGCTGACCTCGTGAAAGCGAAGATGGATGAGTTGTCGGTCGATTTCCCGGAAGGCGTCATCTATGAAGCGGGCTACGACACGACGCCTTTCATTCGTGAATCCATTCGGGAAGTTTTCAAGTCACTTCGCGATGCCGTAATCCTCGTCGCGCTGGTGGTTCTGGTGTTTCTGCAGGGCTGGCGACCGGCCATCATTCCCCTGATCGCAGTTCCCGTCGCGATCGTCGGGACGTTTGCGGCCATGGTCGTGGTTGGCTTCAGTCTGAACAATCTGACGCTGTTCGGTCTGGTCCTCGCCATCGGTATTGTAGTCGATGACGCGATCGTAGTAGTTGAAGCGGTCGAGCAATACATCGAACGTGGTTTCTCGCCGCGCGACGCTGCGATTCATGCGATGGAAGAAGTCGCTGGGCCGGTGATCGCGGTTGGGCTCGTATTGACGGCTGTCTTTGTCCCGTGTGCATTTGTGTCGGGAATCGTGGGGCAGTTCTTTCGGCAGTTTGCGCTGACGATCGCTATCTCGACGGTGATCTCCACGATCAATTCTTTGACACTCAGCCCTGCGTTGGCAGCTCTGCTGTTGCGGCCGCGTCATGCGAAGAAAGACATGCTCACGAGATTACTGGATTTTCTGTTTGGTTGGTTCTTCCGAGCGTTTAACTTCTGCGTATCGAAATCAATCGGTGGCTATGCGTTTGCGACGTCTCGGCTTCTGCGAGTTCCAGTGCTGGTGCTGATGATCTATGGTGGTCTGCTGGGACTGACATGGTTTGGATTCAAAACGTTGCCGACAGGATTTATTCCATCGCAGGACAAAGGCTATCTCGTGTGCAGTATTCAGTTGCCGGATGCGACGTCAGCCGAGCGAACGCTGGCGACGCTTGCGAAGGTTGAAAGTATCACATTGAAAATGCCCGGTGTACGCAGCGTCAATTCGATTGCCGGAAATTCGTTTCAGTTGGGGGCTCGAGCTTCAAACTTCTGCTCGATGTTCATCATCCTTGAAGAATTTGCATTTCGGCAAACTCCCGAAACAACTGCGAACGCTATCCAAACTGAATTGTTAAAGGAGTACGGAAAGAAAATCCCGGAAGCGACCGTAACAATTTCGCCTCCACCGGCCGTGTCGGGGCTAGGTCGAGCCGGCGGAATGAAACTGATGGTCGAAGATCGCGGCGATGTGGGGCTCAAGGTGTTGCAGGAACAAACCGACAACCTCATCAAGATCGGTAACGATACAAAGGATGGCAAAGGCCAACCACAATTGACCGGCCTCTTCAGCGCCTTCAACGTCAATGCGCCGCAGTTGTATGTGGATGTTGATCGCGAAGCCTGTATCGCTCAAGGACTGAATCTCGGTGACGTGTTTGGCACGCTCCAGGGCTATCTCGGTTCACGATATGTGAACGACTTCAGTATGCTCGGACGTACATGGCAGGTCGTTGTGCAAGCGGACAAACAATATCGTGATCGCCCCGAAGACGTCAAAAAACTCCAAGTCCGAAATCGTGATGGTGCGATGGTGCCACTCGGTTCCGTTGCGACTGTTCGCACAATCGGCGGGCCGTTGATGATTACGCGATACAATATGTACCCGGCCACGGCCATCACCGGCAACGTTGTGCCGGGTGTCAGCAGCGGCGAGGGAATTCGCGTCCTGGCAGAAGTTGCAAACGTTGAGCTGCCGTCCACGATGGCGTTCGAATGGACCGAACTCGCGTATCTGGAAAGTACTTCGGGCAGCACAGGATTGATGCTGTTTGGTTTTTCAGTGGTGTTTGTGTTTCTGGTGCTTGCCGCATTGTACGAAAGCTGGGCCTTGCCATTGGCCGTGATTTTGGTCGTACCGATGTGCGTGTTGTGTTCTATCGCAGGAGTCGCCTTTGCCAGGATGGATATCAACATTTTTACGCAGATCGGTTTTGTCGTACTGATCGGACTCGCCTGCAAAAACGCAATTCTGATTGTCGAATTTGCGAAGTTACGACGTGACTCCGGCGTTGATGTTTATGAATCAATTCTGGACGCCTGCCGCTTGCGTCTTCGCCCGATCCTGATGACTTCGTTTGCATTCATTCTTGGCGTCGTGCCGCTTGTCGTGGCGACGGGTGCCGGTTTTGAAATGCGACGTGCTTTGGGAACTGCAGTTTTTAGTGGCATGTTGGGTGTGACGTTGTTTGGGATTTTTTTTACTCCGGTGTTTTTTCTGGTGATTGATCATTTGTCGCATTGGAGAGTTTTCACTGTCGGTCTCGTCGGCAGGTCTGGCAGATTTGTGCTGGATGTGATTCGTTTTGGCTTTATTACACGACCTTTGAAACGTGCCCTTGAGAGGAAAGAAGCAAAGTAGGGAGCGTGAAACGCATTGAATCCCACCAATGGCGGAAACGAAACGATTGGTGTGTTCCGCTGACGCTCAACTCACCCTGCTTGATTCAGAAAAATAAACCATGTTCTCTCGCTTCTTTATTGATCGGCCAATCTTCGCAACAGTCTTGTCCGTCGTGATTACACTGGCGGGCGGGATCGCCATGTTTACGTTGCCGATCACGCAATATCCTGAGATCGCGCCGCCGACGGTCGAGGTTTCGACGATGTATCCAGGGGCCAACGCGAAAGTTGTGGCGGATACTGTCGCCGCACCGATCGAACAGCAGGTGAATGGCGTGGAAGAAATGCTCTATATGTCGTCACAATGCACGAACGACGGGACATACACACTGACTGTGACGTTTGCTTCGGGGACAGATCTCAACCTCGCGCAGGTATTGGTGCAGAATCGAGTCGCATTGGCTCAGCCGACACTGCCTGATCTTGTCCAGCGACGCGGTGTAACGGTCAAGAAAAAAGCTCCCGGCGTACTGATGATCATCAATCTGTTTTCGCCCGATGAATCGCGGGACAATCTGTATCTCAGCAACTACGCGACGATTCAGATGCGCGACGAATTGTCACGCGTCGCCGGGGTAGGAGATATCACGTTCCTTGGCCAGCGCGATTACAGTATGCGGATCTGGCTCGATCCGCAACAGATGGCTGCACGCAACATCAGTACTCAGGACGTGCTGCGAGCAATTGAGCAGCAAAACACTCAAGTCGCCGCCGGGCAGATTGGGCAGCAACCGACCACTCAAGGGCAGATGTTTCAATACACGATGACAACCCTGGGGCGTCTCACCAGCGAGCAACAGTTCGGCGACATGGTGCTGCGGTCTGACAACGAAGGACGCATGATACGACTGCGTGATGTGGCCAGGATTGAACTCGGAGCCATGGCCTATGATCAGGTTTGTACGCTCGATACCAAACCATCGATTGCGTTGTCGGTCTATCAGCTTCCAGGTTCCAATGCGTTGGAGACAGCAGCGGAAGTTCGAGCCAAGATGGACGACCTCAAAACTCGATTTCCCGAAGGCGTCGACTATGCGATCGTTTATGACACGACACCGTTCATTCGCGAATCAGTGAAGGAAGTGTTTGTGTCTTTGCGTGACGCGGTGATTCTGGTTGCGATTGTTGTGCTGGTGTTTCTGCAGGGCTGGCGGCCCGCGATTATTCCGCTGGTGGCGGTGCCGGTGGCGATCGTAGGGACCTTTGCCGCGATGGTGGCTTTCGGCTTCAGCCTGAACGCACTCACGCTGTTCGGTCTTGTGCTGGCAGTTGGAATTGTGGTGGATGATGCGATCGTTGTGGTCGAAGCTGTGGAGCACAATATTGAGCAGGGGATGTCTCCTCGTGACGCAGCGATCAAAGCCATGGACATGGTCGCAGGTCCTGTGATCGCTGTGGGGCTTGTGCTGTCTGCGGTCTTTATTCCTTGTGCGTTTATCACTGGTGTCGTCGGTCAGTTCTTTCGGCAGTTTGCCGTCACGATTGCAATCTCGACGGTGATCTCGGCATTCAATTCGTTGACGCTGAGTCCTGCGATGGCCGTGCTACTGCTGCGTCCACGACGTCAGGTGAGCGGCCGGGCGGCAGGCCATGAAGCGTTGCCTCGACCAGGGTTGGCGATTCTTGCGGCCTGGTTGGGCTACGCATATCTGGGTCCGTTCGTTGCGCTGCGAGTCCAGAACATTGCTGCGTTGAAGGCCGCTGATGCATGGATGTGGCCGTGGATCGCGGCAGTTGCGTGCGTGTTTATGATTTGGTTGATGGCGGGCTTAATCAACCGAATTCTGGC
>JBBQSE010000429.1:0-7674 GCA_038214195.1 Planctomycetales bacterium
TTTTCCCCGATCATTGATGGTTCGCTGGGATCGTGTGATCAACTATTCCGAATGCTGCTGTCGTATTTGAAGGCACTGAATGTGAAAGACGCATCGAAAGTTCTGTTCATTGCCGACGGCGCGAAATGGATATGGAATCGAGTGCCGACATTGATCAAATCACTGGGGCTGACGGTCGAACAGACACAGCAGCGGATCGACTACTGGCACGCGGTGGAGTACCTCGGCAAACTCATCGACAGTTCCTCAATGAAAGGTAAGGCGAAAACCCAGTGGCGGAAGACTCAGAAGAACCGCCTGTATCGCGGCGACATTGGACTTGTGATCATCGCGATCGAGCAGCTTATCGGAGAAACCCCGTCAGAGGATCAGACGACATGGTTGAACTATTTCGTGAATCACGGTCTGACTCACCGCCGGATGGATTATCCATTGTCTGTGAGCAATCATTTGCCGATCGGCAGCGGTGCGATCGAAAGCGCGGTGCGTCGCGTAATCAACCTGCGTGTCAAAAGCAACGCCACTTACTGGCTTCGCGAAAACGCCGAAACCATCATCCGCTTCCGTGCCTGGATCAAAGCTGGAAGAGCCGAAGAACTATTCCACCAAACAACTTACGTCACGCCAACCCTCGCTCTATAATCCCAACAAGTCGCGAATCCGCCCCCGCAAAAAGTTAGCTATGGCGCATATTCGGCGCGCAGGCAAATCGACACTCTCCGCGAGTGAACTTGTCGGGCAGTGTCGGGGTCAGGTCGGAGAATTGCTCGCAGAACGCCGTAAAACAGAGTTCGCCAAGCTGAGAGCCGACGGGCAATTGCCTGCCGCTGCCAATATCGAATTTGTCCCGATCAGTGCCGGCAAGTTCAACATGGGATCGGCAGAATACGATGCCGAAAACCCAGTTCGGGAGAAAACGATCTCGAAATCGTATCACGCTGGCAAGTATGAGGTCACTGTCGGGCAAATCCTGGCGTGGCTCAATTCACCGGGTGTGGCGTTCAACGACGAATGGATTGATCTTTCGAGTTCCTCTTGCCCGATCCGGAAATCCGGGAGCAAGTTCGAACTGAACACCAGTACTGAATTTGGAGAATCGGTCGATCAGCCGATGGTTGAGATCTCCTGGCATGGAGCGAAAGCGTTCTGCGACTGGTGCTCTGAAATGGATCCGGAGTTTAACTATCGATTGCCAACAGAAGCGGAATGGGAATATATGGCACGAGCGGGAAGTACGTCGAAATATCCGTGGGGCGATTCTTGCAATGGCACAGAAGCCAACGTGGATGGAAATAATCCGCACGGAACCAGCACGAAGGGACCATACAAGCAGATCACGGTGACGGTTGGTTCGTACAAACCGAATACCTGGGGACTTTACGATACGGCAGGCAATGTCTCTGAATGGTGCAGTGACTGGTATGAAAAAGAATATTACGCGAACAGCCCGGAGAACGATCCTCAAGGACCTTCCTCCGGGTCGTCTCGTGTTTCGCGGGGCGGCTCGTGGGACATCAACGCTTTCAACGCGCGTTCCACGGACCGCGGCAACAACGCGCCTGTCATCCGCTACAACTTCATTGGTTTTCGTGTGGTTGCTGAGTGAGTTTCTTTCCAGTCATCCTGCGTTTCGTAAGCTGTGATTCTGGTCTCTGCCCTCTGAATTCCTGCTCCTCTGCCTTCTCTGAAACGTCGCTGTTCGTGAAAACTCATGATTTCAACCTATGGCTGCACCGCCACATGCAACGACTTCCGAAAAACCTCCGGCACAGCTACAATCTGTGCCTTTTCTTTGCGCCCTTGCGCCTTCGCGCCGTTGCGTTGAAAAACCGAATCAGGACAACGCATCGTCCGTGTTGAGGGAATCGAGTTTTTAACGCAAAGGCGCAGGGGCGCAAAGATGCGAAGGGAGCGGCAGGAAGGGCGGCAGACAGCCTGACCTACTGGACTCAATGCTTCGGCAATTCAAAGCACACGGCTTCGCTGGCGTTGCGGGTGTAGAGGCGGTTGCGATTGATGATGGGCATGTTCCAGGTGCGGTCGTTGAGGGCTTCCAGGCGGGTGACTTCGCGGAACTCTTTGGGGTTGGCTTCGACGACGGCGACGTAGCCGGCTTCGGACTGGACGATGAGTTTGTCGCCCCAGAGCAGCAACTGTCCGTAGCGATAGCGGCCGCCTTTCCAGGTGCGTTCTCCGGTCTTGTAATCGATGCAGGCGAGGATGCCATCGTCGAGGCCGTACACGTAGTCACCCAGTTGCACGGCTTCATTGAATTTCAGTTTCAGCGTCTTCTTTCGCGGCCAGACTTCGGCGGGATGACCGTCAGTGAGTTTCGTGGGGTCAAGCAGCACGCAGCCGGAGTCGTAGCCGCTGCTGAGGAAAATCTGATTGCCGAAGAGCAGCGGTTGAGCGACATTGATCTTGTATTGATTCGTCCACGGATATTCCCACAACATTTTTCCCGTGGACGGTTCAAGGCCCTGCAGCCCGTCGCCGTGAAAGACCAGCAGTTGCAGCGAACCGTTGATCATTTCAATGCGCGGTGATGCGTAGCCCGCCTTGTGTTTTCCCGAGGCCCAGACGATTTCTCCGGTCAGGCGATGGTAAGCGATGACGGCTTTGTCATTTTGCCCGCCCGCATCGACGATGACTGTGTCTTCGTAAATCAGCGGTGAGCCGCTCATGCCCCATTCGACCATTTCGGATCCGGCATCAGTGCAGATATTTCGCTGCCAGAGTTTTGCGCCGGTGATGGGATTGAGCGCGTTCAGAATTCCCGTGGCACCCAGCGCAAAGACGGCGTCTTCTGTGATCGTCGGAGTCGCGCGAGGGCCGATGGCTCCCTGAGGTGTTTCGTAGCGCGCCGTGTCTTCGTGACGCCAACGCTCCGCGCCCGTATCGGCGTTGTAGCAGACAACGCATTCCTGAGGTCCACGTTGCTCCTGCGTGAAGAGTCTGGTGCCAACGATCGAGAACGATGACCAGGCATCTCCGACAGGATGCCGCCAGAGTTCTTTCGGAGGATGCGTGTTCCAGTCGAACGAAAATTGCGGCTCGGAAATCTCACGACTGCCCGTGTGTCCGCAGTAGCGCGGCCAGTCCTCGGCCGTAATCGTCAGCTTTGTTTCGGCAACCGATCCTGAGTCACTGGCATCGGTGGTTTCCGGCGCAGCGGTACTAACTGGCGGGGCATTTTCGTTGAGCCATTGCTGGGCCTTATCACTGGGAGACGGCGGATCCCAGACGAACCAGAAATGCGGTCGCATGTCGCCTTCAAAGTCGACCTTGCGGATCAACTGCGTCAAGGTGACGGCAAGGCCGGCAAACACGACTCCAACGACAGCCAGCCGAATCCAGAACTTAATTCCCGAGAAAAACACCCACCAGATCAGCAGAGCGACAAAGGTCAGACCTATTCCCTGAAGGACGCGAATGATTTTGTCGGTATCGTTGCCAGCAACTCGATTCGCAACGAACGTGCCAACGATTCCAACCGCCAGCAGAATCACGCCCGCCTTCCAGCGAAATCGCGGAGTCGTTGCTGCAGGCTGAGAATTTTCGAGAGGTGGTTCGTAAACAGAATTACTCATGATTCGGACACCAGAATGAAGGACGAGCATCAATGATCGGCGTATTGTATGCTATATCATGGTCAATCCAAATCTCTTTGGTGTGCTCAACGTCTACAAGCCCGCAGGCATCACGTCGCGCGATGTCGTAAATTCTGTGCAAAGGCTGATTCGGCCAGTGAAATGCGGGCATGCCGGGACTCTGGATCCGATGGCGACTGGTGTTCTGCTGATTGGGATCGGTCCAGCCACGCGGCTCACAACGATGCTGCAGGAGTGCAAAAAAAAATACCTCGCTGAGTTTACTCTGGGGCAGACGAGCGACACGGACGACAGCACCGGACAGGTCTGTCAGCTGCCAGAGCCGTTCGAATTACCGACGATAGAGATGATCGACGCACGACTTCAGGCGATGACTGGGACGGTCTCGCAGGTGCCGCCGATCTTCTCGGCCGTGCATGTGGACGGACAGCGGGCCTACGATCTTGCTCGGCGCGGCGAAGATGTGCAGCTTGCCGCGAAGAACGTGGAGATCCATTCCATCCGAATTCTGAGCTACGAGTGGCCGCGACTGGAACTGGAGATCCGTTGCGGTTCCGGAACCTACATCCGTTCGATCGCGCGTGACCTCGGGAAAGAACTGGGCTGCGGCGGGCTGATGAGTCGTCTGGAACGAACGCAGGTCGGCAGTTTTAATATGAGCACTGCGATCCCCGCAGCCGAACTGACGTTGGAAACGATCCAGCAGAAACTCTGCCCTGCTGTGTCGATTGTCCAGCATCTGCCACAATTTGATTGCACGACGAATGATGTTGCTGATTTGCTCTGCGGTCGAACTCTGATGATCGATCAATCTCGTCTGAAGGCGACTCCGGTACTGGCTGCGGGCCAGCAAGTCGCGTTGACTCAGCACAACTTCAGCGAACTGCTCGCGCTGGCTGTCGTCACTGTGGAGCTACGTCTGCAACCTCGAACGGTTTTTATTCGGTGATCGCCCTGATGAATACGGGATAGTTGGAACACGGCGGCAGAACCGAGCGCCAGCGGTCTGTTGATTTTGTGAGCGGCAAGGCGCTAGCCGCCGGTATTGGATAGAAAAACACAGGAAAGACCGGCGGCTAGCGCCTTGCCGCTCAAAATTTTGCGATTAAACCAACAGCCCGCCAGCTCGTTCTGGCTGATACGACAACCATAAACCGCTCGATACTAAAGTCAGCATCACTTACCGGACTCAGTTTCAATCTGGTTAACAACGGATTCTGCTCCGAAGTTTTGCCAGGCGACTTCTTCCGCCTGCAGACGAATCGCATCGGTCGCCACGACGCCCCAGAGAACAAGCACACCATTGATCAGGTAGTAGTTAAGACGCGGGAACAGTCGCTGCCAGGTTGTCGTTTCCAAAGCTGCGGAGGACATTCGAACTTGTGGATTTGAATCACTGGACATGTTTTTCGACCTTTCAAAGAAATCGTCCCGTGCTCAACCACGAAGACAGCGGTACAGGGACTTAACTTGGTTCCTTTAATCACAGTTCACATTCTGTGCCAAAACAAAGAATTCGACTTCAAGAAACGAGAACGCTGCATTTTCACTGGGGTTGCCGCTCTGCGGCGACGGTGAATGCGATCTCGACCCAGCACGGTCTGCAGTCACAGTGAGAAGTGCCTGACCATTTAAGGCAAAAAGTCAGCACGATCTGCCGCGCTGACAAAAAGTCCTTAATTCGCGCCAGCGAAATTGCTCTCCCTGTGCTTTCACCCCGCGAGATGCGAAAAATCCGATTGCAACGATACGCGCAACAGGACATAGCTCATTGCTGGTCATTCTGTTTCCAGTTGAATGGGCTGGATGAATCATCCGTTCTGTGCCGCCGATATCCACCGTGGGTCGATCGGCACACTGACTGCATCGCTAAATGCGACTTGCGGTCTGCTGCGGAAAGGAGTTTCGCAGGTGAGCATTCAACTCTGAAGGTTTGTTTCAGCCGTGTGAAAGGATGCACATGTTCCCCAATACACTCCGTGCGATAAGTCAGTGCTGCTCGACGCGCATTTTCTGCCGAAAGTGGCGATCCACCGCCGCCATGCTCATCACGAGCGCATCGCTGGCACTTGGTGGAGCGGTCACCAGCGGGCAGGAGGCTGTTTCGCTCTTCAACACCAATGTGGAAACACCTTTTCTCGCGGCAGCGATTCCTCGTCCTGATGACGAAGCGAACGCCGCGAGTGTCGATCCCATCGAGGCGCGTTTCCTCCAGATGCAGCGGGAGCTGGATCAGTTGAAAGCGTCACTCGATATGAGTGACAGGAAAGCGGACGCGGCAAAAGCTGCGGCTGACAAAGCCCTCAAGCCAGCTGCTGTCACGTATCCCACTGCCAAGCTGACCGGCTTTTTTCAGACGGACGCGGGCTGGTTCCGACAGGATGCTGCGAGCACAGCGCAAGTCGGCGACATCCAGGACGATCGAGGTTTTCGCCGCGCCCGACTTGCGGCGGTCGGAAAAGTTGCTGACAACGTTAGCTACATGCTGGAAATGGACTTTGCGTTTGTCGGTCGTCCGTCCTTCATGGATGTCTGGATGGACGTTTCGAAAGTCCCTTTATTCGGCAACGTCCGCGTTGGCCAGTATCGAATGCCGTTTGGGATGGATGAGCTTACGAGCGTCAAAGAGCTGACGTTTCTTGAACGTCCACTAACTCAACCGATGGGGCCGTTTCGTCAGATCGGCATCGGCTTCCACGACAACACAGACGACGAAAATATCACGTGGGCAGCATCCGCCTTCGGGAGCGCGACAGATGCCTTCGGAAACAGCATCGGTGATCGTGGCTACGGTCTGGCGTCTCGAATTACAGCCGTTGTGGCGGAAGACAAATCGGCGGATTTCCTGGTGCATGCTGGCTTTGGGTATTCTTACATCGCCACTCCAAACAGCACAGTACAATATCGGCATACGCCAGAATACGCCGGCCAGTTCACCGGCGTTATCGGAGATGTGCCTTTCTTTACAGACACGGGCGTGCTTCCAGCGGAAAACGCCAATCTGTTCAATGGCGAACTGGCGTCAACCTGGGGTTCTTGGCACGCACAGTCCGAACTGCGGTACAACGTCGTAAACCTCAACAACGGTGGCGTCGCTGGATTTCCTTCCTTCTATGCTCAGTCCGGCTACATCCTGACCGGGGAACACCGACCTTATAACAAAGCCGGTGGAGTACTTGGACGAGTCAAACCCAAATGCCCTGTGGGAATCAACGGCGGTGGTATTGGAGCCTGGGAATTGGCCTGTCGTTATTCTCTTGTCGATCTGAGTGACGGAGCGATCCAGGGTGGTTCACTGCACGATATGACCTACGGTTTGAACTGGTACCTCAACGACTTTACAAAGTTCCAGTTCAACTACATTCAGGCCGACCTGAATCGGGCTCCGACAGGGGATAGCCGCACCGACATCTTTGCGGTCCGTGCGCAGCTGGATTTCTAACGATACCCGAACCAACGCCAGGCTGCCCAGGATGATGGGCACATTTGGGAAGATTTGGTTCCAGACCTTACATTGCAGTCTTGCCGCCAAAAATGCCGCGAATGGTATTCACCGCAGATCGTCCTTTGCCTCAGGACTGCCCCGTCTGCACAAGAAGAAAGAATATGTTCTCCCGCATCATGTTAGAGTCGGCCGGGCAGGCTCAGCACCGTCGCCACTGCAAGAACCGGCTAGCGATTACCGTTATCCTGGCAGCCGTTGCATTGTTGGCATTTGGTTGTGAGATCGCTACGGGACAGGATCTGTCGTCGCTATTCAACAGCGACATCGAAGCGCCGTTCCTTTCGCACGGAGTGGACGCTGAGGCTGCTGAAACAGACGAGCTGGCAGTCGATCCGCTCGAAGCTCGCTTCCTGAAAATGCAGCGGGAACTTGATCAACTGAAGGCGGCCATCGATGCAAGTTCTGAGAAGGAAGACTTACAGAAGAAAGTGACTCCGGCTCCAGTGACGTACCCCACGGTCAAGCTGAATGGTTTTCTTCAGGTCGATGCGGGTTGGTTTCACCAGGACACTGCAAGCCAGGCAACGCTGGGGGATATTCAGGACGATCGAGGCTTCC
>JBBQSE010000430.1:0-7665 GCA_038214195.1 Planctomycetales bacterium
CCAGAAATAATTTCCCAGGCGTTGGTCTCTGTCTCGGGTAAAAACGTGAAGCACTGGATCAAGCAGCACCTCGGGCAAACCTTCCTCTCGAAACGCCGCCTCGCACTCCAAAACTAGCGCAACACTTACCATGTGAACCAATTATGACGTCAATCCCTGAATTACAACTGCCCACCTTAAGCCCGCCGTCAGAAAACGCGGATTTCCCGCAAAACGCGGCATGGGCTTCGGCATTGAAAATCACGCTGATGACAGTACAATGCCACACTTGCGGCGAAGGGCTGTCCTTGTCGCGTGTATGTTTTACAGCCTGTCCGGGCGTACAGGGTATTGTCTGCAAGTTGCTTGCTACGGTGTTCCCGCAGGATGGGTGGTGCTTTGGAGTTGAAATGGCGATCAGTCAGGAACAAAAGACGAAGATTATGGAAGAGCATGCAAAAAAGCCGGGTGACACGGGGTCACCTGAGGTGCAAATTGCAGTTTTGACCGCCGAAATTCAGGCGATTACTGAGCACTTGCAGACTCATTCAAAGGACTATTCAAGCCGTCGCGGGCTATTGGCCAAAGTCAGCCGCCGACGTCAGTTCCTGGATTATCTGAAGCGGGATGATCTGAATCGGTACGTTGCAATTATTACCCGCCTGAGTATCCGAAAATAAATCATAAGGGCGTTGCTGTGGTATGCACCTCGCGACGCCTTTTTTTCGTTTTCGGTTCACCCGTTTTCAGTCTGAAACTGAACGGAAAAGCGCCTCAGCGAATTGATTGTTGTTGAAGTCGAAAAGTTACAGTTGTGTTGTTTGGTGTCAGTTTCGTTTGTTTCAAGTTGTGAAGTTGACTGCTGCCGCAGGTTCGTAGCGGATTGCCGCATCCTGTGGTGACTTTGAGTTGTCGGAAAATATCAGGCCGGTTGTCATTTGTCATTTGTCCTTTTTGCTGGACATGTTGGACGTTGCGTTTTGGTGGTCTGTTGGCGGTTTAGCGGGCAAGGTTTCGCTGCTCCATTCTTTCCTGATGTCGTGAAGTTGCTGCACGAGCGTTGAATTTGACTTTCGATCCTGCCTGAGATGCAGTCCGTTTACCGGCTGGTCCGGGTAAGGAAGTTGTTGTGAAGAAAGTTACTGTTGAGATTGATTTTGCGGGACGTAAGTACTCATTGACCACCGGCGAACTGGCCAAACAGGCCAGCGGTGCGGTGATGATTCAGTTTGGCGACACCAGTGTGTTCGTCGCATCGCAGTCCGGGCCTTCTCGTCCGGGAACCGATTTTTTTCCATTGCAGGTCGATTACCGTGAGCGACTCGCCGCTGCAGGGAAATTTGCCGGCGGCTATCTTAAACGCGAAGGTCGCCCGACGACCCGCGAAGTACTCACCAGCCGTCTAACCGACCGTCCGATTCGTCCGCTCTTCCCAAAGGGATTTCGGGACGAAGTTCAGATCATGTGCAACGTCATGTCATGTGACGGCGTAAACGATCCGGACGTACTGAACATTACTGCCGCCAGCGCCGCATTGATGATTTCCGGACTGCCCTTCAAAGGCCCAATCGCCGCCGTTCGCGTCGGCAAAGTCGAAGATAAGCTGGTATTGATGCCGACCGTTGAGGAGATGAAGGTCAGTACACTGGATCTGGTCGTGGCGGGGACTAAAACGGCCGTGTTAATGATCGAAGGATTCGGCAACCAGATTCCTGAGCAGGAAATGGGTGACGCAATCATGTTCGCTCACCAGCACATTAAGACGCTTTGCGCAATGCAACTCGATCTCGCAAAGCAGGCAGGGGTTGCTCCGGTCGCTTTCCCCGAGCCGGTGGTCAATCCATTCTTTAAGATCCTGAAGTCTGAAGCGTACAGCAAGCTGCATGATGCGAAGACCACAAAGGTGAAACAGGAACGTCGCGAAAACGTTAGCAAGCTGAAGAAAGCCCTGATCGAAAAGTATTTCCCTGCTGAAGCGGTTGCCACCGCCGATGGTCTCACAAAGGCTCAGTTTGGCGAAGCCTTTCACGATCTGGAAGAACGCATCGTCCGGGAGCAGATTCTTGCCGGCACGCGAATCGACGGTCGTACGCCGACTGATCTGCGGGCTGTCGTCAGCCGCGTTTCAGTGTTGCCTCGTGTTCACGGTTCCGCCGTCTTCACACGCGGGGAAACTCAGTCGCTCGCAACAGCAACACTCGGCACGACTCGAGACCAGCAGAAGTTCGACGGACTGTTCGGCGAAGCAGCTCAGCGATTCATGCTGCACTACTACTTCCCTCCGTTCTCTGTTGGTGAGTGCAAGCCAATTCGAGGGCCAGGACGTCGAGAAATTGGACACGGTTGCCTGGCTGAACGATCTGTGTTGCCCGTTATCCCGCCGCCAGACAAGTTTCCGTATACGATTCGGATTATCTCCGACATTCTTGAATCCAACGGCAGCAGTTCCATGGCGTCTGTGTGCAGCGCGACGCTGTCGCTGATGGATGCCGGAGTTCCGATCCTGCAGCCTGTCGCCGGAATCAGCATCGGGCTGGTTGAGGAAGGCGGTCGATTCACACTGCTGACCGACATTATGGGCGACGAAGATCACTTCGGCGACATGGACTTTAAAGTCGCGGGGACAGGCCGAGGTATCACGGGTATTCAGCTGGACCTGAAGAACGAAGGGATCAACGAAGAGATTATTCGAGGCACCCTCGAACAGGCTCTAAAGGCTCGTAAGGAACTGCTGCGAGAGATGCTGACAGCCATTCGCCGTCCTCGATCTGAAGTTTCGGAGCATGCTCCGAAACTGGTTCAGACATCGATCAATCCCGAAAAGATCGGACTGTTGATCGGCCCTGGGGGCAAGACCATCCGTGCGATCCAGGAAGAATCCGGGGCGATGATCGATATCGCTGAAGACGGCACAGTGACAATCTCCGCCGTCAACGCTCAGTGCGCCGACATGGCACTGGCCCGCGTTGAAGCACTTTGCGAAGAAATCCAGCCTGGTCGCATCTACATGGGCAAGGTCACTTCGATCAAAGACTTCGGAGCATTCATCGAAATTGCTCCAGGAAAAGATGGCCTGTGCCATATCAGCGAACTGTCAGACGGCTTTGTGAAAAACGTTACAGACGTCTGCAAGATCGGTGACACGTTCGAGGTGAAAGTCATCGCCGTCGATGACCAAAATCGAGTGAAGCTGTCGCGTAAAGCCGTCCTGTTGGCGTCCAAAGCGGATGAGCCGACAGACGACGACGAAGAATAGACGTTGATCGATCTTGCTGATCAGCGCGGAAGGAATTCCGTTTCAGCACAAGCCCGGCATCCATGAGGATGTCGGGCTTTTTGTCCCTGGGTCCCGGTCATCTTCACGGAATCACATCCTGATGGAAATACCCGTCGAACAACAGGAACGACAACGTCTTCAGGCGGAAAACACCGAGCTGGCAACGCTCGCAGGAGGCCTGGCGCATGAAATTCGCAATCCGTTGTCCACCATTGGCATGAATCTCGAGTTGCTGGCGGAGGAACTGGAAGGTGAAGATTCGCAGCGTGCCCGCAGGATGCTCCAGCGAATTTCCAATCTGCAGGGCGAGTGTCGAAATCTGGAGGAAATTCTGAACGCCTTCCTGCAGTTCGCCCGCGCCGGTGAATTGCATCTGGAAGAGGATAATCTGAATACGATTGTCACCGACTACATCGGGTTCCTTGAACCTCAGGCAAACAGTATGGAAGTCGAGCTCCGACCGCATCTGGACACAAATCTGCCGTTGGTCATGCTGGACCGATCACTGATGCGTCAGGCGCTGGTTAATTTGTGCCGAAATGCGATTGAGGCCATGCCGGAGGGCGGATCGATCGATATTCTGACCCGAACGCGCGATAATCTGGTGGTGCTGGAGATCATCGATACGGGAAAGGGTATGGATGAAAAAACCCGTGCCCAGATGTTTCTCGCCTTCTTCTCGACACGCAGCGGTGGCAGCGGGCTGGGCCTTCCGACAGTTCGCCGAATCGTTCAAGCACACCACGGACAGATTGTTTGTGAAAGCGAACCTGGAAAAGGGACGCGGTTCTCCATTACACTACCGACCAAACGATGACAGACTCCAAGAACGATCCCGCAGATCTCTCCACGATTCCCGTGCGAGTTCTGATTGTTGATGACGACGAAGGCCACGCTCAGGCCGTCGCGGATTCACTTGCGCGCATCAATTGTGATTGTAAGGTCGCCGGATCAGGCGAACTCGGTGCTCAACTGATTCACGCGGAATCATGGGACGTCGTGGTGACCGATCTGCGGATGGGCGAAGTCGATGGCCTGGAGATTCTGCGGCTGACCAAGGAGGAATTACCCGACGCGGAAGTCATCGTGCTCACCGGACACGGTTCCATCGCGTCCGCCGTAACCGCGATGCAGCACGGCGCGTATACGTATCTGACCAAGCCGCTTGATATTTCCGAGTTGCGATCGGCGGTGGAAAAAGCGTCGGCACGGCTCAGACTGATTCGACGAAACGCGGAGCTCCGCAGATCGCTCGACGAACGTTTTGGTTTCGAAGGAGTGATTGGCAACAGTCCGCAGATGCACGGCATCGTCGAAATTCTGAAAAACGTCGCTCCCACTGACAGCACGGTCCTGATCCATGGGGAAAATGGCACGGGTAAGGAACTGGTCGCCCGCGCGCTGCACCAGAACAGTCCTCGAAAAAATAAACCCTTTGTGCCGCTCAATATTTCCGCCTTACCGAACAGTATTCTGGAGAGCGAACTGTTTGGACACGAAGCCGGCTCGTTTACCGGAGCAATTGGGCGCCGGATCGGCAAATTTGAACATGCCAACGGAGGCACTCTGTTCCTGGACGAAGTCGGTGAAATGCCGATGGACACGCAGGTCAAGCTGCTCCGCGTCCTGGAAGAGCGCAAGATCACGCGGCTCGGAGCCAACGATGAATTGCCGATCAATGTGCGGCTCGTTGCGGCCACAAATGCAGATCTGCAGAAGCTCGTGCAGGACGGAAAATTCCGCGAAGACCTCTATTATCGAATCAACGTCGTCTCGATCCATCTGCCGCCTCTGCGCGAGAGATCAGGCGACATTCCGCTCCTGATGGAGCACTTTCTCCGGGATCTTTCGAAACGCACGGGCCGCGAAGTTCAGGGATTTTCCCGCGCGGCCCGCAAGGCGTTCTTTGCATATCAATGGCCGGGGAATATACGTCAGCTCCGCAACACGATTGAACGCATGCTCGTGCTGGACAATGACGGTGTCCTGGATATTGATGGCCTGCCTCCCGAGATCGCCGTGTTGGTGAAAGATCAGCTGCCGGATGCCGAGGACGACATGCCCTCCGGTGCTGACTCGCTGATTGGGAAATCGATGACGGAAGTGGAACGTTATTACATTCAGCGGGCGTTGGATCTGACGGACGGCAATCGCGAAGAAGCCGCCAAGATGCTTGAAATCGGCGAACGTACACTCTATCGCAAGATCAAAGAATACGAACTGCGCAAGTAATAGGTCGAAATCCACATGACCCGCATCGCGTTCCTTTCGATGGATAGTCTTGAGGACTTTGTCTCCTACGACGCGCTCGTGGCTGACCTACTGCAAGCGCGAGGCTTTGCAGTCGATGAAATTTCCTGGCGAGATCGATCCGTGCGATGGGACGACTACAGTATGGTTGTCATTCGATCGCCCTGGGACTATCAGCAGTCGCCTGGTGAATTCCTTGCCGTGCTGGAAGCGATCGAGGCCTCAACTGCCAAACTCTGGAATTCGATCGATGTTGTTCGCTGGAATATCCGGAAGACGTACCTGCGGGAACTGCACGAGCGGGATCTTCAGATTGTACCGACGGAATTTGTCGTGAGCCCGACTGAGACGCAACTGCGGAAGATGTTCGACATGCTGCAGTCGGACCAGATCGTCATCAAACCCGTCGTCGGTGCCAACGCGGATGGAACATATCGACTCCACAGAAGCTCAACGACCGAAGAGATTCAACGCATCGCGACTCTCTATCATGGCAATACTGCGCTGATTCAGCCGTTTATACAGAATGTGATTGACCGGGGTGAATTGTCGCTCGTGTTTTTCGACGGGCAATACAGCCACAGCATCCTCAAGACACCCAAGGTTGGTGACTTCCGCGTGCAGGAGGAACACGGCGGACTAATTCGGGCTTATCGACCGGATCCCGCAGTCATTGAATTTGCTCAGCGCTGCCTGACGGTCGTCCCGCAGCGCACACTTTATGCGCGAGTCGATCTGGTGGACCTTGAAGATGGCCAGCCTGCCGTCATGGAACTGGAACTGATCGAACCGTCCCTGTACTTATCGTTTGATGCGGATGCTCCGGAACGATTTGCTGACGCCATTCAGCGATTCAACGCATGATCAGCCAGCCGTTCGCAGTACTCATCACCTTTCACACGCTCGATCTGTTCCTTCGTGAGTTCGATCAGCGGAGCCCCGGCCTCGTCGATCTCCAGAATCGCCGCATGCTGCACGAACTTGCTCTTGTGGCTGAGCAATCCGCCGAGCACGGTGGCCGCATCCGGCAAGTCGCCGGCTCTGGCAAGGCCGCCCGCAGCAGCGATTTGAATAACGGGAGAATCAGAGTTCAGCTCAGCCTTAAACAGGTCACGGAAATCCACAACGTTGACCGCTCGGCCACAAGCCATCAACTGCCACCACCGCACGGCCGGATCAGCATCCAGATTTGGCGTCGAAACGGGCTCGCTGCTCGCAATGCTTCGCGCGGTCGATTTTGCGGCAGCGAGGAGCTTCTTCGTGCGCTCCAGACCATCGGGGCCTCGCAGGATGTTCCAGCGACTGCCAGCCTTCGCCTCCTCTTCGTCCAGCAGGATTTCCGGCAGCAGGTGGGCATCCCGGCATTCGATCTGCCAGCGATCACATTCTTCTGACAACAAATCCAGAGTCGCCGCATACGCGGGATCCTTCACAATGTTCACCAATTCCCAGGGATCGGCGTTGAGGTCATAGAGTTCTTCGTCAGCATGTGGACTTTCAAACCATTGTGTGAATTTTGGTTCCAGGCCACCTTCTGCAAGCAGTCGTCGCCATTCCCTGAGTGTGGCATTTTGTTCGGCGTATGCGACAGGTTGCAGAGCCGGATGCCAGGGCATCAGATTGCGAACGTACCGGAAGTCACGTGAACGAACACTGCGCACCATGTCGAAGCGTTCATCAATGCGATCTCGGGCTCCGTGGATAAATTCACGATCTGCCCCCTGAGACTTGCCGAGGAACGGGCGTCCTGCGAGTCCCTCAGGAATCGCAACGCCTGCCAGAGACAGCGTCGTTGGTCCCAGATCAATCAGGTTGATCAGGCAATCATCAGTGGATCCCGCTGCAGCCTCGGTCGCAAGGTTCTTGTACTTTTCCGGGACTCGAACAATCATCGGAACTCGCGTGCCGGAATCGTAAGGCCAGCGTTTCGCTCTCGGCAGGCCATCTCCGTGATCGGACCAGAAAAAGACGATTGTGTTTTCAGAGAGACCTGCGTCGTCCAGTTCCTGCAGAATCGCACCCACGCGACGATCCATGACGGTGATGATGTCCGCCAGCCTCGCGAGATCTTCGCGGACGGGCATGGTGTCCGGATACAACGGCGGTACGATCATGGCTTCCGGGCGGTGGCGATCTGATTCCGGCAACCCCGCCACAAC
>JBBQSE010000431.1:0-7642 GCA_038214195.1 Planctomycetales bacterium
CGGAAATTGCTGACGCCGCCATGCGTATCGCCCGCAGCCCAGCCCGTGATGAGAACGGTTTTCTGATCCGCGACATCGTCACCATCGGTGTCTTTCAGATACAGCGTTTCCGTCGCGTTCTGGACAACCGCTCCGCCGCGATAAATCATGATGGCGGTCGGAATGGAAAGTCCTTCAGCAAAGACAGTGAACTTATCCGCGACGTTATCACCATCCGTATCTTCGCAGATCTTGATGCGGTCACGGTTCTTTCCCAATTCATTTGGATAATCGAGCGTTTCACAGATCCACAATCGGCCGCGTTCGTCCCAGTTCATTGCGATCGGCTTCGCTTCGAAGTTGCGTTCGTCCGCGTAGAGTCGGAGCGTCACGCCTTCCGGCATCACGTAGTGCTTCATCGATTCTTCGGGCGACAGCGGTAACTGCATCGTCGTCTTTGGGGCTCCCTGAACGCCCCACTTTTGACCGGGTGTGTAGTTCGGGATTTTCGGACCAACTTCAACAAATTCAAACGGAGCGACATCGGTGCGAAGTTCCGTCATCTTCGGTGCGTTGAAGGATTGCAGATCTGCAAACGCAGGCACTACAGCCAAATCTGCCCTGCACGCCCAGCGAATGCCGCGTTCGACGAGATTGATGAACCCCGGATTCGTAAACGTTCGCTGATCATGTCCCCACGCCGTGTAGAAAACTCGCCCCTTGCCCTGAGTCCTCACCCACGTCCACGGTTCACGTGTGTTGCCTTCAGCCTGATCACCTTCGACGCGATACTCCAGGACGGTGCGGTTTTCCTCGTTGTGCAGATGATGAATGTAGGTCTCGTCCCAACTGGTGAATCCACCAAAGCCTTTCATGATCGGATGATTGGGTTCCGCGATCTGAGTTCCAAACACCTGTCCGCCATGCCGCTGAAACTGAGCACCCATCAACTTGACCATCTCAGGATTATTTCGCCAGCAGAACGTTGCGCAGTGCAGAGGAATGAACGCCTTACCACCAGCGACGTAATCCAGCACTGCCTTAGCCTGAGCCGGTTCAATCGTGTCGATGTTGGCATACAACATGAGCCCGTCAAACCCGTTCAGCGTCTCTGCCGTGAGGTCCTCCATACGGTCCGTGTACTTCATCTCAATCCCGCGCTGCTCCAGCACAGGCGCAAGTTCCTGAAATCGTTCCGCCGGGCGATGATGTCCGTTGTCGCCCATGAAGAGCAGCTTCAAATCAGCAGCTGTTGCGTTGCTGCCAATCGCAAAAATGAACAGCAGGACAAGGGAACGGACAAGCGTGGGAGCGTGGGGGGAAAGTCGCATAAATTTTGTAATCCAAATTCGGTGGATGAATGGCGCGGATGATCCAAATCCATTTAGCCCGTGGTCGCAGTCCAGACCGCTGCAACCGTAAAACAGTGTACGCGAAGTCAAAGAGATTTTCCCGCGATCCAAAGTTCGGCTCATTTTTTCGTCCAGATGTCCAGCCTGGAAGCCAGTGAATCGTAGGTCGCGTCAAACTGGCGGCAGCCCCTCCAATACGGCCTCGTTTGCGTTGACTCTGGCCCACGTGAGACGTTTGGTTACAGTCATCGCATCGGATTCCATGGCATCGATCAGGTTTCTCAGCCCCTGGTCGTCGTCCTGGAACGAGGAAAGGTCAATGAGGTTCGTCCAGGTTCCGGTGTTGAGGTAGACCTGTCGAGACCCAAATTCGATCTGGCGGGCTGCGTGTGTGTGTCCGGCGATCACTGCCAGCGGGCCATTGGATTTTTCACGCTGCTCATTGATAATCAAATCGTCAATCGAGCCTCTGGCCGCCGGATCGAAAAACGATGTCCCATTGTGGCCTTCCCGACGCAGCCAGGCGCGCAGCAGCGGACGAAACGGACCACCGTGAATTCCGAAAGCCGCCACGGATTCCAGGCCGAATCCTGTTTCCTCGGATTCGAAATGCATTTCGAGTTTCGACTGCGTGGCGGTGGCGGCTTTTCGTTCTGATTCCGATAGGGAATCAAACAGATCGCTGGCCAGGGCGTCGGCAAGGAACACCGCCGCCGGATCCTCACCGGATTCACTTCCCGCTGCTTCAATCGCCGCGACCGTATCCAGAGCCGGTCCTCCAAACAGCCGACGATTGAGGCTTCGCAGAATCATGCCATAAAGCGGCTTGAGTGCTCCCGGCAGGTTCCGGAGAACCAGACCTGGATCAAGATAAAGGAGCAGCAACAGAACGCTAACGGTCTCTGGCTTGACCGCATCGAGAAACGGAAACCGCCGTTGCCCTGTGATCGGATTCAGAGCCCGCTTCGCCACCGCCAGTGGTCCCAGGACCAGTTCCGAACCAGGCGGAATCGGGATGGATGACCGACCATTGGAGAGCGCCGCGTGAACCTCATCCGGATTGATGTCATTCACCGCATCCGCCCGATGGCCATGTCCGATGACGACATCCCACGGCCCGCAGCGTGCCTGCCATGGACCGGAGTTTCTCCAGACGGAAATCGCTTCTTTGTTTGGATCACCCGTCACCCAGCGATTCAGCACCGCTGAGGTATCCGGGTGATACAATTCCGAATCATGATTCCCCGGCAGCAGAACGATCCGCGAACCCGTTTCGGACCACGCCTGCAGTCCCTGTCGCCACGATTCCGCCCACGTGTTTTCTTTCACCAGGCGAGCCAGACAGTCCTGCACGAGTAACGCAGCTGTCGAGAATTCAATGGACGGCGGACGTTTTTCGATCAGCAGGAAATCGATGATATCTCCATTCAGGACCAGGATGGAATCCGATCCCGCCATCGCGACCTGTTGCGTTGTCCAGTCGGCCAGTTCTTTACCTGCGGAAAAGTTTCCCAGCCGGACTGCAGGTGTGATGTGCAGATCCGACAGAACCAAAATCTGCCTTGCCACGGGAACGGGTTCCACGGCGGAAACGGAATGATTGATTGGACTCATAAGAATGCCTCCCTTTGTAGGATGGGACCATCGTCCCGTCGAGATTCACCAATAGTAGTCCACATCGGAATCACTGCGGACTCAGGCAAACGCCTCCGTTCCTCCGGACTCAGTTTCGTCGCGATCTGGACGTTCAAGTGGTTGCAAGTCTTCGAGATCCACATCTTCCGACTTCGCCGCTTGCAGCGGACTCATCAAATCCACTCCCGCAGCCTCCAGCCGCTTCGCAGCCGCTGCGATTTCTGTTCGCAGTGTTTGATCGGCCCATTCCAGCAATTCCGGATCGGCAGCAGTGGGATCAAACACCTCAAAAACCTGCTGCAGCAGTGGGAGCAGTTTTTGGCACTTGGATCTCCGATGGCGTTTCTGGCTGACCACGACAACAGCAACGCCGCAGCCGCCCCTTCGTTGGACTGTTTGTCGCTGAAACACTGAAACAGGTCGAGCAGAGCGAGCCCCTGGCCAAAACGATCATCGAGATCTGTCAATTCATTCCAGCAGATTCCGTTCAGGACGATGGCCCGATCCGAATCACCAACGGATTGGGCGGCTCTGGCCATGTACCCAAAACAGGCCGCCCCGCCCAGCCGTGCTTCGATCGATTGCAGAATGCCGAGTGCGACTTTGTGGTGTTCGTACGCTGCCTGGGCGTCGCCGTTCTTCAGCGCCAGCGTGCCACAGGAATTCAGCGTGTTGGCCTCTCCCAGGCGATCCTCGATCTCGCGGTAGATCGGCAGCGCGTCCCCATACCGCTGTTCGGCCTCCTTCAGACGGTCTGTCCGTACCAGAAGATCGCCAAGGGCCTTCAGCGTGTTGGCCCGCGCCGCAGCATTCTTCGCCTGCAGTAGCGGGACGGCCCAGTCCTGCAGCCGCGCTAAAACAATTTCCGGCGAGATGGCGAACGCGCTGATCGCAGTCCAGCGTGAGACAATGTCCGAGACGGATTCATGGTAGGTTTCTGATTGAGCGCTGAACCGGAACTGCCGCACCGGCGCAGACACGTTTTCCGTTTCCCTTTCCGCAGCAGGGATTCCGCCAGACTGCCGAGCAGTCCGTGGCTCTGAGTCCCGTGACAGGTCCACAGAAACGCAACCTGGGTTCCAAACCGTTTCAGATCCTGAGCGATATCGGCGGCGCTGACGGGATCGCCGGTGTCGTTGGGGTATTCTGGCGCATCGGCGTGCAGCATCAGCCGACCGGGACTTCCATGGGCGACAATGGACATGATCCCTGGACTGTCGTCGTCCGAATGTTCCGGAAGTTGCTGCAAATCTTTGCGACGCGCATGGCGGATCGGCGGGACGCTTTGAAAGGCAAACTGACTGGCCGCTTTGGCGACAATTGTTTCGTGCTTCTGAAAGATCGCGTCATCAAGTTTCTTGCCATCCGCATCCGCCGTGTTCGCCCACAAAAGCCCCAGACGGGAATTGGCATCCAGCTGCACGACGCAGCCATCGGTCTTCCGAAAACTTCGAACAAGCGACCAGCCATTCCGACGAAAGTAGAAATCGGAACCTCCACCGCGAGTGAGCAGTTCCACAGGAATTTCGGCCAGAATTCCACGTTCGCCGCGAATGTCATTCGTGACCTGCGGCAACGTGAATTGCAGTTGCACCGGCCTGTCCTGCTGATCAGATCTCTGCATGGCGTCGTCCCACAACACACTGATGGGACGGGCGACTTTTTCCAGCGTCGGGTTGTTACGACAGAACAGCGTGTCTTCCAGCCATGTTCCAAACAGGATTGAATCAGAAAGGGTCAGCCCGCCATGCTGACCGTAGTTTGCGAATAAACTCACGAATCGTCGCGGCGTCAGAGTCAGCGACGGGATGGGGCGATTCAGGTAAATGCGGATCCGATCCGATTCCTGCTCAGGGCTGGCTCCGCTGTAATCAAACAACGTGACGACATACCCGTGTGACGCTTCGGAATGGTCGTCCTTCAACGGCTCTGATCCAAGATTTTCCGTGAGAAGCTGGAATTGCAACTCAAGATCGATCGACGCGTTTGCCATGCGGTTTTCTACTCACCTGAGATGCGTGCGACGCCCCCGCTGGGCCGGACGAGCCAAGCCATTAGCAGCGGAAGACTGTACCTCCGCAGAGTGGCAAAAGCCAGCAAGGGATCTCGCGGTGGGATCAGCAAGAAGCAAGTCGCGGAATTGCTATACGAGTTCATGGCACACCGTTCCGCTGTCGATTCATCAATCTTCGGCGGACTGATCAAACCTTGCCAGCGCCTCGTCGAGATTCGACAGCACTCCAAGCTTCTCAGCCCAGTGCCGCATGTAGTCGCGATCAAGTTCGCCCTGCATGAAGAGCACGTCCTGAACATCACCGCGATCGCGGTCTCGATTGGCGAGAACCTTCAGGACAATCAGGTCTTCAGGTGACACCAGCCAAACCAGTTTTCCGCCGACATCATGCTGGCTTCTTCGCGCAAGGATGGATTCCTGAAAACTGCATTCGGCGAGGAACACATCGATATCGATTCCCTGCGTTCCCAGTTGCATTCCAAGCTTGACTATCGGCATGTTCGCGACGGTGTCCACCCACCCGGATCGATAGGCGACAGGAACGTGATAGCCCGCCGCTTCCGCCGCATCAAACAGCTCCGGAAGCTGATCTCGGGAAACTGCCAGCGTAAAATCCACGTCGTAGGTTGGTCTTGGAATTCCCAGAACTCGGGCGGCAAGCCCACCCATGACCGCGTAGCAGTATCCGCGGGCTTCAAACATCTCCGCAAATTCATGCAATGCGTTGATCAAATCAGGATGCATCCGATCGAGTCCTCGCTAGCCCCGTCAGCATGTTGCGGTTTCTTTCATCATTCTGCCGACGCAGCAACTCGAATCTCCTGGCCACTTTTTCTTCTGAGCCTTCAAACATCGCTGGCCAGTTTTCACGCATCGACTGCACAACAAGGACCGCGCGCTCTGACGTTGTCATCCGGCGATAGCGTTCGAGTGTTTCTTTACTGAGCATGACTCTTCCTTTCCAACCCCTCTAATTCCTTCGACTCCACAGCACAATCCAGACGATCGGCGCCGTTGCAAGGAACAGCGACACAGTGAAGAACACGACCATTGGCCAGAAGGCAAATCGCCGAGCCGCCGTGACCGTACCGCCGACGATTCTTGAAGCGAATCCAGTATATCGTTTGATCTTGTCCGCATGGGATGCCACCGTTTCCACGGCTTTTATTCCTCGTTCTGACGGTAGCGCGTCCGAGGCTTCTGCTGCCGCCGCCCTGCGAAAGAATCGATTGGCAATCGGTCGGACAGTCAAACGATAACACCATTCGATCGGAGTGGCCAGAAAACCAAAGTTCCGAGACAGAACCTTCTTGACGCCGACGATAATCACGTCCTCAAAAATCCGTCGCGACAATTCCGGTCCGGAGAGCATCTGCATCTCTCCCGACTGCATCTGTGCATGGTCCAAAACCACCTGGTCCGTCAAACGCAGCACAAGTTTCAAAATGGCATCAATGCTGCTGATTGCGGCTATAGCAATCCGCAGGAAACTCAGACCCGCCCCGGCAACAACACTGACGATCAACGCATAGCCGCAAAGCATCAGGGATGGCACAAGTGTCAATTCCGAATAGTGCCAGATCAGCCAGATCGCCATTCCCGCCCCGATCGAAGCGAGCACGAGACTGATGATCACTCTGAAAAACGCACCTTTAATGCTGAGCAGACTGGCAATTTCATCGAATAGCTCTGGCGTCCTGTACTTGCTGAGATCAAATTGTTCTGCAGGCTGACTTGGAGCGATGACGGAATCTACGGTCGCTGCAGGATTTGGATTCGTCATTTCGGTTTCCTCCGACAGCGGCTTAGGTTTCATTCTCGTGCCGCTACAACCTTCTTCCATCGATCCGGAAACTCCTCCCATGCTTTCAAGTACGTTTCTTCCAGCGGGACATTGACGTACCAATCCGGGTCCAGAAACAGCGGCATGTCCGGAAGTGATTCTCCGATTCCAACAGGTTGGACATAAGCCGTCGCGATGGTGTTTGGGTTGGCTCGATAGGAGGCAAGCGTAGCCCGCGACGGATTGGTCAGCCCCGCAGGCTCTCCAAACGCAAACTCCCAAAAGGCCGCATGTAGCCCCATTGGGTCATGCTTTCCGGGCGGGTGAACGTCGATCACCAGACAATGAATCCCCCTCTCGATTGCCGAATCGATCTTCGCCAGAAATCGTCGCAGTTCATGGATACTGTGCTTGTTGCCCGGAGACACGACGTCGATCAAAGCCACCGTCCGATCACCGGACCGATGTCGAATCGCAATACGGTCACGTTTGCGGGCGTACAGTCGTTCCTCAGCATCCTGCGTCAGAAAAACCCTGGGTGGCGTTTCCAGAACTCCTATCGCTGAGTTCGGCGGCACGATGGGCGTTGCACTCTCGCCCGATCCGTCATGCAACGTCAAGACGTCCGGAACCGATCCTCCAGCCACTTGCTCCGCCTGCGCATAAAAGCCCTCCGGCAACAATCCACGGTTGAGCCGATGTCGCAATTCCGCGACCCAGATGTAGTGAAAGTCGTGAAACGTTCCAGCGAGAACTCTTGTCCAGTCGTGCAGTGGCATTGGAGAGTTTCCGGAGAAAGCGGCGGAGTGAGAATGCACAAGAGCAGAGGAGTTAGCATCGAACGTCGGGTGGCCGGGGTTGGAGAGCGACTGCTCGAAA
>JBBQSE010000432.1:0-7629 GCA_038214195.1 Planctomycetales bacterium
AGGCGACGTCTCCGAAGAGGAAGCGGGGTCAGGGATGCCTGAAGAGTTTGTCGTTTTCATGAGGCACTCTTTAGCGCATGCCAACCAGCAAACCCAGGTCAAAAAAGCTGCTTTTTGATTTTTTCTCAACCTCTCCGCGAAGAAAAACGCCGAAATCGCGGCCGTCGAAGCGACGCGCCGCAGAATGAACAAAGTCAACTATACACGGTGCGTCGAGGGCATGACGTACGCACAAGTCGTCGAGATCGTCGGACAACCGGACCAAGAGCTGTCGAGCAGTAACATCGCTGGCATCCGTACGGTGATGTATCAATGGGACGCTGGATTAGTAGCCAACGCAAACATGACCTTTCAGAATGGCAACCTAGTCGTGAAGGCTCAGTTTGGTTTGTAAGCACTCATTGGTAAGTTTTAGGGCATATCCAACGATTTCGAAAACAGTATCCGGAGACTGACGACTCGCGGCTCGCCGGGTTCCCGGCGAGCGGGGGACGTGAGTCCCCTGATTGTCATTCCTGCGATTGTGCCAGTAAACTTGTGCATGGGTACTTAGTGTGCGATCATTGTCAGACGCGGCAATAGGTTGGTATGGGGCCATCCAATGTTGACATCGCGACAAACGTGGCGAGCGGAGCGGGGTCAGTCGCCCGATCCCGAACCGCTGCTGCGATCCTCTTACACTGAGGGATCGGAGGGCCGACGTCTCAAAACAAATGATCCAACGCACCTTGCAATTCGGATGCGCGTGGATGCGTTGCTGTTGGGTTTCGCTGGCGACATTGTCGAGATCCGCAGCCAATTCGTCTGCGGACTGATTTAGGCAAATACGCGCAAGGCGCGGCATCAAGACGGTATTTCACCGTCTTCCAAGAACTGCATGAACTGTTGCTCTGTGAGAATAACAGCCTCTTGTTCCTTCGCCTTCTTGAGTTTGGCCGGTCCAGCGTTAGGGCCTACAACTAGGTAAGCGAGCGAGGCTGTGACCGACTGTACGACAACTAATCCGGCGTCGGACGCATGGTTCCAAAGTCTCTCCTTGTCCGACGGGGAAAAGCCGGTCATGCAAATCTGGTTGAACTGCTTTGGCTTTTGCGTCTTCGCGGATTTCATCGAATAGACGAGCTGCCACGCATCGCCGTCGGACATAGCCGCTATTTGATCGTGCGTCAGCTCTGTTTTCGATCGAAGAATCAACGACACCCGTTCTGACGCCATTTCCCCACCTCACGAGTTTTGGCTTCGCACGTCCTGCTTCCAGCGCGTGCAACCTGCCTGACGCCGACGATCACGGGATTGTGCCGGACGGCTTTCATTTGAGAAATTGCGGGTGATGCACAATTCCCGTGCATCGTTTTGCCAGCCATCCTTAGATGATAATGATACCAGGGGACGCTGGTCATTGATTCAGAAATGAGTTGGATTCAGAAATGAGTTGCGTCGTCTTTGCTGTCGTCCTCTTTGGAACAACATCGTAGCAAGCGGCGGAAGATTTCGCCAACAATGGACAGCGCGAACAAATAGCGAATAATGGTGTCAAAGTGGAAATCAACCCATAATTTGAACGGAGGGCGAAATGGGCAGCATGATCGACGGGATTCCAGACGAGCGGTGGACGGCAATGACCGAGCAAGAAGAGCGTTGGTTCATCAACGTGAAAAAGGCTTTCTACGCCAGTGACGAAGCGTTCGCGAGCGGAAGCCCGGAAGACCGCTCAATGGAAGAGTTGTGCAAGGCGGTTGATACGGCGAAGACGCTGCGACGTTCATTGCGGGGTGAGGACACCGGACCATCGCAGAATAAGCCACGGTTCGTCGAGTTCATCAATCTGGAAGTGCCCGGACGTGAGCGTGGTGGATTGGATATACCGCTAATTGACTCGCGAAAGAACTTGACCGTCAACTATTCGTTTGCCGAGTTGATCTACGCAATTCGTTGCATGGTGCATGAGAACGAAAACCTTAATGCGGTTGAAAGCCCAGACTATCACATCACGTTAGATTGGGCGGTGGACACCGGGTCAATGTGTTTCGGACACGTGATAGATGATCGTCTCACGTGCAACGCACAATTGCTGTGGGGCCGATTGCGTCAGGTGATGGCGAAGTTCATCACGAGCGTAGACACCATGATCGCAGTTTCAGAAGGGCGACCATTCTCGCTAAGTATTGCCCCAGAACTGTGTTCGATTCGACCAACGTAGGATGAATCCAGCAGACAGAACGGCAGCGGTAACCGGGCGGCCGCAAAAGATCATGAAGGAAGGCAAAAGCTGTCAGGAATCGTTTTCTTAAACACCGCGTATTCGGTTCCTTTATGCGTTTTCGGTTCGGTTTGCAGATTGCAAATCACACACTTCAGTCCTCGACCTGCAGTGCGGAGATTCTAGCGAATTCATGAGTGTCGCTCGTCACAAGGATCAAGCCATTGAGAGCCGCAATTGAAGCAATCGGCAAATCGAGTGGACCTATTGGCGGGCCAGAACAACAATGTGAATCTAATGAACCCCAGATCTACTTCCGAACGTTCGACGGGAACTTTCAAAAGAAGCTATCTGGGTTGGTGACGGATCGTTTTGACGTCGAATTCTGAAGAAATCCATTCCGCTCCGCTGGCTCGGGTCAGGCAAAGACAGCGGCGACGCTCCAAATAAAATCCAACACTTGAATTGGGCCGTGTTTCATCTGTAAAGTATGCCGATAGACCGCATCTTTTGTAGGAGTAAGCAATGATTTCAGAAAAGACCGCTGATGTGGCTCAACGCGCCACGGCTATTTACGAAGAGAAACTGAGAAGCCAATTGGAAGCCACAAATTTACATGCGTTTGTGGCAATCGAACCGGACTCTGGCGACTACTTCCTGGGTCAAACATTGAGTGAAGCCATGCAGGCATCCAGGAAAGCGCATCCAGATCGGATGGCATTCGGAATGCGAGTGGGTCATACGACTGCTGTCCACATTGGAGGTCTGAATTTGTGAAGGGAATGGTGGACGAATTCGGACGTGCGTTAGTGACCGTTAAACTTCGGTCAACTGAAAATGAAAAATCAATCGAGATTCTTGCCTGGGTCGATACTGCTTTCAACGGCGAATTACTGATGTCGGCAAGCATGATCAATGCCGCCGGACTGGAGCAAAGTGGGGGAATTCGGGCTCGTCTTGCGGACGGGAGTGAAGTGACGCTTGAATCTTTTGGTTGCGAACTTGACTGGTTTGGAAACTCAAAGTGGATTGAAGTCATAGCCAATGATGGAGAGATGGCACTGTTGGGGATTGGTCTCCTGATCGGTCGCAAGTTGACGGTTGACTACGCAAAAATGACAGTTGTGATCGAATAGAACGCTTGTGGGCATCATGTCGCGTGAAGCGGAATGACTTGCATCGGTCATCGCGTTCGCGGTCAAGGCATGGGTCTGACCGGCTGGATTTCTTCACTCAGGGGCTCGCGACACAGCTTGATGAAGTTAAAGCGAAACGTGAACGAGTCATCCGAGCTGATGTTTTCGGTTCGGTTTCCAGATTGCAAATCACACACTCCAGTTCTCGACCTGCAGTCCGGAGACTCTGGTGAATTCACAAGTTAGGTTTTTGCAAATACGATGCTACAATCGTAGTTTTGGAAGAAACTGGTAATCGGAGCGTTGGAGAATGCCTCGGAAGGTCAGGGAATTGATTGCGGAGCTGGAAGTCAACGGCTTTGAAAACCATGGCGGAAAGGGAAGCCATCGAAACTTTGTCCATCCAAACGTGACAAGGCCAGTCACGATTTCAGGGAATCCAGGCGACGATGCCAAAAGTACCAGGAACGGGCCGTGAAACGAGCGATCGAGGAATCGAAGTCATGATCAAGGCAAGTCATTACGTGAAAATCATCGAATGGTCCGATGAAGACAATTGCTTCGTGGGCAGTTGTCCTGGACTTTTCTACGGAGGTTGCCACGGCGCTGATGAACGAGCTGTCTTTGACGAACTCTGTCAAATTGTCCAGGAGGCCATCGAGGTCTACCAGAACGAAGGGAGAACTCTGCCACCTGCGACCTCTGGTTACGACTGGGCAAATAGAATTACGGCATCAACTACGACCCCGTAGTCTTGCCAACCAGGCCATCGTCACGAGACTTAAAGCGAACGAAAAAGGGTTAGGCCTCGTTGATGAAAGCTGGCGTCAGCACTGCTACAGAAGCTCACGCCGCCGTCGAACGAACTCAACGGTCTTCACTAAACCAACGCATTCGAAACCCTCCAGCAACTCGTCAACTGACTTCGGCGGATTTGACAAATTCGCTCGTTGCTTTCGAGCCGCGTCGCAGACAGCCATTCCGTCAATATCGATCAGGCCGACAATAAAATCGTCCGGATGAAGTCTTGGCGCGGGCATCGCCCGCGACCCAAGGTCGCCATTGCGAATCGCTCTCCATCCGACCCCGCGTCGGTGGGAGCATGACTGATCAGCTACAACACAAAGACATCGCGAAGAACACCCTCCATCCGACCCCGTGTCGGTGGTTGGGCGACTTTTGGCTATGCGTCGCGGCTACACCGACGCAGGGTCGGTACAAGCCAGGGTGGAGTGCCGGTTTTCTGCTGTAGCTTACCAGTCAGTGGTCCACCGACGCGGGGTCGGTGGTGCCAGAATACCCAAAAGCGATACCTCCACGAATAGAATTCTTCGCAGAAAAATTCATCTCCGCAGGACGCGCGACACGTGTATTTTTGCTGCCAGGGAAACAAATCTACTAAATCTGGAAGATCTTTGGCCCAAAACAGAACTCAATCTCGCATTGCTCTGCGTTATACGAGGAAAGGAGATTGAAGATGATCGTAGAAGCAAAGAAAGGACCACTGTCATGATGCTGCGGTCTGAAGAGCATTCGCACCTGGCTCATTCGCTCAACCAGACGTTCGTGGGTGATCCGCTGGACGTGGCGTTGGCGGCGTTTCGTGAAGATTTGCGAGCGGGATGTGTGAAATCGATTCTGCATTATGAAGGAAGATTTCCGGAGGTTGCTGAGGATCTGCGTGAGCTGAGTCCTTCAGTCGCTGCATTGGAACAAGCAAGCGCGCATTCGATGGATCAGATTCTGCGACGGAACACGCCGCAACGGATTGGCAGCTACGAAATCATCGCAGAAATCGGTCGCGGTGGAATGGCGGTTGTCTATAGAAGCGCGTGATCCCAAATTGGGGCGAACGGTCGCCTTGAAAGTACTGCCGTATTCTTCAGGGCTAAATCAGCTCAGTGTGCTGCGGTTCCGCAATGAAGCTCAGATTCTGGCGCAGATCGATCACCCGAACATTGTGCCTGTGTACGATACCGGGGAACACAGTGGTGCCAGCTATCTGGCTATGAAACGCATTCGTGGGGTATCGCTGGACGATATTTTCACGATGAAGGTTGAATGCAGAAATTCCGCGTGACCTGGAAAACATCATTCTGAAAGCCTGTGCCAAACTGCGTGAGGATCGCTACGAAACGGCCGGACAACTGGCCGACGATCTGGGGCGATTTTTAACTGGGGAAACCACGATTGCTCGACGACCTACCGTGACCGAGCGACTGATTCGCTGGACCGCAAAACGCCGCCGGACAATGACCGCGATTGTGTCAGTCTTGGCCATACTTCTGGGTGCGTCACTGGCGACGACCGGAATTGTCTTGAATGAAATGACAAAGACGGATGCGGCATTGACACTGGCGAAGGAAAACTTCCGTGAAACTCAACAGGTGGTTGACCGGTTTGGCCTGCAACTGGACAGCGAATTGGCATTGATTCCGGGGACGGACACCATTCGTCAAATGGTGTTGAGCGATGTGATCGAACACTATCGAAGTTTCATTCGACGATCGGAGCGATCCGAAGGACTCACCGAAAATCTTGCCATCACGCTCAACAAAGTTGCGTCACTGACGGAACGTGTGGGGACAACCGCAGGAGGCTCTGGCGGCTCACAAGGAAGCTCGTGCGGCATTCGAAAACCTGCTGCAGACAAATTCCGGCAACAACCGGTGGAAATCCGGGCTGACGTGGAACAACATCGGCCTCTTAAGAATTCAGCAAAAGCAACCGGCTGACGCAGTAAAGTTTCTGCAACAGGCACGCGACGTTCTGTCAAAGTTCAACGCGGCACAGCCGAGCGATGAGCAAGGTCAGCGTTATCTTGCGGCCACATTGGAAAACCTGGCTTCCACTATGATTCAACGGTCGCCGACAGAAGCTCTCAAGTTTCATCAGCAGGCGATCGAGCTGCAGAACACATTGGCTGAAGCTTACCCGAGTCGCCTGGATTTCCAGCAACAACTCGCAGTCAGCTATGACAGTTATGGGCTTTTGCTGACGAGTAAAAACGGTCAGCGTAAAGCGGAGATTGCATTCCGTAGCGCGTCTTCCGCTGCTACCACAGCTTTAGCATATTCATTGCTCTCTCAGTCAAGCGACGAGGGATCAATTCAAACGTCCGCTGAAACGGCTGTCGATCGCTATTGGCAACCGGATTTCGATGGTTTCATCGAGTTTCCTCGGCCAATATCGGCGGCGGATATCCGCTCCGGAAACTCATTGCAAGAACATCCTGAGGCACTTGAAGAGTCAAGCCGCAACGAACGCCACTCAACAGAGCTCGATCAATCTGAAGGACTTGAGCTGAATATCGACTCATCTGATGGTGGAGCTTCAATTGCTGTGGCCATTGAATTCTTTAACCAACAAACGGCAGGCGGATTTGTGGATTCGGGTCTGGATGCATTGAACGACAACACTCAGTTCGCGGTTATCCCGGCGGGCGGATACCGCAACGGATTGGAAGCGAGTATTCGAAGAGTGAATCCATTCGATGATGGCCGCTACGCAGCAATGCTCACGACTGTCCAATCTCAAACAGAGGGCGATTCTCCCACAAGCCATGTCGGTGAGAATGCCGCCATGCCAAACATGGCAATGGTCGGGCTGGTGTTCGGTGTTGCGAGCGTGCGATCGCGGGCGTTCGGTCAATTTGTGGAAACGTTTCGACGGCTTACGAAGCGACTGGGAATGCTGTTGACGGGAAGAACGAAATGGTGACTTCACCTCCTGCGACTTTGACAGTTCGAGGTGATAAAGACCGTTTGCGTCAGGGCGGCGAATCTGTCCTGGCAGAATTGTTTGAAAAAGACTCACCGCGACTGCAGCGAATGCTGCTGATTCGCATGTCACCGCAACTGCGTCGCCGCGTTGATGCCGACGATGTCCTGCAAGAAACCTGGTTGAGAATTCGATCCCGCTATGACGGTTATGTTGACTCCGATGTCACTCACTTCTACGTGTGGTTGTATCAGCAGGCATCTCAAACGCTGATTGATCTGCACCGTCGTCATTGTGTTGCGCAGAATCGAAATGTGCATTGTGAAGTGCCGATCAGCGACCGTTGGTGGGATCCCAAGTCGTCTGACATGATCTGCGAATATCTCGCGGCCAGCCTGACGACTCCGAGTGAAGCGGCAGCTCATAATGAGAATCTGCAAAACGTCCGGGCGACACTCGACGAAATGGAAGACATCGATCGCGAGATCATCACGCTGTGCCACTTTGAAGGGCTGACGATGGACGAAGTCGCCGAATTGGTCGAGCTGAAGCCTGCGACGGCTCGCAGTCGCT
>JBBQSE010000433.1:0-7602 GCA_038214195.1 Planctomycetales bacterium
TGCTCTGCTGGCCTCAGGCACTCCTTCGTCCAGCGCCAGCCACAGATTGCACTCGGACAGCATTGCAAACGGGCCAGCAAATCGCAGTTCGGAAGTCAGGTTCGCGTTCATGGCGAATCTGCGTTGTCGCCAGAAGTGGTCTGCTCTTCAGGCAGAGGAATCGAACACAGCAATTCCACCAAATCCGCCGTAAATGCTTTTGTTTGCTCCATCGTCAGAAAATGTGGCGAGGTTCGAATCGCCAAAGCGATTCGCTGATTCGTCTCGCAGGTCGAAATACTCACGGGAACCGGATCAGCAGGCGGAGCAAATCCAGTGGAGGCTTCCCACCGCAACCGACCTGCAACGGGGAAACCATCCTGCCACGGAAGCGTCCGCCGCAATCCTCGCGTCACATCGCCCAGACATGTCGCCTGAAACGACGGGATGAACAATTTTAGAGATCGAAAAAATCCGATGCCACCGGGAATTTTCGACGCTGTAGCGAGCCCTTTAATGAATTCGACGCCGATAAAATTTGATCGGACGTACTGCATTTCGCCCTGAATTCCACGAAGTATCGATGCGGGATCCAGACACTCCGAACGCTTCCGCCGCATGAATGCAAACCCAAATCGATTGACTGCGGGTAAATCACGATCAGACGGCCTGCGTAACTCGACTGGATTCAATACTGTCACACGATGGGACATCGCTCCCGGCGTTGCCAGTCGAGCAAACACGGACATCCCGCACACCATCACCATGTCATTGATATGTACTTTCCACGCAGCCAGTCGTTCAAGGACTTTCTTTTCCTGGTCGTCGGAGAGGATCACTTCAACGCAATGGCTGCAGGCAGCCGCAGAGGTCAAATGCGGAGGCGGACTCAGCGGTACCCAGCGAGCTGTCTTGCCTCGAATGGTGACCAGGAAATTCCGAATCGCATCCTTCAGGCTGATGGGACCGACTGATTTTGTTTGAGGAAACTGGTCTCGGGTACCCAGTCTTTCAGGGGCGTACTCAGTCAGTTTTGCCTGCGTTCCGCTGACTTCACCGTGGTACATCGTGAGCCAGTCGGTGACGACCTGCCGAATTCCATTGCCATCAGTTGCGGCATGATGGGCATCCAGCATCACTCGGATTCCATCGTCCATGACAGTGATTGAAGTGTGTAACCCGGCGGACTGTGTCAAGTCGATGGTTTTACTCATCAAGCCACATTCGAGTTCAAAAATCGAACCACGTTGAGTGCTCACGGTTGTCGGTTCCGGCTCGCCTGGCACCCAACACAACTTTCCGTCAATTTTCCGCAGGCGTGAACACAGCAGCGGATGGCGTCTGATCGCACGCTGCATTGTTTCCACACACGGCTCCAGTTGACACTCGCCGGAGAAACGGAGGATTACGCGAATAACCATCGCCGATTTCGGAGTGTCACACTGATGCAGGAACGCTTCAAGCGGCGTCAGCGGCAATGGCGCGAATGGTGTTCGACCATGCGTTGCTGCGGCGCTCTCGTCGGGAGATGTCTGGTCGCCAGTTGTTTGCGAGGGAACGACCATAAATTCTCCGTGGTGTAGTGTATTCTGGTTGCGTTCGCTGAATCCAGGCAAGCCGCGCTTCAGACCCGAATACTGATGCCGCCATCGACAACGATCACCTGCCCTTGAATCAAATCACTCAGCGCACTGGCCAGAAAAAGTACCGTACTGGCGACGTCGGCCGGTTGCAGCATCCGTTTTCGCACCAGGATCTGTTCCTGCACGAATGCCAGCATTTCCGCAGATCCGGGGAGTGTCTTGATCGCATCCGTGGCGACAATTCCCGGCATCACCGCGTTAAAATTGATCCCGGATCGCCCCAGTTCGAACGCCAAATGCCGCACCAGACTTTCCAGTGCGGCCTTTGATGATCCGATCAGACCATAGTTGGGTATTCCGCGGATTGATCCATGACTCGAGATCGCGATCACACGCGATATCTCCTGCGATGCCTTGAACAGGGGAATCGCTGCCTGCGTCAGCCATAACAGTGGAGCGGCGTTCATTCGCAGAATCGCATCAAATCCCGCCGGTGTCACCTGTGTCAGCGGCCGAAATCCACCCGCCGCAGCATTACTTACCACAATGTCCAGCTTCCCGAACTGGTTGCCGATCACATCAATCATGGCCAGCACATCGTCACGCTCGGAGACGTCAGCGCGCACCGCAATTGCCTGACCGCCGACGTTCTGGATGGAATTCACCAGATCCTTCGCCTCATTGTGCGAATTCAGATAATTGACAACCACTGTGGCACCGCTGGCCGTCAGCGACTCCACGCACGCACGTCCGATGCCACGAGAACCGCCGGTCACCAAAGCAACTTTGCCGCGAAGATCAATCATTGTCCTGTCTTTCACTATTACAGAATCCTGCCGGGTCACATGTTGGCTGGCCGCAACTTATCGGTGCTTCCATTGCTGTCCCGTGGCGTTGGACAGCATCAATCTGAGCAACAATGAATTGTTGAAACGCGTGCAATCGTTCTTCGCATCGACCGAGAACCGCGTGATCGACGGCCGCCGATTCACCGCGCTGAACACGGGAGAAAATACGGATGTCTTCCTTTAGAACCTGATACGACAACCAGCCCGTAAATCGCCCCCACAGAAACGCGGTCAGCTTCGAAATCGGATTGTTGCGGCGCGACTGCCTACCGTACTGCCAGACATCGCTCAGGGATGTTCCACCAGTCACTGGCCGAATGATTTGCACCAGCGTCAGTGATTCTGTGTGCGAAATCAAGAGATTTGGAAACACATGATGATGCTCGTACGCGCCCAAATACTTGACGCCCAGCAGCTTCAAAATGAACTGTTCCCAGACTCGAAGCAATCTGTCCGGGAATCGTTCGGCGTTGAATGACGAATAGAACGATGACGAGTATTTTGCGAAAGCGTGATCGCTGTTTGCTTCACCTGGATCGACCGCAAACGTCTGCGGATGAACTTCGGGAATGTGATAGCTTTCCAGTGAACCTTCAACGGGAATCTTCCAGTTGGCAGACAAAGTGAGTTCGCGTTCTACGGCAGGCTTCCAGTCCGGCCTCGAAGTCCACGATTCAAGCCGCTCGAACAGATCCCCCAACCATTGCCGCAGCGACGGTCCCTGGTCGGAAATCCGCACGAACAGCAAGTCGCCGCATTGCTCCAGAGGAAACGACGAGAGCTTGAATCGCTCTCGATCGAAGTTCGGGAAATTCATCGACGCAGGAATCTTCCGCGTCCGCCCGTCGGCACCATACTCCCATCCATGGAATGGACATTTGAGCTTTTCACTGTGCCCCGATGTCGATGAGACCAGAGTACAATGCCGATGAGCACACACGTTGCGGAGGGCCACGCACTGACCGTCGAAGTTCCGAACAACGACAGGCACGCTTCCAAGTTGTTTTGCCAGATACTGTCCCGGCTGGCTGACAGACGACGCCAGTCCTACCAGTTGCCACGTCGACTCAAAGACGCACCGTCCTTCGCACGCATGCAAATCGTCGGAAAAGTAATGCCGTGGTTGCAGTGGCGCTTCAAAATAGACGGGTGACTGGTACATGATTCGATCTTGTCTGAAAACAACCAGCCAGTTTAGAAGCCCGGCTTTTCAAAAAAACCGGGCTTCTCTTCAAGAGTTCGTCCACTGCATTGCGGGGTCGCACCTTAGCCAACTCGCAGCCAACCGATCTGATAACCGCTCACCGTCAACAGACGATCTCCGTTGTGGCCCTGAAGTTGAAAGTCCCAACTGGCTCCCGATGGCAGTACCTCAACCTGCTGGATTCGTACCAGACATGGCTCTCCCGGATCCGGCAATCGTCCAAATTCAATCTTGTCGAAGCTCACTGGAAGGCTGGGTTTCTGATGACGAAACCATGCCCCGTAGCCTACGGCATACAGGCAGGCATCCATCGTGGCACACGGCACAGTAAAACCCGTTGCGCGAGAGCCGCCAAACAGCTGTACGGGTGCCGACGCCGCGATACGACCGAAAATTGTCTGGCCATCATCCGCGACTTCACGCAGTTCCTGCAATTCCGCTCCGTGATAAATCAGACCGTCAGGAAGCCCGTATTCGATCCGCCGCCACTGAAGGCCTGCGTTATGCTGCGGGAGTTCAAATGCTTTCGTCGAGGCAGCGGCTCGCTGTTGACGAACATCAAAAATTGCACGGAAGAACTCACGATCCTCCGCCACCATGCGACCGTCGCGGCGGCGCACGTCGGCCAATAATCGACACTCGATCGTGCCGTCGTCACCAGGACGAGTTTGAACCGTTACCGCCAGCGAATCGTCGGATGCGAATCGGATTGCGTGCATTGCCTTTGCCTCGAGGCAGATTCCGGCGAACGGTTGTCCGGTTCTGGCACGCACGCCTTCCGCCATCAATTCCAGGGCCACGACGAATGGCAGAGTCGGACGGTTCTTGACGCGATGCTGCGACAGGAAGCGATCGGACACGGGATTCAAAGTTACAACACTGGAGCAGACGCCGTCCGCATGTCGCATCACTGCCTGCGGAAGCAACGCCGGCGTTGGCAAAACCGATTGTGTAGAGTTCACGGTTAGGCGTTCGGCCGGAAAGAACTTGCGAAAATAGCTCTCATCGGTAATCAGCACTTCCGGTTCATCGCCGCCATACTCCAGTTCCCGCATGAAGTGTGCAATGCCGTCGCGGGCCGGCATAAATTCCATATCAATCATTTCCAAAGCCAGTTTTGCTTCGGGCTTGGTCGCCATGCCGATATCGCCCCACGCATGCCAGTGGAAGGTCAGGCTCTGCACCTCGGGGCGCTGGCTGCGATAGCGATCCACGATCTTGGCCATCATGTCATTGGCGAGCGAATAGTCCGTGTGACCGTTCGCTCCGAATCGACCGCTGATCGAACCAAACGTCACGAACCATTCCAGCGGATCTGATTTTGTGGCCTGCATCATGGCGAGGGACCCGTCGATCTTGGCTCGCAGACATTTTTCAACTTTGTCCGGTCGCTTGCGATCAAACCTGGCATCCTGACCGGCACCAGCACCGTGTATGACTCCGCAGATTGAGCCCGCCTGTTTTCGAATGGCCGCAATCGTCTTCTCAACGTCAGCGAAGTCGGCGACATCGCAACAATGGTACGTCGCCGTGATTCCTGATTCGAGGCACTCGCGGAGAGTTGCATGAATCTCCAGTGCCTTTTCTGTATTGCGCCAGGCTTCCACAGGACTTTCTTTGCGAGACGATGCTTCCTGCATAATGCCATTGCGAACACCGCTGCGATCCCGAGCAACCTGGAGCACAAATTCATTCGTCAGGTGCGGGACCGGAGCCGTCCCCAGCAGGTGCAGCGTTAGGTTGTACTTCTCTGCCAGCTTCATCGCGATGACAGCGGTAATACCGCGCCCGCCCCCAGACACGATCCATGTTCCGCCGCGCGTGATTTTGTTCGGACGTTGATTTGTGGCGTCCAGTGGCGCAGGAATCGCCTGGACACAGTATCGAGCAGGGGATTCGTCAGCGACACGGGCACTGGTGCGCGGCTTCGTAATCGTTGAGCTGAGGCTTTCTACGCGACGGAATGCGATCTCCATATCGTACGATGGCACGGCAAGTTCCTGCAGCGCGCCTCGCGCGGACAACTCCGGCGTCAAGTCCGACGCAATATCGATCACCTTCATCGGAGTCGTGCGAAAACCTCGCATCCACGCTTCGATCAGCATGGCCTTGACCAGACCACCGATGGCCTCAATCGAATGCACATGCTTACCGCTAAAACCAAAATCGCCGCCCAATTGAGTCAGCGCGACGACACTGGCGTTTTCCATGCGATCCGCATCGATAGTGTTTTGCATCCACAATTGGCAGATACGAAACGGCACCTCAAGTGCGGCGGGTCGGCGAGATGTCCAGTCCGATTCAGACAGGTTTCGCGCGGCGTCGATATCAAAGGCCATTGCGAGGAACAAATGCGGCGTTGCGGTGTGGCTCCATAACTCCTGGAGTTTGTGTTCGAGTTGTGCAATAGGTGCTGAAGTGCTGAGCACGATTGCTTTCTGCCCCAGTCCGCGAATGCGTTCAGCAAGTGATTTCGCCACAGCATTGTCGCCAAGGATCAGCGCGGCACCATGCAGAACGGGGTCAACGGGCATCCCGGCGCGTCTGGGAGCCGGCACAACTCGCAGGGCAAACCGCTGAGTCTGCTGTGATGCCGCCACAGAGACAGGCTTTCCAAGTTTTTCCGCATGATTTTCTGCATTGGCAGGTGTTTCGGTTGATCGAAATCCGTCAGGACGCAACCGTTCATGGATCAAAGCGGCCGCGAATCGCACTGAAGATTCCGCAACTCCGGCACCCGTCGCCAGACCTTTGAGGTGCGCGGATTCGGTAACACTCCAATCACGCTGGGCAACCACCCCGACCGGTTGATTCACGAGGAATCGCAGCGCCGCGCGGATTTGAGTCTGATGCTGTTGTCCCTGCTCGATCCCGGCGTGGACGGCGGCCTCTGCATGGGCGAAATCGCGATTTGCCGCAAACCATTCTGACCAGCCTGATGTATCGACACTGATTGACTCGAAGCCACGCATTGCCAAAGCGTGAGCCGTCGGAGCACTTGGAATCGGAAGGATTCTCGTCGTCGCAGCGGAGACGTCATTCAAACTCGTTCGAGTTTCGCCGCGTCGAGGTTCGGTGTTCGGATTGCTCCACGGCGGTGCCTGGTCATCATGGTCGATGCTGTCGGAACCGTCCGCCGCATGCTGCACCAGAAACTCGCGGATCGAACGCAACGTCCGAAATCGTCGTTGACCAATCGATTCCAGCGTAAGCGACTCGAGATTGAATTGTTCCCGCATCTGCCCGATCAGCTGTGCAAGTTTGATACTGTCGAGTCCCAGATCCGCTTCGAGGTCAGCGTCCAGATCGACAACGCTGCGATCATAGCCGGTTTGGTCCACCACGTATTCAATTAGCAAGTCGTCCAGCTGTTCATCCGGAGGCAGCAACGCGGACCCGGCGACCTTGTTGCTCGATTTTTTTCGAGTGGTGTTCGCTCGGACATCATGGAATTCGGTGACCGATTCCCACTGGTCGTTTTCGATTCCTGAGGTTTCAGCAACGTCTTCGGACGTCTGCACGCCGGTCTCCGCTTCCGCGAGCTGCCGCAGCAACTGAATGGCATCATCAAGCGTGCGTACGGAATCAAACCGCAATCCATCGGGCCGCACCGTCAGCCCCAGCCACACTCCCATTTCGCCCAGGATTTGCGCCTTCTTAATGCTGTCAATTCCGAGATGAGCTTCGAGGTCAGCGTCAAACTCCACAACATCCGGTGCGTAACCAGTCAGTTCAATCACCAGATCCAGCAGAAAGCTGCGAAGCTGTGCATCAGACATTTTCGACGATGACACTGTCGCGAGTTGCTGAACCGTCGAGGCGGGAACTGCTGACGATCTGTCAACAGCAGGATTCGCAGGTTGCGACCGCACTTCAGGCGATGACGCGGGCACTGTAGGAATTTGACGCCCACCGCGACTGGATCGAGTGACATCAAAAACGGATTCAGAGGCGTGACCAGACGCTGTATCACGCACCGGCACCTGCG
>JBBQSE010000434.1:0-7584 GCA_038214195.1 Planctomycetales bacterium
GAGTCGTTCTCCACGCGGGCCGAAAGCGACAGACCTCGCGAGAAAAGGTTGTACCTGCAGCGTGCGTATTTCCTGGCGGGAATGAGCATCCCACAGCTTGATTGTTTTGTCACTGCTTGCGGAAGCCAGACGTGACCCATCCGGGCTGAAGGCGACACAATACAACCCGCCACGGTGGCCTTCGTGCGTAGCGGTTTCCTCGTGCGAGTGTGCGTCCCAGAGTTTGATGATTCCGTCCCATCCGGCCGATGCGAGTGCGGTGCCATCCGGACTAAACGCGACTCCGCGAACCCAGCTGGTATGCCCTCTCAACACTGCTATCTCTTCGCCGGAGTGAGTATCCCAGAGTCGCACTGTGTGGTCGTCACCTGCCGAAGCGAGCCGTGTCCCGTCCGGGTTGAAGGACAGTGCGTCAACGGTGTCCGTATGCCCGTTCAGCGTGAAAAGTACTTCGCTCGTCTGGGCGTCCCGCAGGATTATCGATCCGCCGCCGCCACCGGATGCAAGTTGCCTGCCATCCGCGCTGAAGGTGACGCCGATAACCTTGTCCGAGTGCCCCCTGAGCGTAAGATCGTTGGTCCCGTCTCGAACGTCCCAGATTTTAACGGTTGTGTCTTTGCTGCCGGAGACGAGACGCGAACCATCGGGACTGAAGGCGATGCCCCAAACAGTTTTGGCATGTCCGCTGAGCGTCACAGTCAATTTGCCCGATTGCGTTTCCCACAGTTTGATGTTTGTCTCGTCACCGCCGGTTGCGAATTGAGTTCCGTCCGGACTGAAGGCGACACAACGGACGACTCGATCGTGCGCCTTCCGTTCTTCCGCGACAAGTTGCCACGTTTTCGTGTTCCACATCGAGAACATGCCATAACTCACTGCAACGAGTCGCGTGCCATCGGGACTGAAAGCCACGCGTCGCGTATCCGCCCTACCCTGGCGGACTATGGTGATCTGCTCGCCGGATTGTGAGTCCCAGATCCGCACCGATTGATCACCATCACTTGTCGAAGCAAGTCGCTCGCCGTCTGGACTGAAGGCGACGCCCAACACCGCAGCCGTGTGCCCGGTGATCGTTCTGATTTCTTCACCGGTTTTTGCGTCCCAGAACTTGATGGTTTTGTCATCCGATGTCGATGCGATTCGATCTCCGGTCGGACTGAAGGCAACATAGTTAAGCGAACCGGTATGACCGATCATAGCGTGGACGACTTCACCCGATTCCACATCCCAGAGTCTGACCGTCCTGTCATACCCACCCGACGCAATGCGGGTTCCATCCGGACTAACAGCGAGACCTATGACGTGACCTTCATGCCCCTTGAGTGAAGCGAGTTCCTGACCGGTTACCGCATCCCACCGTTTGATCGTCCCGTCACTGCTTGCCGAAGCAAGCCACTTACCATCAGGACTGAAAGCGACCTCGTACACCTCCTTCGTGTGTCCATAACACGTGAAATCGCTGCCGTGGAATCGCCGATTGCAACAGTGCCACTCGAAGTTGTCACGGTACTCGTGCGGGATCTGATGCAACAGACTTCGAGCCTCCACAGCTCGCCCGGCATCGTACCTGGCGATGCTGAGCTGAAACTTTGCACCCGCTTCGGAATCGCGTGTGCGCCGGGCTTCGTCGGACGCCAGATTTTCCGCGGCAACGGCGCGTTGCGCATTCGATTGAGCATGGTCCTTTTCCAGGAGTGCCAGTTGTTCGCTGGCTTTCGCCTTCCCGCGTTCATCGTCTGCTTCTCGCGTCTTGTCTACCGCGAGTTTGGTTTTCTGATTCGCCTGAATCAGTCCGTAACTCGTTCCGGCGATACCCGCAAGTAACACGACTCCAATCACGAGCATGGCAGCGACAAGTCCGCGATGCCGGCGTGCAAACTTCTGAACCTGATACCACGTCGATGGTGGCCGGGCAAGGACGGCTTCGCCCGTCAGATAGTTGGTGATGTCCTGACCGAGATCATTTGCCGTTGGATACCTTCGGGCGCGATCTTTCTCAAGGGCCTTCATCACGACCCAGTCGAGTTCCCCCTTCAGAAGTTGCTGCAGTCTTGCCGGAGACAGTCTTCGCCGGTCGCTGACGGCGGAATTCACCTCGTGTGATGACGAACTCAGTCGATTGCTGGGGCGAGGCGGGTCGTTTTCTCGCAGCATTTGGAGAATCTTCAACACAGCGTTCTTCCCCAGGGTTTCTTTATCCAGGGGAGTGGAGCCCGTCAACAGCTCATACAGCATGACGCCGAGCGAATAGACATCCGTCCGAGTGTCAACATTCTGGGCATCCATTCCTTTCAGTTCGGCCTGCTCGGGCGACATGTATCGAACCGTACCGACGACCTTGCCGAATTCCGTAACCATCGTCGCATCCGTCAACTGCACGTTCTGTCCGACGGCTTTCGCCAGACCGAAGTCGATCACTTTGGGCACAGGTTCGCCGTCGATGACGGTGACGAGCACGTTCGACGGCTTCAGATCGCGATGAATAATTCCTTTTTGATGAGCGTGCTGAACGGCTTTGCAAACCGTGACAAACAGCTTCAGTCGTTCATCGATACTCAGTTTGTTGTTATCGCAGTAGTGAGTGATGGGGACTCCATCGACCAATTCCATCACGAAGTACGGACGACCTTCGTTTGTTGTCCCGGCATCCAGAACTTTCGCGATGTTCTGGTGATCCATGAGCGCCAGGGCTTGTTTTTCGGCGTCAAACCGTGCGATCACATCCTTCGACGCCAATTCCGACTTGATCAGCTTGAGGGCGACTCGGCGTTTGACCGGCTTGTCCTGTTCGGCCAGCCAGACGACACCCATTCCGCCTCGCCCGATTTCTTCAATCAGGCGAAAATTGGCCAGGACGGGCGGAACGTTGACCGGTTTCGAAGTCTTGTCGTTGCCCGGAAACTGTGTTGTTGCATCGCGAGCAAACACCCCGGCGACGACGCGTTCCTGTTGCGGGAATCGCTGGATGTATTCGTCCCGCTCCGGTTCATCACCCTGCTGAGTCCGGTATTCGAATTCCATGGCCAGCAGTTCTGCCAGCAGTCCGTCCTGAGCTGCCTCGGGAGCATCTGCCAGAAATGTCTCAATACGCGGACCGTCACCATTCACCAACTCCCGATCGAAACGGTCACACAGCTCGTCGATCTCAGAAAGTTGCTGATCAGTCAGTGCCTGGTAGGCCGGATTTCTTATCGAGGGGTCGTTCATTGGATTTGATCAGCATCGAGTAGGGCGATTGCTGGCGGCGCGGGATCAGTGGGCCAGCTGTGCCTGGCTGTTGTCGCACGTTCGTCTATCGAATTGAAAGCGGAGGCACTTTCCGTCTGCGGCAGTGTCGGGATTTCAGCTTCGGCTTCTGCTCCGGGTTGAATCAGAAGCTTCACGGTGCCGAACACATCATCTTCCCAAGTGTGAGCGGTCCCAGGTCGAAGGCCGAGATCGTGCAAAGTCGTTCCAGAGGGCAAATACCAGGTCTTGTGAGAATTGATCAAACTCTCTTTCTCACCCATCCAGCACAACTCCAGCCATCCCCGATCCGAGAGATAAATAGACCCGTTCGCCACGCCAGGTTCATGCTCATTATCATTCGTGTTCACCTTGATCCACTTACCCTGTCCAAATGGCACCACCATGGCATTCTTCGCCTCGAAAAACGGATTCTTGTCTTCGGAACCTGTTACAATGATGGTCGAACCGATCAGGCTATTTGCCCTATTCGTGCTCACACCCCAAATGGCGTCTTTGCTGTCCAACCCCGACTGAAAATGGATCGCACGAAGGTCGCTCCATTCCGCGTCCGAGGTTTTCCACCACCCGTGGGCAAAATAGGGATCGAGGAGGGTATTGTTTTTCAAGAAATCGAAATCCATTCTTCTCGCGTGCTGGATGATCTGCTCGCCATCTGTAATGTCGATGTGGACTTCCACGCCGTGGTCTGGGCTATCATGACGCCGGCGATTGCCTTCGAGGAATACAATTGCGACGTCCGCTTCATCTTTAGTTACAGCGGGAGAGATGGTCGTCGCTCTACCGTTGAGTGGCGGTTGTTCAGGCATGTCACCGTCCATACCGCCGCTTGTTTCCGCCTGCGGCAACGTCGTGATTGGCGTGTCGAACCAGCGTGCCAACCCGGGACCTGTGATCGTGAGCATGAGGACTGAAAGGGCGACCAGCACTGCTACCACCAATCGCCTGGGCCATGCTGCTTTGGTCGTTTTGTTACCTGCAGCACCACCAGAGGCGGTGGAGCGCGGGGGCACAACCGAAACTACGTTGCCGCGATGATCCAACTCGCGCTGACAGCGAGCCAACAGATCAGCAACTTCCTGAGCCGACTGAAAACGATCCTCGCGATCCTTTTCCAGCAAGCGAAAGATGATCGACTGCAACCAGCCGGGTGTTTCCGGTATGACGTCGTTGAGCGGTCGCGGCGTGTCCTCGCAGACTCGCTTGAGAACAGCGACCGTGTTGGCTGCACGGAAAGGTGGACGGCCACTAGTCATCTGATAGAGTACACTTCCCAGGCTGAACAGGTCGGCACGATGATCGAGCGTTTCTCCTCGTGCTTGCTCCGGAGCCATGTACATGGGCGTGCCGGCGATCAACCCGCTGGACGTGATGCTGGCATCGTCCACGGCCCGGGCCAGACCAAAATCGGAAATCTTTGCCTTCTCAACAACGCCATTAGTCAACAGGATATTAGACGGCTTAATATCACGATGAATCAGGTTTGCCGAATGCGCGGCGGCCAGCCCGGCAGCGACCTGTTGCCCGATCCTCAGCACATCCACCACGTCGAGCGGACCAACGCTTTTCATTCGCTGCTGTAAGGTCTGTCCGGCAATGTACTCCATGACCAGATACGGAATCGGCTCTTCTTCCACCGCGTAAACCGTGACGATGTTCTCGTGCGTCACCGAAGCCGCCGAGCGGGCTTCTCGCAGGAACCGTTTTCGCGGCGGCGAGGTCGTGGCGAGTTCGGGATTCATCAGCTTGATCGCCACAACTCGGTGCAGCTTCTCGTCAAAGGCTTTGGCAACGATTCCGAACGCTCCGCTTCCGAGAACCACTTCGACTTCGTAGTGTCCCAATCGACCGAGCCAACCTTCGCGTGTCGTCGGTTTCAGATATCTACAGAATGCGTCTTCGTCGGAAGCACGCCCGTCTTGCAGGTCTCCATCGTCCGAGGATTTTGACAGCAAGGTTTTTTCGACTGCTGAACTGCCTGCATCCACCGGCGTCTCCATGAACTGACCGGCCTGTTCATCCCGAGCAAACAAACCCGCAATGACAAGTCCCTGCTCTGGAAATCGCTGGATGTACTCATCCTGCTGAGGTTCATCCCGCTGTTGCGCACGGTATTCCAATTCCATCGCAATCAGCTCTGCCAGCAGTCCGTCCCGAGCTGCTTCAGGAACACCCGTCATGAATGTCTCAATGCGCGGACTGCCGCCGTTCAGCAATTCCTGATCGAAACGGCCACACACCGCGTCGATCTCAGAAAGCTGCTGATTAGTCAGTGCCTGATAGGCCGGATTCTTTATCGAGGGGTCGTCGTTCATTGGATCCAAACCGAATAGTGTAAACCTCTCCTAAGCCTCCAATGGTCAAACAGCGGAAAACACCGACACTAATTGGACTGCGCCACTCTTGGCGAAAACCCAGCGTTTTTGTAGCCCGAAGCGAGAGCGAGGGATTGATCCTAACTCGTTCCCTCGCTTACGCTTCGGGCTACTACTTCGGAAAAAGTGACGCTGTCCAACTAAGCACCCATGCACAAGTTCAATGACATGGACTCAAGCGAAAATCCAAGCGAACACGCCCGCTCGCCGCGAGACGTCGGATAGATTTGTCCAACTCGATTGTTCTACCCCAAAACTTACGAATGGTAGTTTTCCAACTGCCTACATGCGTTTCTCATCTTTTGCCCATCCATTTTTTGCCCAATTCCGAAGCCGCACGCCACGCTAAGGCGTGGAAGCGATTAATGGGTCAGGCCTCATTCTTTGGTCTTCCGCGTGGGCGAGTTTTGCTTTCGAGCCCGAGCCGGACGGCACTGCTTGTGGTCCACTTCTGGTCTCCGAATGGAAGACCGCGTTGGACGCTGTTGCGAACAACCTGCAATTCGCCTTCCGTCTCCGCCTTATTAACCCACGATCGCCAGTTTCGTGGCAAGGGCGGATCGTCCGGAATTGCCAGCCAGTGACGCTCTGCTGGCGAGCGACGGCGAACATGAGCCGAACTCCACTTCCAGTCTTCCGCAAGTTCAGCGAAGCTTGCGCGAACTGGATTCCGCTCCACATAACGCATCACAGTCAACAGATGGTCGTCGTTCTGAATCGGAAATGACTTGAAACGCCCCTGATACAGATGACCGGTCCCACCTGTCTTGTAATGAGCATGCCAGCGCATTGTATGCATCACGGTCAGCCGACGGAAGAATTCGCTGACCTGATCCAAGGTTTCAGGTCGCACCACGAAATGCCAGTGATTCGGCATTGCGACCATCGCAAAAATCGGGAGTGGAACGATTTGCCATGTTTCGTCGAGCACCCGCATGAAGGCCGAGTAGTCTTCCGGCTTTTCAAAAATCGTCAATCGAGCCACCGCTCGATTGAGCACATGAAAAACTTCACCGGCGGGACAGATTCTCTTCGTTCGTGGCATCCAGTGATCATATCACACTCCTAGCCCCAAAACAATGAGACCTGACCCCTTTTGTTCTTCGAAAAGCGTCTTCTGGCGAAAGACCCGGACGCCGTCAAACCGCTTGAGGACATTTATCGAGAACAGTCCAACAACTTCAATACGATGTTTGACTTAGCGGATGGCTCTCAAACATATCGTAACTATCGAGACATCGCGCACTTCGTCGATTGTTATCCGTTTGTGCCGTACCAGTTTGTACTGTTCCAGTCGTCAATTCGCAATCTGTCGGAAGCGAATGCCTTTGAGGGCAAACACAGCTCGGTCGGTGAACGATCGATGCTGGGCGTCTTTCAGGATGTGGCTCGACAATTGTCACTGTTTGAAGTGGGGCAGCTGGCGACGTTTGATTTGATGTTTGCGGGCCTGCGACAAGCCTTGAAGTCACAGCTTCACAGTGCGATCGGCACGGCAGAAAAAAACCTCGACAATGCTCTGGCGATTCGGCTGTTGAAGGCTTTGTTTTTGGTCAAGTACGTCCGTGAATTCAAAGCAACGACGCACAACCTGACAGTTCTGATGCTGGATAGTTTTAAAACGAATGTGGCCGACCTGCGGAAGCAGGTTCAGGAAGCTCTGAACCTGCTGGAGACTCAGACCTACGTTCAGCGAAACGGGGACTTGTACGAATTCCTGACGAACGAAGAAAAAGACGTCGAGACGGAAATCAAAAACACGGATGTGGAAACGGAAGTCGTTGCCGAAGCATTGTCAAAGATGCTGTTCGACGCCGCTCTCAAGGGCCGATCGCTGCGTCATTCGGCCAGTGGTCGCGATTTCAATTTCACACGCAAGCTTGACGACAAAATGTTCGGACGAGAATCAGAACTATCGATCCATTTCATTAGTCCGTTTCATCCCCATGCTGAAAAAATCGAA
>JBBQSE010000435.1:0-7580 GCA_038214195.1 Planctomycetales bacterium
GTTGGCATGGGAACCTACGGTCTGGACCTTGGCACATTTAGTCCATTCTTGTATGCCTTCCGTGAACGCGAAATCATTCTGGACCTGTTTGAAGAAGCCTGTGGCGCGCGACTGACCTACAGCTATCTGACCATTGGCGGAGCGACGCACGATTTGCCCGACGAGATCGAGATTCCTGAAGGAATGGCCGCGTTGACAGGTCGCAAACGAGGTGAACGCCTTCCGTATCTTGATGCGATTGAAATGTTCCTGCAGTGGCTGGAACCTCGCATCAAGGAATACCACACGCTGCTGACACGCAATGCCATCTTTATTAAGCGCACGGCCGGTCTGGGTGTCCTCACCCCTGAAATGGCTGTGAGTTACGCATGCTCCGGGCCCGTTCTGCGTGGCAGTGGTATCGATTACGACTTGCGTCGCGATGGCGAACCAATCTACACGCGGATGTACAAGGACTATGATTTCGACGTGATCACGGCTCCGTTCAAAGACGCTCCGCGTGAAGCCGTCGTGGGTGACAACTGGTGTCGCTTTTACGTCCGAATGATGGAAGTCGTGCAGGCCATTCGTCTGGTGCGACAGGCCATTCCGAAGTACAAGGCGGCGACGGGCAGTTTCCGTGAAGTGTTCAAACTGAATTCGAAACTGCCAAAGGATGAAGTGTATCTGGAAACCGAAGCACCACGCGGCCAGATGGGGTTTTACGTGGTCGGAAACGGCGAAGGCAACCCGCTCCGCGTCCGCGCCAAGAGCAGCTGCTTCTGCAACGTTGCGATCACCGACCAGATCTGCCAGGGCGTGCCACTTGCCGACATCCCTGCCATCGTCGGTTCCCTCGATATCGTGATGGGCGAGATCGACCGCTAGCGCGCGGCCGATCCTGCTTTGAAGGATCGAGTGGCCGATTCTGAGTGGAACAAAGGAAGCCCAGGGAATTTGAGCGACGAGGGTACGCTTGGGCGTCCTGACCCGCATTCAGGATTGACCTCGAGCATTTTTCACAAGTTCACGAAACGTCTTTCGAACAGACTTGTGAAGAAATCGAGCGAAGGAGCTGTCCAGCTTGCGAACAGCAATCAGTTCTACGACATCCGCCAGATCTTTATGAGTCCGTCGGACGCTTCCCAAACCGCAGACGATCTTGATTTCAATGAGCTTTGACAGCCGCAGGACAGACAGGTTCTCAACGATTTCGACATTCAATTCCCCTTCAGGCTCTGGCAACGAGAATTCCGCATCTTTGCCCGCGCGATCGCCAGTATACAGGAATTGAATGGGAATGCCGCTCGCAGACCGGAATTCAGCCTCCTGTTCATGCCACGACAGCCCTGCGTTTTCCAATGCAGCGCGAACAGCACTGGAGTCCGTTCTGCGGATGATGAGATCGAGATCAACCGTGTTTCGCTGATACCCGTGCAGACAAACGGCGACTCCACCGCAGACAGAATACGGAATCTGCGATTCCACCATCGCGCGGTGACACTGCATAGCCACCTGCCACAGGTTTTCGTTTCCCAGCATGATGTAGGCTTGTTGTGTGGTCGACATAAACTGTGCCTCGATGAACGCCCCATTCTACTTCAGTTGCAAGCGAACTAATAGACCATTCAACGCCGCTGCACCGCTTGACCGTTTTTGTCGTCGCTCACCAGTCCCCGGCAATAGTCCGACGACAGCACCTCGGTTGGCAGAAAGTGTTTGCGTGCAAACCGTGCGTTGAGCTAACCTACAAGGTCCAGTCCTCGCATCGCAGGCCGGGTACTTTTTCAAAATCGACGACATTGCGAGTCAGGACGGTAAAATCATAAGTCAGTGCAATTGAGGCAATCCTCAAGTCCATCGTGCCGATACGCACCTTCTGTTTGCGAAGATCCTCGAAGCGTATTGCAGATGGTTCATCAAAAGGAAGCACCTGGAATCGTTCGTAGTCGATCATCGCCAGTTCGATCAAACGGTAGCCGAAAGTGATTTCGCGGCGACGAGCATTTCTCGCAATAAAGTTGTTGGCACCAAGAATCTGCTCGTGCAGATTGACAACCGTGACGTGGAAGCTGCTGAGCGGATACATGTTCATACGCCCCTTCAACTGACCCGTTGCCGGTTCGGAACGTCGCTGCATAATCGAAAGGAGATCAGTGTCAATCACAAACACGATTTATCACTCGCCCGCTGCATAGTCGTTTTGAGCTTCTCGAACCTCGCGGCAGCATTGCAAAAACTCATCGTAGACATCATCCGGAATGTCTTTCATGCTGCCCGCAACCTCGTCGAACCAGTTTTTGTCTGACTTTTTACCTTCAGACCCGCCATCAAGCTTCGATTTAAGCGCCGCCACTTCCCGTTCAAGTGTCGTCAATCGTTTTTGAATATCTGCGTTCGGTTCCATTTCACGCTCTCCAGGTAATCCGATCAATGGTTGATCTTTATCGTATTCTTAATCTGCGGCACAGGCAACGAGAGCTTGCTCGAAACGAAGGGGAGATTCAGGATTGGAACTCTCGGGACCGACGAGAACGACGAGTAAAAATTTTAGGATTTTGATTTGCATGAAGTCAATGCTTACTGTTGCGATGCTGAAATAGCTCGTTCGAGAAGTTCAGGGGCAACATCCCACCACGTCCGCAGGGCAACCAAGTGTGGAATTAAGTCATTCGATGCGATCATTTCTGCCGCTTCAACCGCCAAAGCACCAACGCATCCGGAGGACAACTCCTTTTTTAGTGCATCAATGACACGCTCATCTCTTCGATGAGCAAGGCCAACGAATGCCTCGCCACGAGTGTCGTCATCCGAATCGTTAAGGCGATCAGCAAGGGCATCTCGAATGGCTGGCGTGTCAAGCTCGATTAACGTTCCAAGTGCGAAAGTTGCCCAGTCTCGTACATTGGCGTCAAGGTCCGTGCTGAGCGAGATTAGACATTCAATTGCCACCGGAGTCTCTTGTCCGGTAAGAGCAAGAACTACTGCATGTCGAACATCGGGGTCAGTGTGCGTGGAAAATTCAACAACCAGCGGGACGGCCTCCGCATCATTCTGGTGTGAAATCCCTACGAGGACTGCTTGAAGCACGCTGGCCTCTTCAGCGTTCTTCAACATACTTCGTAGTCGTTTCGAGCATTCAACTGGGAAGGTACTGTCCGGCACCCCAAGCTGTCCAAGAATGTTCGCACCAAGCCTGCGTTCCTGAACGCACGGACTGCCACAAAGTGTCTCGGCTCTGCGCATGACTTCACGGCTACCTCTCCAATGGAGCGCACATACTGCGTCCCATGCAGCTTCATCGTCAGATTCGTTGAGTGCGCAATTCACAAGTTCATCAACTGATCTGGGGTCATTGCTGGGAAGAGGTTTCTCAATCATCACCGATCCCTCAATCGCAGTCGCACCAACAAATCATTTTTGGAACAGTTTCCACTGAGTGGCTGCGAAACCGAGGTAGTGGTGAGCATGATGTTTTGTCAGGCAGTCCGGGGCGATTGCCTTCAGTTCTTCATGTTCCGGTGTGGTGTGGACGATCAGCGGTGAAAGCACCTGCTCCATGACGTAGCCGTTCTTCTTGAGCATCAGCCCGAAGAACTTCTTGGCGTCATGAGTCACGAGATCGATTTCCATGCCATCATAGACGCCGGACTTTTCAATGGTCTCACGCCCTTCCTGTAGTCCGACGATTTCTTCCAGCGGCAGCAAATGCACGCCTCGCAGGTCGAAGTCCGAATCCGGCGAGGGGAATCCGTACAGATGCGCTCCGCTGATCGTGGTGAATAGCAGTGGGTAGGGATGGTCGTTGATCTGTTTGTGTATTCGGGGATCAATGTTCATGGCAACTCAGTTCCAATTGCAGCATGGCGTGCTTTGAGAAGATAGGTGTTTGCCTTCTCGTAGTCAGGGCGTTCCGGCAAACGTGTGTCATTCAGGGCTGCATCAAATTCACGGTGCAGGCTGAGTCGCCATTTCTCGGTCTCATCCCACGGCATGTCACCTCGTTTGATCGCCAACAATTCATCTCGCTGGTCGTCCACTCGAACCGGGACAAATCCTTCTCGCAGTATGCTGATGCCCGAGATCAACAGCCGAATCAGGTGCATGACGTGCTTCCACTTCACCTGTCCCTGATTCCGAATATCCGCCTGCATCTTCTTGAACTGCGACATGACGTACCCGTTGTAGGTTTGATAAACCAGACGGGACAGAAAGATATTCCGCATCCCGAGCAGTTCCTCGGCCAGCGGAGTCGCCTTCTCGACCAATGGAGAGTAGAGACACTCCAGCACGTTTGGGTTCGCTTTTAATGCCAGAACGATGAACTTTTGAATTTCCCAGTACGATTCCTGTGTCTCATAACATTCGAGTTGCTCAGGAACACCGTACAGCGACCAGTGCAAGTCGGCAGGTGGCAGATAAAATCCACGTCGGTCGATGTCCGATGCGTCATCTGCCAGCCCGTATGCCTGCGACCCAATGATGCACTGGAAAATCACTCGCTCGAACATCTCGCTTCCCTTGGCCGAGATGCTGGTGTCGCCGATGGTTCCCTCTTTGAACTTGGCCAGCGTCGTTAATTCGCTGGACTTGATGGCTTCCTCGACGCCATCAGGAAAGCGAATTCGATAGGAATGGTCGAGATCGTTCGGTGACTTCACGACAACCCCCACGGCTCCACGAGGATGCAGCGTGCGACCGTTCTGGCCAACGACATCCTTGAGCGTCACAACCTGCGTGCCAGCCGCAAAGATCAAGTTGGGTTGGTAGTGAACTCGTTTAGCCACGTTCGAAGAATCCTTTCGAAATTCCCACTTCAATTTTTAGACAGTCCAGTCTTCGGCATCTGGGTTGCTAAGTAAGCCCGGGAGTTCGTTGAGCCTCACTTTGAGGAGATCCTGACATTCAGGCAAATCTTTCTCAATCAGCTGAGCTTGTTGGAAATCGGGGCCTTCACTGAGTCGGTACACGGCCTTTGGAACTTGTTCATTGACAAAATCCAATGTAAGGGACTTCTTCAGGAACGTGCAGTTGTTGTCACTCCATCCTGTTCCGTAAATCCAGCTATCGCTTCTCCAGAGACGCGGAACGAAGCCGTCCCATGCCTTAAAGAGAGGATTGTCCTCGTCAAAATACATTAGCCCCGAACAATATTGAATCGCTGCCATTGCTTGTCCCGGTGTTTCGAGAGACCACCAACTATTCCAGATCACTTCGATCCGTGGAATGATAAGCCCAAGAGAATTGAATCGGCCAATCCATGCAGTTGACGGGCACTCACTCGGAATTGGCGAAAGCTCCTGCTCCACATCCAGACGCTCCAAAAAGCTGTCTCGAAAGAACTCACAGACTTCCGCCAATTGCTGAGTGGTCAACAATTTCTCGAAGACATGGCCTTGATGGATACCGAAGTGAAATTCGGCGTCGCCATGAGAACAGCCTTCGTTCCGCATGAGTGAAAAATGCCAATCCATCAGACATCCAGGAAACAAGTATGCGAACAGTTCTGGCTGAAGTTTGACGTATGCGAGGTCGAGGTAGTAGTACCACAGATCAGAGAAATCCATCTGTTCGTAAGGAGTGTTGGCGAGCCGTTTCAAATCGTCATCACAATAATCGAACTGCCGTTCTGACACGGATTTAGGAGGCTGTGGATTTCCGAAGATTTCACAGGCCCTGTCCCAGCTAATAGAGCGGTCCTTTTTCTTGTGACGCTGTGCCACGTTCGAAACCTCCCCATCGCTGTCAGTGAGTGAACTCGGAAAACAAAGGTTCGCGCCAAACCATGCCATCGTGAAGCACTATCTTTTTTGAATGTCCTCGGGTGGGCGATTCCAGAGCGAATCGATCCACGGCCGCATCCAGCTCCGTAAGCGACACCGGATCCGCACTCAGCGCCGCAATAAACCACTCTGCCACGGACCCATGCACCGTCCCGGAGCGGTCTTCGTTCGCATCGCGAATCACGAGTTTGACTTCCGACATTTGATATCCTCGCTATGAGATGAATCGATCCGTTCCTCCGCTCCACCGGTTCAACGTTTTCGCTCTGGTACAGATTCAGATTCTGCACTGCGTTGTCAATCGAACGGGGCGGAAAAAATTCGTCGAAAATCCCAAAAGCCTTCCCGCTTCAGAATGGCGGCGTGAGGCGAAAAACAACGGACCTCCGGGATCGCAAAAAGGAATCGCCGCGGAGGAAATCGCAAAGTTCTTATGCATGAATCGTCAAAATTACAACGTCCCCAGCGGTGGTTATTTCATGTCAACACAGCGAATCCGTCAACTCGCATCTTCCTTTGTGTAACAGCGAGAGTGACAATCGGGTTCGCACCCGGGCCGGATGACGGGGTCGATTGGGTTTACAACGTTCTGAACCAGAAATCAGACGACAATCATGCCCCCTCTCCCCCCGTTGAAAAATTGTGAAGTTGGAAAATCAATTGCGGGGGGAGAGGGGACAATCGCAAGATATTTTCAGCCTCGTTTCTGACCGCGTTACTTATTACACGAAGTTCAATCAATGGCGACTCTTTCTGATGCCGGTATTCAACTGGTTCAAAACCTTGCGCAGCGGCATGGCGTATCTGCTGACGCGGTGACTCATATGCTGATCGCGATCCAGAACGGCAATGGATCGATGGCGCAGTTCAATCACCCGGAATTCGGTGGCTGCGGACAGTGGATGCGCGGTGGCATGACGATGGTCAGCGACCTGTTCAATAACCAGCTGAAGTACCGTGTTGACAGCATCTGTAATGATATCTCGAATGAGCTTGGCCGACATCAATCGTCGCCCTTCAGCGGTTCGTTTCAGTCGCAGAGTCAGAACGGAAATAATTCGCAGATGCAGGCTGGCGGCGCGATGGGCTCCGGCAGCAGCTTGTTCCTGCCTGATCCGGAGGCCAACTGGTGGCCGCAGGAACTGGGAGTGCCAAATGCGTTGGGGTCGCAAAATCAGGTCCGCTACGCTTACTTTGCTCAGAGCCGCCGACTGGCAGTGAAGACCGGTGGCGATATTTGGGTCTACGACACCAAAGACCATCAGATCGGCGGGTTTTCGCAGCAGCAGGGAGTCGGTGGCTCGATCACGTTCACAAGTCAGTACGGGACTGTGGATCTATCGACGCTGCCGGTGATTTCTCGCAATGGCGTGTTGCAACCTGCTCCCTCGTTTGTGCAAGCTCCATTGCCATCTGCGCCGGCTTCCGTGGTTACCTGTCCGACGTCTCAATCACCGGTTCAGAGCGTCGAGCAATCCCCTCAGTCTAACGTTGCGAATTCTGTCGCCGCACCCGGTCAGTCCACGAAATCAACTGTTGGCGACAACATCATTGAAACTCTGGAACGCCTCGGCGCACTGCGTGACAAAGGATTTGTGACCGATGAAGAGTTTGCGGCGAAGAAAGCCGAGCTGCTGAGTCGCCTGTAAGGCGAGCGGCAGGAAAGGATTTACCATCGGCGAGTCATTGGGCCGAGCGGACCCGTGCGACTGAACCACGCCAAAGGAAGCAGATCTGAGGACAGATCTGCCTACGTAGTCCGACCTGTCTCAGGTCGGATTCCCTCGGCGACGCAATACCCCTGGTAATTCTGTTTCT
>JBBQSE010000436.1:0-7580 GCA_038214195.1 Planctomycetales bacterium
GACTGTGGCATCATCACTTTGGTGTTGGGATTGTGGATACGCCCAGTGACTTTGGATCCGGTGGCGGGCTGCCGTCTCATCCGGAATTGCTCGACTGGCTCGCCACGCGATTGCAATCAGAGGGCTGGTCGCTGAAGTCCATTCATCGCCAGATCTGCCTGAGTGCCACGTATCGGCAGGCATCAACGCCGCTTTCGAATTCTGACAAATCCCGCTACGGGATGATTGATGCGGACAATCGTTTGCTGTGGCGACAGACACCACGGCGGCTGGATGCTGAATCACTGCGCGACGCCGTGTTGTCCGTCAGCGGAAAATTGAATCCGCAGATGTTTGGTCCGGGCTATCGCGACTTCGACTACCAGGAAGAATATGCCCCGGTCTACACATACATTACAGCGGATCAGCCGGAACTCTGGCGACGCAGCATCTATCGTTTTGTGGTGCGAACGTCGCCCGATCCATTCCTCACAACCCTCGACTGTCCCAACGCTGCCAACCTGTCGCCAACTCGCAACGTCACTACCACCGCTCTGCAGTCACTGGCGCTGATGAACAACGAGTTCATGCTGAAGCAGGCGGAATACTTCGCCGCTCGACTGGCCGCGATGCCAAATTCAACAGTCGAGGACCAGGTTGCCGAGGCGTTTCGACTGGCGTTCGGACGGTTTCCGTCAGCCGAAGAATCAAAAGCGGCGATGTCCTGCATCAGCGCCGCGGGGCTCGCTGAGTTCTGTCGAGCCCTGCTGAACGCCAATGAGTTCGTGTTCGTCGATTAGTCAGACTCCGCAACCAGAGATCTTTATACTTCACGCGGTGCGGATTGCTCTTCAGCCAACCCAGATTCATTCGACCGGGATGCCACACATGATTCAGTTGACCGGGATTACTCAACATTATGGAGTCCGACCGGTACTCCGAAATTTGGATGTCCGAATTGACGGACCTGCGGTCACGGCAATTGTTGGGCCGAACGGGATGGGCAAAACGACGCTGTTGTCGGTGATGAGTGGTGTGCTGTCGCCTCAGAGCGGCACGGTGGAAATCGATGGCCTGATTCGTCGATCCTCAGTGGACGCCGAATTGGAAATTCGACGTCGAGTGGTTTTTCTTCCCGACCGACCGTGGTTGCCGAAGCATCGCACGGGTCGCGAATTCCTTCTGAGCGTGGGCTCCATCTACGGTATTGAGATTGAGCATCTGTTTGACCACGCCGATCGACTGTTTCAACTGTTCAACCTGACAAAGGAATCGGACTGGCCCATTCGATCGTATTCCAATGGTCAGCAGAAGAAGCTCGCCCTTGCGTCGGCTCTGATTACCGAAGCACATACGCTGATTCTGGATGAACCATTTGGCGGCGGGCTGGACCCGGCGGGTATTTTGGCGCTGAAGCATGTCTTGCGACGACTGAGTCGTGAGCAGGGTTATCTGGTCATCATCAGCGCCCCGGCACCGGAAATTATCGAAGATCTGGCCGATAATTTTGTGGTTCTGCGCGAAGGGCGGGTTGTGGCTCAGGAATCAATGGACGGACTGCGGCGTCTGACCGGGATCCGCGGTGGACTTTCAGAAATGCTGGCGAAGCTGACCAGCCCCGAGACTCTGGACAATATTGATCATTATTTCCAGGGAGGCCCGGCATGAGGCTGTCACTTCGAGCAAGTCTGCGTCAAGTTTTGCCAAGACCTGTTTATGCGGCATTGGCAGTCATTTGTTTGCTGTCGATCGAGCTGACCTGGTTTCTCCTGGAACAGTTCGCTGGCCCCAACACGTTGGCAGATCAGCTCCTGCTGATACGGGACACTCTGATCGTTGGTCTGCTGACCGCGTATGGCGTTTATCGCGTGGTGAGTTTTCATCCGCTGCTCAGTCCAGACTATCTCAGGTGGCTCAAAGCGACGCCGTGGAAACGCGGTGTGCCATTGCCAATCGGACCGGTCCATCCAGTCGTCGCCGATGCCATTGTGGTGCTGGCTTTCTCCGCGCTGCTGGCGGATTCACGAGTTCTTTCCGTCCTGCCTGTCAGTCGTCCCCCGGCAATCGCAGGCGTGATGGCGTGTCTTCTGGCGTACGCGACGACCGTCACGATGATGGTCTGGTTCACATATCCCCGCCGATTGGCGTACCTTGCATCGTTTGTGCTGGCAGCCAGTGTGCAGGTGAGCGCGTGGAATCCGCCCGCCGCGATTGTTTTGCTGCTCGCGGGATGGATGGTGGCTCAGGTTGGCCTGAGTCTCAGCTGGGAACATTTCCCCTGGGATCACACGCTGAATCCGGGAGATCGAATCAAGCAACGCTGGAAACAGATGCAGGCACATTCCGGCGCGGTCGTGGACGACGATCCCTCGCCGGATCGCGTTCCAGCCTCTGAACTCGGATGGCCGTTTGGACCACTGTCGCCCTGGGTGCCTCCAGCGTCCCTCAGCCACGCCGAGCAAACGCTGATCGTAGCGATGTTTTGCTGGTGGTTGCATGCCGCTCTGGTGCATGTCACCAACAAAGAATTCCTTCAAGGAGCCGGCATGATGTTCCTTGGATACGGAACAATGATACTCGCCATCAAAAGGCTCGCCCGGTATGGCGTGAATCACGCATCTCCGCTGAATTTTCAGGGCCGTCTGCTGAAACTGCGGTGGATCGTCCCTGGCTACGATCAGATTTTCGTGGGGCCCCTGGTGATTGTTTTCGCAGCTGCAACGCTTGGATATTTCGGACGTTACTGGCTCCAAATTCCTCCGGCGATGCTGATCCCCGCCATCACTGTTTGTATTCTGTGGGTTTCCATCTGGATCGGGCCATCGCCCGAAAAATGGAAGCTCACCGCCCCGGTCAGGATCGTGCATGGGGCGGCAATCAACAAACGAAACTACGATCAGTTGTCGTAGCGGCAGCGTCGGCTCTCCGCGCCTGATTTGCATTCGAGCGAAGCATTCCTCGGCCAACAATTTCTAAATCCGCCACTCGATTTACTATCGTGCGAGATCATCTCTACAATCATCGAATCAATGTCATTTTGAACACATGAACTGCCTTTCGATCGGAACATGAAAAATGCGTTCTTTGATTTCCGTCAGTACCGCGACGGCCCTTTTGATGTTTTCTGCGTCATCAGCTTCCGCTCAGGAGAAACCTCGACTGGAAATTGCGGCGGTTTCTGTCGCCAAAGCGAATCCTAAGTCACAATTCGGCGAAGGACTGTCTCGATATCGAAGTCCGGGTGTCGAAGTGGACTTGTTCTTCGCACTGCCTGGTGAAACGGTGTTGTCGATCAACGGCAAGGAAACAAAGGTTGTCCTCTCAAGCGACGATGGTGGCGAGTTGGAATTGCAGGACCGCTTCGAAGGCCCGTTCGAGCTGCATATCGACGAAGAAAAAGCCTCCGGCGTGATTCAGTTCCGAAGTGAAACGCCACCTGGAAAAAAAACCACTCGTCTGACTGTCAAAGGCAATTTTGCCGTGACAGTCGGTCGTGATTCGAAGACTGATGACGTGGACCTCAAAATTGAAAAAGGCGAGAAGCTTAAACTGGGGCCGATCAATGCCGAGGTCAGTGAAATCGGCGAAGGCTATGGTGACGAGTTCAAGCAGGTCGTTGAACTTTCCTCGAAGCAGCCGTTCGACGCCATCGCCAAGGTCGAATTTCTGGACGCAAAGGGGAAGGTGATCCTCAGCGAGAACGCGGGTTCCAGCAGTTATGGCTTTAACGATGAGATGACCTACTCGCGATCATGGCAGTTGGCATCAGACGCGAAGATGATTAAGGTGCGCGTGACCTATTTTCAGAAAACTGAATCCGTCAAGCTTCCCGCCAATCTGGAATTTGGCCTGGGACTTTGAAGGCGAACTGGGTGGCAGCGGGTTTACAAAGTAGGCGTCACGCTGAGGCTGCGAAAGAATTTCCGTGGGGCAGGTTGCAAACCCGCCCCACGAAAAATTCACAGCCTTGACGTTTCTGCTTCGATTCCCCTCAGGCTTTCCGCATCGGGGTGCGTTTCCAGCAGGATTTCGCGAATGGCTTTGCGATCGTCAGGCGACAGATGAGCAAACTTCGGTGACGTGTCATGCCCGGAGAGGATCTCATCCAGCCGTCGCCAGACTCGCGATTTGACACTGGGAGGCAAGGCGGCGAATGAGTCAGAATAGATCAGGAAGCTGCAGGGATAGCGAAACAGCCGTTTCTCGAGATCAAACTGCCGCAGACTGCGTCCGTGAGAATCAAGTGGCCCTCGCTCGGCGAATTCAGCGGCAAATCCCGATGTGCCCTGAATGGAATCGGTAAGCGGTGCTGCATCGCAGAACAGCAGCCCCTTTACCACACTTTCCGCTGCCGATGAAAATCTGCGGTCGGTGGATTCGGATTCAAAATCATCCGGGCGTTCCAGCGCCTTGTTCATGATGGCCGAATCGCGAACGGTAATCCGCCCGGAATGGTTGGCTGCTGTCAGAATGTTGTGCATCGTGGACTGATGTTCCAGAACCATCAGCGCCACAATGTCACTGTGCGGCGTCAAATAAGGACTAACGGAAAAATACGATGAAAGGTCCGTGATGTTGGCACCGGAATTGACATCCAGTTTTTCGACGACGGCTTCATTATACAGCACGCAATTCCCCATGTGCCGCTGACGACCATGGGTCCCCGTGACATACCAGCCTCCCCAACGTTCGCTGAAAGGGCTTGAGTCATCGGTCACGTGCGTTCCAAGGCGATAAACGGGCTGTCCGCCAGCATCAGGAAAGACTGAACGAACAATGTGCCCCGGTGTTCTGCGCGTGTGACTGGACCCGTGGCATTGAAGACACTTTGCAGTCTCGCGGGTAATGATCGGCGTATCGGGAGATCGCTGATCAAGCGTGTAAAACGTCCCACCAAGCTGCGGATCGGCTGCGGAGATTTCGACAACATCACCCCGCTGCACCCAGCCCAGATAGACGTCATCGTTGAAATACAAAGCACGCGGGGTCTTGGGAGTAATGCGACTGATCTGCAGACTGGTCTTCGAGAACACCAGCACCTGACTGGATTCTGGCACGTTCAGTTCTGTCATCAATGACTTAAGGTAACCATGTTTCGGTTCCCACTCCAATGATGCGTCGCCATTTTGAAGACGATCTATCAGGCGCGCTACAGGGTCCGTCGCCTTTGCCGAACTGTAATGGATCGGATCCTGCTCGAAGTCCAGCTGCGCAATCGCGGTGCGGGACAAGAGCAGGACGACGAAGAGTGATCCAATTCGAAGATGGTGCATGATGACATCGTCCCGAAAACAGCGTCAGTCAGCGACTAAAGTTGTTGTAGCCGAATTTGTGAGAATTCGGACGTTTGTCGTGAAAGAATCAATCAAGAATTGGCACCTTGTAGCTGAGAGCGCCAATCGCTTTCCCTTTGGCAACGTTCCGATAATTCTCGTGACACATGATGCATTTTTCCATGACAACCGGAATCGCAGTCGCAGCCAGCAGGAATTTTTTGTCGCCTTCAACCACAACTTCGTCCGTCGAAGCCTTTCCTGCAAGCAATTCCTTGATAGCGCGTTTTTCGAAGCCGTCTTTTGGCAGATTCTGATCGCTGTAGGGATGTCCGGTTGCATCGACCAGCCGCACTTCATGCCACCCTTTTTTGTTGACGGCTTCAAATAAAGCCTTGAACGCACTGCCAGCGGCGAGGTCAGTGTCGTCATTAACATAATGTTCGGTGATAAGCACGATGGACGTCTTGTAGATGTCGTCCAGCATTCGCACCTCGCGGCGCGCTCTCTCAACTGCGGGATCTTTGGCTTCTTCAACCAAGATCGCCGCTGTTGCGGTGCTCGCCTGGGGAATCAACAGGCTACTGCCTCCGATTGCCGCTGCTGTGACGATAAGGCCAAAAATCATGCTCTTTTTCATTTTTCGAGTTCCTTGAAGACTAATAAACAAAACAGGACAGAACTATCTTCTTTAAGATACATCGCCCAAAAGTGGATGTCAACATACTCTTTTGTTCAGGGTGAATTGTGGGATTCGGATCACACTCGACTGAACCCAACGAGCGACGTACAACAACCAGCATGCGAGAAACCCTGACACCAGCCGCGCGACGCACTGTCGATTCCTGCCGACGAATGGCAAGTGGTTCGATCGCGCCTCAGGCATGGTGTGATTTCCTGATTTTCACGTTGCTGGAAATCGAATCCCTGGCGAATGCCGCCCTGCAGCGACTTGGAGTTTCCACACAGTCACTCCTTTCAGAGCGTCATTCGCGGAAAGAGCTTGATCAGGCGGCGGAGCATTTGCGGGCCGAAGTGAATGTCATCGCCGACAAATGTTCGCCGCACGCCGTGTCGGCCGTTGAGTTGGATGATCCGCTGGAATTCACCCAGATTCTGGACCGAGCCGCTATGTTGGCGCGGCGCGATGCTGACGCCACCGGCGTCTCAAGTGCGCATTTGCTGTTGGCGGTGTTTGAGACGAATGAGCTGCTGCGGAATCAACTGCTCGGGGGTGGGGTGAATCGCGATCAGCTTGTCGCGGAGTTGAATCTGGAGACCACCACCACCGGCCCGGCGCTGCCGGTCGATTTTGATCTCAACCTGTCGCGGAGTGAACCAGCATCGACGATGAATGCCTCAACACGCGGAAACGCAGGTCAAACGGTGCAACTCAGAGAAATGAATGGAGCCTGGCGAATCATTGATGCAAATCTGAATCGGTGTCGCGAAGGCCTTCGTGTGCTGGAGGACTTTGCCCGCTTCGTGCGGAACGATGCCAGTCTCAGCGGTGCCCTAAAAGACCTGAGGCACGACCTGGTGGCTGCCGAATCATTGCTTGCGCGACGACAGGCAACTGGCAGCCCGATCAATGACGACCACGCGAATTCCGGAGTTTTGGTGCATCGCGACACTGAACGGGATTTCGGGACGCAAGTCACGTCTGTCGGGGAGAATAGGCGTCGTGATTTTGGGGATGTCGTCCTTGCCAACAGCCGTCGCGTGCAGGAAGCGTTGCGTTCGCTGGAGGAATTCGGAAAGCTTGTTGAGCCGGAGTTCGCGGCGGCAGTGAAGCAGATTCGTTATCGAAGTTACACGCTGCAGCAGGGGTTGCAGTCCGTATCCGATTCGAAAGCCCTGCCGAACGGACGCGTTGCAAGGATACAGCGACTCGACCACGCCGTGTTGTATGTTCTCATCACAGAATCCGCGTGTCGCAGACCGTGGCAGCAGGTGGTTGAGGCCAGTCTGCGCGGCGGAGCGGACGTGTTGCAGCTTCGCGAGAAACATTTAAACGACCGCGAACTTCTGCGTCGCGCGAGATGGTTGGCTGATGCCTGTCGCGGCGCTGGCAGCCTGATGATCATGAATGATCGAGCGGACATCGCAGTCGCGGCGAATGCCGACGGCGTTCACACGGGGCAGGAGGAGTTGACAGTGGCGGATGCCCGAAGGGTGCTCGATGCGGAACAAATCGTCGGAATTTCCACTCATTCGGTGGCCCAGGCGAATCAGGCTCTGGTCGATGGTGCAGATTATATTGGCATCGGACCGACATTTCCGACGACAACAAAGTCGTTTTCTGAGTTTCCGGGGTTGGCACTGGTG
>JBBQSE010000437.1:0-7558 GCA_038214195.1 Planctomycetales bacterium
TAAGTAGGGCACCTGCCAGCCATACCCCTGACCGGCATCCGTGGCCGCAGCGGCGATATTGTTGTACACGGCGGAAAAGACTGTGGCCATTCCGAGTCCCCCCGATCCCACCCCCGGAGCGGCCATGTCCACTTGGCCGGACGACACGTTCACGCCATTGCTCACAACGCAGCTGCACGCATTTGCAGGCGTGCAGATCGGCCCCATGATCAATGACGAACTCGAGGACGACGATGAACCAATGCCGGACGATGACGAACTCGAAGACGAACTGCTGCCGCCGCCGGATGATGATGACGAACTGGAAGACGAGGAACTGCTGCCGCCGGATGATGAAGAACTGGAAGAACTGGAAGAACTGGAAGAACTGGAAGAACTGCTGCCGCCGGACGATGACGAACTACTGCTGGAGGACAACGAACCACTGCTCGAAGACGACGAACTGGAAGACGATGAACTGCTGCTGCTGGACGAGGAACTGCCGCTACTGCTGGACGATGAGGAACTGCTGGACGAGGAACTCGACGACATAACAGTGTTACTCCCGAACTTTCGATCACTCGAATGAAGTCACGAGAACAGACCTCATCGCGGTCAGTCAGACTCTCACGTCTGTGTCAGCGTCTTAATCGTGCCGTCAGGATAACGAACTCTCAGCACCGGTACGCCACCCACAGTTTCCACGTAGATCGACGCACGTCCGGCAGGAGGATTGACGACGGACGCAGGCTGCGGGCCCAGCGTCACTGGCCCGGCCACTTCCAACTGCGTCACCGGCGTGTCCGTCCCGATGCCAACGAAACTCTTATTCCAGTCCAGCGTCAGGATCGAGGTCCAGACGCTTGTGCTGCTCTCTTTTCTCTCAAAAAACAGATCGCCACTGCCATAGCGAAACCGGATACGCTGCCACTGACCGGTCGCCAAAAGTCCCGATCCAAAATAAATAAAAGTCTCCGATGTGCCTGCGGTGCTACCCGTCGCCATCAGCAGAGCTTTTCCGTCTCCCTGAATCTGCACCTGCTCCAGCGGTGTCGCCGTTCCAATGCCCAGACGATTGTTCGTACTGTCCCAGCAGAACATGCCGACATCGTCCTGCAACACAGGACTACCCATTGTCCCGCCGACGAATACCACGCTGCCCGGTACAGCCGAATCAGACAAACACCGATCCGCCAGTAACATCAGATCTTCTTTGAGATTGATCCCGGCGTCCCCGGTCGGTGCGGAAGGTACCTCAAGTCCCTTGTAAACCTGCCATGACATCGCACGATCTCCGGTGAATGAATGTGGTGCGGAATTAACCGTGCAGAAATGCCCGACGCAAGTTATAAGCCAGCATACCAAGTCACGTTGCATGGCACCACCCGTGCCAAGATCCTATCGCCGAAATTTCTGCCTGTACAGATGCATTCCAGCCCCAATGGATCGGATTCATCAAAACTCAATTCCAGCCCAATTTCAGGCCCGGACCCATTGACAAGACATCCGGAGAATGGAAGCCATGAATGAAGACACGTTTCGAGATCACATCGAGAGACCATGCCATCGTGGTGCCCCGCAGGATGCCACCTTGTCCGGGACATTACGGAATCCTGCCTGCGGCGATGAAGTGACTCTCTACCTGAAGCTCGATGGAGACGTTATCGTTGAGGCATGGCATCAGGTGCGAGGTTGCCTCCTCTGCAAAGCCAGTGCGTCCATACTCTGTGAACACCTGGATCAAATGTGTGTCACAGAGGCAAAACGAATCTCGCACGACAGGATGATTCAACTTATTGGAATCAGCATTACACCCGGGCGAACCCAGTGCTGCACTCTTCCACTTGTCGCACTACAGAATATGTTGACATCATTTGCAGGTCCACACTCCAGGCAATGAAACGCTTCGAACTGCGATCAGTGATTATTGATTGTGCCTGATTGAAAGGATCAAAGGCTTTCTATGTAGTCAAAAAAAACAGACCACTGTGCCTTCGCCCGTTCCATTCCCCAGTTTGCTTCCAGCCACTGCCTGGCGCTGTCAGTCATCAGCTTTCTCTCTTCGCGTTCAAAGGCGGCGCGGGAAGCGTAGTACACAAATTCCCTTTGATCACGGCACAAGAATCCTGTTTGCCCGTGCTGCACGAGTTCCCGCCAGCCGCCACGATCATCGACAATCAGGAGGCACCCGCTCGCCATGGCTTCGAAGCCAACACGCGGCAGATTCTCATACGTATCAGACATCTGAATGATGCAATGTGAATGTTCATAGACCTTTTGAGCAGAAATGCCTCCTGCTGGAATCCCCTGTATCCAATTTGGCTCGCGGCCGATCTTGCCGCGAATTTCGTCATTCAAACCAAGAATCATGCCTTCTTTCAACACCGGCGCGACCATCGTTTCATAGACCCACAGTTGAGCGGAATGATACTTTCCAGGATCATCACGCGAGACCCGTCCGAACCGAAACGTTTGCTCAGGACGGTCCTTAACCTGAGGGAAATCCGACACGTGAAAGTAGGGCCTCACTTTATACCAGCGATAATCCTGATTGATCTTCAGGAGTTCATCCTGCACTTTCTCGCGTGCGTGATCGGTCTGATATAGGAAAATATCAATCAATCCTCGGCGATGCATTTCCCTTTCGTCGTCAAACAGCCAGGTCATGCAATTCACAAACGTGGCTGTTTTTGCGAAACGTTTGATCGTCTCCAGATTCTTGAGAAACTCTCCATTGCAATAGGAGATCACATGCATTCCGTGGCATGCTGCCCAGTCGCATGGAGTGTGAACAACACAGCCTCTGTCCTCCATTCTCATGGCACGCAAATTGTCATCAATCAACCCCGTATGGAGGAGATGAACTTTGAGCCCAAGTGCCTGCCACACATGTATCTGATGGTCCAGTTCGGTGTCGGCTCCGCCGAGACGAGACGGGTAGCCAATGACGCAGATCTGTTCCATTTCTGTTCTTACCCGATTCTTTCCAGGTCAACTGGCGACTACGCTCAGCAGCGTTCCGCGAATGATGAACGACAGATCCAGAACGCAAACGACGAATAGACCGCAACGCCGATTCGTACAATGGCCCCCACGTCGTTGTCAACTCAGTCTGAAATCTGTAGAAGTTAGAAATCGATTGCGGAGCAGCATGTTTTAGCCCTCGAAGACACCAATACACTCGAATTCTGGCAACATCTCTAAAATCTCGAGGCGCGTGGGCGAACCGCTATACAAAGGAGAGTCGTAGTATTTCGTATGGTGGACGAGAGTTTTTCAACCACCACGGATCAAGTCTGCTTCAGCTTCCGGTGCCCATGCGTCAAGGCACCGCTGGAGGTGATCGGACTATGCCCGACAACTCAATGCCCCTGTGAGAAGAGCAACCATGAATTGCCTCCTGTTCCAACACAAACCGATTCGGCCAGATCTTTGGCCGTTCGGCCACAAACAGGATGTTACCGCAATGAGTGTCGTGTGGAGATCCAGTCCGTCAAGTGCTGACGAATCAATTTTTCAGATGGTATACCAGTTTTGAATGATTTTCATGTTGTCTTCCATTACTTCCCTCCAGGGCGGTCCTTGCCTATCCGCTGGTCAAAATAGTCGTCCTTCGTGTTGCCCGGTACTTGCTCTCAGAGCCACCGCCGGAAAGCCGCCAACAAAGGCAGATTGAACGAAGGCTGGCGGACGGATGGGGGTGAGTCAGCAGGAGTGGCAGGTTGCTGGTGACAGTCGGTCAGCAGTCAGTGCGAGTTATCGGCTCACGCAGCCTTCATCGACTGGCATCCATCGGGGGCCCCCGGCGTCGCGAGCCCCAATGGATGCCAGCCGACGAAGGCAGGATCAGTCAGCCGCGAAATACCTGACTCAAAGCAATTGACAGCCACAGATTGGTCGCCTGGAAACTTTCTTCACGGGGTCGGCACTTTATTGAGCACATTTTCCAGGCGACATTTCACAACACCTGTGATACACGATCTTTGACATTCAGGTATGGGTAGAAGAGCTCACATCGGCACTCATGGACGTCGTCCGGCTACAGGACGGGCGTGCGTGAGTACCGGTGGTGCAACATTCGGTTTTTACTGAGGTTTTTCTGTTTCCCTGTTCCTGACTGGAGATCATTCCATGGCTAATCTTGTGCGGGCTTCCCGCGAATTGTTTTCTCGAACGCCTGATGAGACGTTCGATTCGTTCGATCAGCTCTATCAATACTGCAGCACGCTGCAGGAACATTCACTGGATCGCTGGGAACCACCGGAAACGGTAACTCCCACGCTCCTCGACAATGGTCAGTTGGCCCTGTCGGTCGGTTCGGCCGGTCAGTTTCTTCTGAATGACTGGTCCTTCGGTCAACTGTGTAGTCTGGCCCGCGTCGATAAGTTCACGCTGAACAGGCTCCGCTGTGAAACGGCCGTGCAGGCGTTTCATGAAACGCTGCCAAAAGGTCGTAAGCCGCTGCAGGTACTGACAACCGATGATCGAGTTCGCTCGATTCATGGTGCCAGTTACACGCGGCTCTACAACACGGAACTTCTCGACATGGTTCGTAATCATGCGGGAGATTTCGTGCCGCCTCAGCAGGGCTTCAACGGAGCGACCGGGCTGTATGCCGGCGAGCAGGACATGTTCTGCTTTCTGATTGATCCGACCGGCTGGGTGGAAATTGGCGGCGATTCGTTCGCTCCAGGATTCTTTCTGTGGAACTCCGAAGTCGGACGACGCACAGTCGGTATTGAAACCTTCTGGTTTCAGTCCATCTGTGCGAATCACATCGTGTGGGATGCGATGGAAGTAACAACCTTCAGTCGCAAACACACGGCCAATGTCCACGATGCGTTGCCGGAGATCACCAGTCTGCTGGATCAGCTAGTGAAATCTCGTGATCAGCGACGTGATGCGTTTGTGCGTCAGATGACGGTCGCTCAGACATCTGTGCTGGGTGAAGACCGTGAGGCCACGATGAAGGCGCTGACCGGAAAGGGGATTCCTCAAAATTCCATTCGCGAAGCCCTTAACATGGTGACGGCAAGTGGATCCCGGTTCACGGTGTTTGCTCTGGTGGATGCGTTGACGCGCCTCTCCGGACGAATTCGAAACGCCGGTGACCGAGCGGAATTGGATTCTCGTATCGGTCGCCTGCTCACGCTCGCAGTTTAGCGGGAGACACATCATGGACCCGCAAGCCGCATGGCTGGAATTGATGGATGCGTTTCGTCAGCTCGACTGGGATCGCGTTCGTGATCTCGCCGAAGGTCTACTGAATTGGATGAATCGTGGTGGTTTCCCTCCGGAGACTGCGACGGTCAGCAAAGTGGCGGACGATCCTTTGAACGAGTCCCCGCGAACGCTGGGCTCGGAGTGGAATCGGATCGTGGCTCAGGCTGCGTGCCGATACGCTCTGGATCTGGCGAATCAGGTGCTGAACGATCCGAATGGCATTCCACGCGGAGTTCCATTCACGCTGTCGTGCTGCAACTGCGATGTCGATGGCCCCGGTGACTACTACAGGGCTGTCGATGACGGTTGGTTTCGTATTCGCTTTGTCCCGCAGAGTCCCGGTGAAAACTTCATTGGTCTCTGCCCGAATTGCGAATAGTTTGGTTTGAATTGAGACAGCCCGAACTGTTTGGACTGTCAATCTTTGTTGTTTGTTGAAAGGGTTTATCACATGACAAAACAGAATGGTTCCGCCGCAAAGGCTCCGGTTCACGAAGTGCGACTCGGACGGATTAAAGCTGCCGTCTGGGAAAACACGACGGAAACCGGAGTCCGGCACAACGTCACGATCAGCCGTCTGTACAAGGACGCTGACAAGTGGAAGGATTCATCGAGCTTCGGTCGCGATGACCTTCCGCTGGTGATGAAAGTCGCCGATCAGGCTCATGATTGGATCTTCAATCAGTCTGGTACTGAAGCGTAACACCCTCGTCGGAAAGACAGCCGACGCGGATGTGTTCAAATTATTACTGTCTGGCCCCGTTGCACCACCGGGCCTTTTCTTTCTTCGCCTGTGTCTGAAATCGGACAAACTCACCAGTCACATGCTTGTCAGCCAGCTTGCTGGCAAGATGGATTGCATCGCAACGTGCCAGTCAGTCAGCATGCTGGTTTGCCTACAGATTTCCTCTGAATTGTGGCCTTCACTTTGTGCTTGATAAAGGACGTTATCATGCGCTATAAGCAGGAAGGGGAATTGTCCCTGAAATTCAAAACCGCATGGAGGTCATCAGAAATATGAAGCAAAGTGACAACGCATTTCTTGGCTTGGGTGTGAAGTTTCCGGCGCTGGCAGAAGCACCGGGCATCGCACCCTGGAATCCCAATCAACTGGACATCTGGGCCGCTGAGTCAGCCGATGATGCCAATGCCGTGCATTCGGCGAGGTTCCTGCTGAATCTCTGGATGCCTCAACGTGAATGGCAGTGTGGCCGGTTCGATATGAACGCAGCGATCCATACATGGGACCGGAGTCATCGGCGCGCGTTCCTCGACTGGGCAGCTCGTGAAACGAATGTCGCTGATACTGCATGAACGAAATTCCGCCAGTCGGCTCGGCAACTGTCGTCGTGCCGCAAACAATGTCGATCAGCGAACAGCAGTCGTTGCCGGCAATTATCGAACAGGCGGGTCACAATGCGCGATTCGCGTTCGAAGAGTTCTTCCACGCCAAGATCCGGAATGCTCACACGCGCCGAGCGTACCGGCGATCGGTGCTTCGCTTTCTGGAATGGTGTCAACTGCGGAATCGAGGACTGCAACAGGTGTCTCCGGCGGATGTCGGCATTTATCTGGATGAATTGTCGCTCTGCATCGCCAGCAAAAAGCAGGTGCTTGCTGGCCTGCGGCATTTTTTCGACGGCATGGTGACACGCCATGCCATCGCATTGAATCCTGCTCTATCGGTTCGCGGTGAACGCTACCAGGTCGTCGAAGGCAAGACGCCTGAGATCACCATCAAACAGGCCCGAAAACTTCTGGCATCGATCGACACGGACACCGTTGTCGGCCTGCGCGACAAAGCCATCATTTCAATTCTGGTTTACACCGCCTCTCGCATCGGAGCTGTCGCGACTTTGAAAGTCAAAGACCTGTACGACGTCGGTGATCAGTACTGCCTGCACTTCATTGACAAAGGCGGCAAGGCTCGAGAAATCCCCGTCCGCCATGACCTGCAGCAATTGCTGCGAAACTATCTGCAGTCAACCGACCTGCGTCTGGGCAGCCAGTCCGATCGCCCTTTATTCCTGACAACAATCCGGCGCACTGGAGTTCTCAGCGACCGCACTATGTCCGCAGGTGACATGGGCCGCATGATCAAACGGCGGATGAAATCCTGCGAACTTCCACCACGACTATCCGCGCATTCTTTTCGAGTTGCAGTAATCACTAACCTGCTCAATCAGAGCGTGCCACTTGAAGACGTTCAAAACCTGGCAGGCCACGCTGATCCACGCACCACCCGGCTCTACGACCGACGCCAGAAGACAGTGACCCGAAACATTGTGGAACGAATCTCGATCTGACTTTGTTATGGCCGTCGAGTGGGAGCTGCAGGCCCTTTAGTCATGATCGA
>JBBQSE010000438.1:0-7541 GCA_038214195.1 Planctomycetales bacterium
GACTTGCCAGGTCTCGCGACGCAATGGCAATGACCGTAGTTCGCTCTTCGGAAAACGGCGAGACACTTCGTCTCGCTTCACCGAAGTCGGAACTTTGAGGACTCCGCGAGCCCATGTTGCTGCACCTGGTATCCCACGCCAAGCTGGCAAAAACAGGCGGGCGCAACCAAATGCCCGCTCGGCAGCACTCTCGTGAAACCGCACTTCACGACCGGCATCGACGACTTCGTCCTGCAGCAAGTAGCGCACAAATCCCGGTTCCAGATAATCTGCCTCGACCAGCAGACGTTGGGAATCCTCGGTGTCGCCGTGTCGACGAAAGGCATGCAGCGCCTGAGCAAAACGCCAGATTCCGGAATTGTCGTCGAGTTGCCCCAGCAGATTGTCCAGAGCAACGGATGCCCCCAATTGGAACAAGCACGACGCTAACCAATAGCGGCAAAAATGCGGATCTGACGGGTCCAGATTCAGCAGTTCGAGTAACGTTTCGGCAGCCTTCTCGTATTCGCCCGACGTCCACAAGGCGCAGGCCATTCGGTATTGCGCAGCTTGCGGGTTTTTACGTCCTTTTTTGTCCGGAGCAATACGAGCCGTCTTCCGTTTGGTCTTGGTGGCAAGTTTCGCTCTTGACCTGCCAGGACGACGGCTCGCCGCTTGCCCAAGACGCTCTGAGCGCTGCGACTGGTACGCCTGGATTTGACTGGCAAGTGGATGTTTGGGGTCGAATCGCAGGTGCGTGAGTGACGCTACAACCACGGTCTTGCCGCCCGACACTTCAATGGCACACGCAATTCCACCCTCGTCGCTCAGATAACACAACGAATCGATCTTGACTGCAGCATTCTCCCGGATGACAGTCCCATTCTGTCGAAGTGCGTCCATCAGCGCCGGGGTCGCAAAAGCCCGCATCGGCAAGTGTTCATTCAACACCTCGATCAATTCATCGGCTTCACTTTTATCATCGATCATGGCTCGTCCTCCGTTACGAAAAGTGGGTAAGCGTGGATTGTACGCCATCGATTTGATTTTGAAAACGTGTCGTGGTGTGTAAAGAAATGCGAAGGGGCAATTCCAGTTCACACATCAAGCCTGAGTGCTGACGTAATGAATTGGCCTGGTGGCCTGGAGAGCAGCGCGGCCAATTGATTCGACGCATCAAGTCTGCGTCGGACCGACACACCGAATGGAGTTTGACCTGTGCCTTGCACGCGTCGGTGGCGCAAACCGAAGCAGTTTCGCGGATGATTCTTCCCGTCGTTTCGCGTGACCGTCATGTCAGCTGGAATCCGAAAGCACGAGCTGTCGTCCCGTTCACGACACTGCGGCTGCACTCTTTTGGTGTGTGTGGATTCCGTTACTGCCGATGGCCCCATGACTTGAATGCCAGCGGCGTTGGTAAAGGCGATCCGATTGGCGGAGTGCAGGATCACTGCAAGACGACGCTCGCTTCGCGGGCATGCTCCCAGAAGAACCCTGCCGCTTTTGCTTTTCACCCGTCAGAAAGCCAGAATCCCTCAAAAGGCTCCACGCGCAGCTTCCAATCGCCGCTCGCCATATCCTGTCCGCCTGACGTCAGCAAACAGAAATCACATTCGATGCCGCCTCAAAAATCTGCTCGCAAGGTGAACAGCGCAAAGTCACCGGCAAAGAAGAAAACGCCCGCCAAACCCAGCAGCAAAGGCGAATCGGACGCTACGGTTGAGAAGAACATTCGCCGTATCAAAAAGTTTTACCAAATTGGGCAAGAGTTCTTTCAAGAGTGTGAGTATTACGCTGACCGTAAGAAGCTGAATGTACTCGAGAAGGAATACGACCTCCCAATGGGCATCGCAGGGGAGTATCGAACGCTTGCAAACGCCGAAAAAGGATATTCTGAAGAAGAAATGGAGGGCTTGTATGCCATGTTCCGGAAGGCAGGCAGAGCCCTGACGGTCACACATTTGCTCCGATTGATCAGTGTCAAGAACCGCAAAAAAAGAAGTCTGCTGACCAAAAGAGCTCTGCAGTTCAAGTGGTCTACCGATAAGTTGCGACGGGAGGTGCTGATCATTCTGGGGCGTCGAAATCCTGGCGGAAGATACCCTCAAGTTCCACCTACGAAAAAGGCCGCCATACAGTCCGTCGAAGAAGGCTTGCGAACCTGGAGACGCTGGCTGGAGTTCCAGATTGAAGACAACAAGTGGATCGAGGAGAACCTCATGATCGAACTGACAAAACTCCACGCGGAAGTGGACCGAGTGTACAAGGAGCATTTCCCGACATCGCCAAACTCAACGTGTTGAGTACGAACCATAGACGGTTATTCATGGTTCCTGCTTCGGGCATACGTAACCCGTTGATCGCAGCATCTGTACTGCAACTGCTCGGTCCGTTACTGTGATGTCTTGACTCTTTTCCACTCACAATCTGCGTTCCGGCAGGTCGAGGTTAAGGAAGTACGCACTTAACTTGAACTGCTTTTGGATCGTTGTGCTGCGGTGGCAACGGGGCTTGATGTGGCTCTTTCTGTAGCGAATGAAAGCGAAAGACAGGGCATCTAAGAGCGTCAGGGCTCTGTCCAGGGCCGTCAGATCGACTGGTAGCCTTTGATTGGCCGGAACGCCGTCTGAGGCGTCACTGAGCCTCTGATGGCTGCTGAGGCTTTCCATGACGCCAGGAAATGTCCGAGCAGCGTAGAGGGTTTCTGCGGCACTCACTCAAAAAGCCCAGGATACGGCTGTGGGCCAGGATGTTCAACGTGATATCTGATCGCGTACCACGAGCTGGAACTTCCAAACTGCCATTTTGCGATTTGCCGGGTGAGCAACAATCGCCGGCAATATCATTCGGTCGCTCGCGAGACAGGTCTTAGGAGCCAACCAGACGTCCACATCAATTCAGGCACCCTGTTCTTCGTTGTAAGCCATCACCATGCGGATCAGGTGCGGCAAATCATCCGCCCGCATTTTGTCGTTGAGACTGGCACGGAGAGCTTCGACGGTTTTGGTGCTGATATTCAGTTGCGTGCCAATCTCGCGGCTGGAAAGGCCGTCAGCAACCAGATCAAGGATCTGCTTCTCCCGGCCAGTCACACGGCTGATGCCCTTCTCAACGTCATCCAGATCTTCTCCGACGAAGTTCCAGTCAACGTCGTAGAACATGGCGTACGCCCGAGCGACCAACGCAATCAGGCTCTCTTCCTGCACGGTCCTGACAAGAAAATCAATTGCCCCGGCTTTCATGGCCTGAACAGCGAGTGGTGCCTCTGTATTCCCCGCAATAAACGCAACCAGTAGATCGTTCTTCTCTGCGGTGAGTTTCTCGAACAGTTCCAGACCGGTCATACCTCGCAGTTTTATTTCAGAGATCAATACACCAGGGGACGGCTTTCGGTAGTCACGATAAAACTCCATTGCGGTCATGTAATCCTGCACGTCGATTTGCTGTTCGCGAAGTGTTGCTACGAGGGAATCACGCACAGTGCGATCATCGACAATCAGAAAGACCGTAAATGCCCGTCTCTTTTTTGGCTGGCTGAATTCTGACTGCGCTGTCGCGGACCGCTTTGCTTTGGGTGCAGCTGGCTTGCCTGATTTCTTGGCCATCGTGAATCTTCCGTTGGGGGAATGTAGAGAGCGGCATGATAAACACTCATGTGTGTTTGCTGAACTGATGCGCGTCAAAATCTGATTCAGGACTCGGGATGTGATTTGCAACAGACTTTTGGAGTTGCTGCCTTTGCCGGGATCGCGGGGTAGAGCACTACATTTGCGACAGTACGCTGTCTGTGGGCTGTCTCGCCTCCGACGTCATAAAGATCAGGTTTGACTTCGAATGTTGACGAGTGAGGCTCTGGATGGCCTCAGCGATGGCTTTAAAAACATTACAAGATGCGGGGCGACACTGTAGAGGGTTCACGAACAGCTTTAACGGCATGTGGTCAAGAGCCTGGCGGTGTGAGCGGAACGCGATAGATCAGTTGCCAACAAGGGCTTATTACAACGAGCACCAGAGTGCGGTAATGGTGGGCTCAGGGAATGCAGCAACGTGAACGGCAGGCATTCAGCTCATTCAGATGAATCTCGCGTGTGCAGTGGTCTATAGCTGCACTTACAGACAAATGAAAACAGCACGACGCAACGCCAGAATTCTGAGTCGCTGCATATGCGGCGACACAAGTGGCATCTCAGACTGCATTGCCTGAGTTGCAGAAAACAAACTGGAGGAACGCACAGGTCTTTACTGTGCATTCAGCGAGATACTAGAAGTGCGGTTTTCCGCATCGAAATTTAAGGAAGTACTTCCTTGGAAGTTACCAGTTTCTAAAAACAACAGGGGTTTTGGTGGTAAGCCTTCTCGTTTCCTAAATCCCAGTCTCCTTACATCTGGATGAACGATTGTCTGACATTTCGCGTGTTCGTCAGCTCTTGGTTCTTCAGGTCATGTTGTCGTGCCGCAGGAGCTGTCATTGACCGGCGAGTGGAATTGCTGTTGCGCTGCCTCAAACGCTTTCCAGGCCCTCGACAAGCCGTCTCGTGATCACCAGGTCATCAGTGCTTGTGACACTCTTGATTGGCACACAGTGCGTTCAACAGACCCCAGATCCAGCCACAACAACTTGTTCTCGGTTCATTTTGGTTCAACTGACTCCTTCCGCCGTAAACCAGGCGTGGTGCGACCAATGTTGACATTATGGCTGAATCGTGTAGCATGAGGCCCAATGGGACTTATGAGCCCCTGAGGCCCCTTAGGCCCACAGTGTAAGAGTTTCGAGTGAAACGTCAACAAACCACGACAACCCGCAAACGCGGAGGAGTAATGAACACCATGAAAAAGAAGGAGGCACCAAAGTCCCAGAAAGAAAACGAAGGTCCAACGAAACAGCTGAAAGTATTCCTCAGCACTCAAGAACACGCAGTCGTATCTACGGCAGCAAGAATGCAGGGAAAGCAGATAGGCCAATACATGAAGGACGCCATCATTCAGAAAGCCAAGATTGATGCCAAAGCCTTCAACAACTTGATTGACAACATCTGAGACACCTTCCGAACGGATCGTCAAAGCACTCCGTCTCACACAGATCCCAAAGGCCAAAGATCCTACTCTCGATACGAGACAAAGAGTCTCAAGCCAAAGAGGGGAATTCACAATCTGAGGAACAGCAGGACGATCATCAACACCTCAAACAGCAAAAAGGAAAAGAGAACCCCTCAATGATGGAAAGAGGGACAAGCAAAAGGCGTATCCATCTATAGCCGTTCCGTCTGGTACAAGAACCGAGGAAGACCCAGACCGACCGGAATGAACAGCACGGGAAGAAACACAAGGACTAGCGGTTCTTGAGGACAGGCATTTTTCTTTCCCGGCTACCGCCTGGACCTCCAAACGCACGATCGTGCCGATTGCCAAGATCCGCCCCACCGACCTCGATCAAGTGGAATCGTGAATAACCATCCTATTGCTTGCTCCCTGCACGATTCTCCGTCCTTGATTGGCGGTAATCGCGACAAAGCATGAGGACCGATGGGTGAGAGTGACAAAGAAGGGCAAGGCAACGCCCCAGTTCGTTTGAAAAGGCGAACGGAGCTGAATCGCCTGGATTCAGCTCTGACGACATTACGCAATCCAAAAACATCTACGAAACCGTCTGGCGCAAGTTTCGCCAGTTGAATGGATTTGGAGTGCTACGCCCCGAACTGACGTTCGTCGTTTGAGGCGTTCAATATTTTTGGGACAACCACCCGAAATCCATCTTGCCGCGATCCGCCTGGATGTAGCAGATGATGATGCGGGAAGTTTGCAATTATCAACATCACTTCAGGAGGAGTGCGGTCATGCCTTATCAATCAATTTCTGCAAATCGATATGGTTACCTGTGCAGAGACTTTCTGGGGAATCGTTCGGAGATGTGGTTTCCGTTGGACAGCTATAAGAAGGCCGTCAGCGGCTGGGCTCGCAAGTCAAAGCAGAATATGCACCAGCACTGCCGACTTCTTCTGCAAGCTGCCGCGAATCCAGCGATGCTGGCGGCAGCTCTGGATGGTGTTGGCCGCAGGGCCGCACTGAGTTGCGATGAAGAAGTGGAGTGCCTGAACTTCTATCCCTGGAAATGGCTCCGCAAGATTCAGGCAAGAATCATGAATCGGCAATACCGCAAGGGGAAATATGAGAAGGTTCAGATTCCAAAGCCGGGGAAGTCTGGCACGAGGACAATTGAGGTGCCGCCGATCGAGACACGTATTGTCGCTCGCAGTATCGCCAACGTCCTTGTTCCTTTGCTTGATCCCGACTTCTACGATCTCAGTATCGGGTTCCGCCCAAATCGATCGCCGTTGCATGGGATTGCTGCGGCTGAGCAACTCGTTGAACAGGGGATGACGCACTGGGTGGTGTGTGACATTCGCGACGCGTTCGGGCAACTCCCCAAACAACGTTGTCTGCAAATCCTTGATTCGCGTCTCCATAAATCGCCGATCATGTGGCTCGTCGAGGAGATTCTTGATCTGAACAGGGATCGCGGCGTGCCCCAGGGCGTCGCGATTTCACCGTTGATGCTGAACGTCTATCTTGATCATCTGCTTGATCGCTGGTGGCAACAACATTTTCCGGAAACCGTACTCATCCGATATGCCGATGATATTGCTGTGGCCTGCCCGGATCACGAATCTGCTGTGGCTTGCTACTCTGCACTTCAAGGTCGACTCAGCGAGATCGGTTTCCAAGTCAAAGAGACTGTCGATGAATCAGTTTTTGATTTGTCGGCAGGTGAGCGAATTGACTGGCTGGGATTCCGTGTCCGGTTTGATGGCGAAGAAATGCGACTGTCACTCGGCGACAAAAGCTGGGACAGCCTCGGCATCGCGATCGCGGAAACTCGATACAGACGTGACAAAATGGATGAAGAGGTGGACGGCCAGGTGACTGCTGCCATCGGCCATGGCTGGCTTGTCCAAAAAGCCGTGGCCTTCGACGAAGCTCAAATCCCCGCCGTGGCGGCTCAGATTCGCGATCTCGCCGCTCATCAATACGGCATGGACATGTCGGCACTAACTGACGATCTCGCCCATGAAGCCTGGCAGACTGCACAACGCCAATTTGAGAAATCTCGTCAGCAGGTTCTGGACTGGCTGCCGTCTCTTGTGGTCGCTGACTGACTCGTCTAGTCCTGGAAACAGTAGCAACTTCGCCCGCGTTTTGATCACGTTGGACCTCGCCAGCGATTCTTGTGTCAAAACGCGGGGGCGATCCAAACATCTGCAGAAAACCCAGGCTCGCAACTCACGAGATTTCACAGGAGTTCGAAATCGCGAAGCTTTCGGCGGACCGTGGCGATGTGAACATTGCACGCCGAGGCGATTGCACGTAGATCTCGCTGTCCGAGATTCCATGAATCAACAATCTGTTGTGCGAGTGGATCGTGAATCGACAGTACGTTGGGAGCTTCGTCAAACATCGGTTGCAGGAGCTTTCGGAAATCCTTTTGAGCCTCAAAGAGATGAGCCCATGGACGGTTCGAGTAGTGCTTATACAGCAACTTGTCTCCCTTATGAGGGATTCCGTGG
>JBBQSE010000439.1:0-7526 GCA_038214195.1 Planctomycetales bacterium
CCGCGAACGAAACGTCGGTACCTGCGCGGTCCGATTCGTTCGCGGAGCGAACGACGACTTTAAATTACGAACCCTGACCGTCAGCTGGTGGTCCAGCAGATGCGCCACGGGCATCGTTTGGTTTTCCCGAATTGGGTGGACCCTGTCGTCGGGCGCGACCGCGCCCGCTGCCGCAGCCTTGTCACTGGCTCGGGATGGGAAGACCCTGCAAATCCGAGAGATCCAGCCGCGCCAGCTTAATCGACGCTTCGAGATTCTCCAGTTGTGTCTTTTTTTGGTCGGAGCGGCCGGTCTCGTCGGCTCGTTCAGCAAGCAGGCGGTAGTTCTGCCGAGCGGATTCGATCTCGGGTTCCCATTCGTCCCGAGGCAGTCCTTCCAGTCGCATGAGCCATGTCATGTAATACTGCGAGCTGGCCAGCGACTCACGCACGCGGTTTTCAAACTCCGCATCGTCCGGCTGATGCTCGGTCTTTGCCAGCATTTCGTCGAGCAATTTTTTGAGATCCTCGTGCGCTTCGGGAAGTCGGGAGGCATTCATTTTGGCCTGGGCGAGTTCGAGACGAAGCTCACGGCGTGTCGAATCCGCGTCTTCGGGCAGGGACTCCAGTGCTGTTTCGAATTCAGCGACCGCAGCCGACCATTGCGTCTGCAGTGCCAGGCTGCGAGCAGTTCTCAGATGCCCGCCGATGGCGTCCATTTGCTGATGCGTTTCTCCAACCGCGAAGTGATAACCCAACGCAACGAGCGGAAGCATCATCCAGATTGAGATTAGCCATTTCTTCATCCTGATCACCTTTCAACACGAGCCAGTCGATGGACACATCGATCCGCTAAGCCTCTCCTGCAGGATACCGAAACCAAATACCCTCATCGATAGCTTATCGGGCTTTGCCGCTGAAAAAGACCAAAGAATTAGGCCGTTCGCCGAGTTCTTTGCAGCACTGCGGCTCCGGTCACTCGAGATCGACAGCGATGCCAGAGCAGCGCAAACCTGATTTCGGTGTGATACAATCCGTGCCGTTCTCAATACGAATGAACGGGCCGATGTTCCGGCGGATACGCGATGTGCTCGATCCGACTTACGACTGTTGACCTGCCAGGAGATCCGATGTGAGTGTCGCTCACAGTACCACAACCTCCACGAAGAAAGCGGCAAGACGACGGCCCGGAATCCGTGGAGGATTCCGCAGGTTCTGTCTGCCGCTGTTTGCGCTGGGACTGCTTTGCGCTGGACTTTGGGGATTCTTTTGGTGGGAAGACAAGCCGTTGAGGCAAGCCGAGTGGCATCTCAGAAACAAAGAGGCGGCGACGGCCCTCGAGTTGGCCGACGGATTCCTGCGAACTCATCGGGATCACGGAAAAGCGATTGCACTGAAGGCACGAGCCCTCGTCCAGCTCAAGCGGCCTGAGGAGGCGGCGCGGCTGTTCGACCAGGTCGGTGCCGCCACCGAAGAGGAGATGCAGGCATGCGCCGACGCCTATCTCATGCTGGAACGCTGGGCTCAAGCGCTTTCCGTGCTTGAGTACCTGGTTCAATTGAAACCCGACGACGGAAACCTGCTGCATGAATTGAGCGCCTGTCGGGCCAGGCTTGGTCAATATGACGGTGCTGTCGAAGCGGCAACTCGATTCGCCGCGATCCCCGGAAACGAAGCGCGGGGCAATCTGCTGATCGGAATGCTGGAGCATGATCGCGGAAACGACCGCAAGGCCTGCGACGCATGGTCTCGAGTGCTTGAGGTCACTCCGGATGCCAGCGATCTCCAGCTTGCCGCAGATGAATTCCTGCTGGATTATGGTTCATTGCTGCTGCAGGTTGGCGAACCGGACAAAGCCCGCGATCTGCTGAGCAGAAGCGTTGCCATCCGTGCCAGCGCCAGAGCCCGGTCACTGCTGGGGAAGTCCTGCAGCCAGCTTGGAAAGGACGACCAGGCCGAAGCCCAGTGGCAGGCCGCTGTGAAGGAAGATCCTCGGGAAGAGACGGCCCGACAGGGACTCGCGGAACTGGCGATGAAGAGATCCGATTTTCGGAAGGCGCTCGAGTGGCTTGAACCGCTGGCCGACGCTCCGGATTTGTCGAGTGCGTCCGCGTTTCTGCTGCAACGGGCGTGTACTCTGGCTGGAGAAACAGAAACCGCTGGCCGCTGGCAGAGCAAGGTTGACAAAATTCGCCGGAAGGAAGAACTGAACTCCACTTTGAATCAGGTGATGACCGACAGCCCCGATTCGATGTGGGGACGAGTGGTACGATCGTGGCGACTTGCCGAAAAAGGAAACTGGGAACAGGCGGGCATTCTGCTTTCGCCGTACGTTGACAAGTCGGAACATCCATTTATCAGGGAACTCGCGAACGCCATTCGGACACACGGAACGCTGCCCGACCTGGAGGGAATCCCACTTGAATTGTTTCACTAACGTCAGAGTTCGCAATTGCTTCGGAACATTACAGTGTTGACGACCTCCCGGAAAACATCGCTCGCAGCCGCGTGCGTCCTGATCGGTCTGATCACGTTCTGGTGGATGCGTCCGGATTCTGCAGTTCTGGCGATTCTCCCTGTGACAGACCTTTCGGCGACCCGCCAGATCGCTCCGGAGGATTGGATTGGGATCTCGACCCAGGGAGGACTACCGGGAACAGGCTGGGTGCTGCTGCCAAAACCAACGACGGAACCAACGTTTCAGTCCGACATCGATCCGGCGGCTCGCGGCTTTCTGGCACCTCAGGTCTGTGGAGAATGTCATCAGGAAAACTATCAAAGTTTTCTGGCGACAACTCATGCGAGGACATCCGCCGAACCTGGACTGGACACGATTCTGGGAAGTTTCGAGGGCGAGCGAAACATTCTGAAGACGGGAAACCCGGACTTCTGGTTCAGGATGGTTGCGGAAGACAAACGATACTATCAGGAGCTGCATGTTCGGAAGGATTCGAATGAATACGTCCACCGACGACCCTTTGGCCTGGTTCTGGGTTCAGGGAATCACGGCCAGAGCTATCTGTACTGGGAAGGCGACCGTCTGTATCAAATGCACGTCAGCTATTTGACGGAACTGAATCGCTGGGTCAACAGCCCGGGAATGTACATCGACGGGACGGCGGATTTTGCGAGACCCGTTCCCGGTCGTTGTTTGGATTGCCACGCCACATGGATCGCGGAAGACCGAAACGCCCTCAATCGTTTTGACCGACATAGTTACGTGCTGGGAGTCACATGCGTGCGATGTCACGGACCGGGTCACGAACATGTGAACTGGCATCGACAAGTGCCTGGAGAAACGGAAGGAAAGCGGATCGTCAACCCCGCAACGCTGTCGCGGGAACGCCTGAACGAATTGTGTGCTCAATGCCATTCAGCGGGGGAACCGATTGCCCCGGCCTTTGCGTATCGTCCTGGTGCCTTTCTGTCCGAGTATCTGGAGCTTGATCTTTCCGCTGATGACCCCGGCAACGACGACCCGCACAGCGCAAATCAACTGGCACGACTGATGAAGAGCAAGTGCTACAGCACGAGTGATTCGCTGACGTGTATTTCCTGCCATGATCCGCATCGTGATCAGCGAAAACATCCGGAAGAATTTTCCGTCAGCTGTCTGAAGTGCCACACGGTCGAGGCCTGCGAAGAACGGAAGACGCTGGGATCCGGAATTGATACTCGATGCATCGACTGTCATATGCCGGCGCGACGTGACGTACAGGTTCGGATGGAAATGGGACAGGGTTCAGTTTCCGCGCTGATTCGCGATCATCATATTGGACGATGGCCGGAAGCAGCCGAACGGATTCGCCGCCAGATCCTGAATTCCTCCGAGGCGCAATAACCGATGTCATCGCCGTTTCAGGAAGCGTCCGTAATGTTCTCTCCTCCACGAATAACCGTGCTGGCCGTTTCGGCATTGCTGGGAGGACTGATGCTGGGCTGCACCGGTGACAAGCCCGCTCGGAAGAATCCTGATCAGGCCATCAGCAAGAGCCCCGAGAAAATTGCACTGCCGCAGATTCCAGACAATTCCGTCATCCCCAAACCAACCGATGTCCGGGCACCGATTCATTTTACATCCATGGTTCAGGACTCCGGCATTGACTTCCAACATGTCAGCGGCAACTCCCCGGAGAAAGCATTCCCGGCTGCGAACGGCAGCGGCCTCGCCAGCCTGGATTATGATATGGACGGATTGTACGACATGTATTTCGGGAACGGAACGACGTTTCCGATTGATCCCCTGCGATCATCGCCGGGCGACCAGTTGTACCGAAATCGCGACGACTGGAAATTTCGCAATGCCACGGACGTGAGCGGCATTGTCAATCCGTCGTACACAGCGGGCGTGGAGTGCGGCGATTTTAACAACGATGGGTTTCCGGATATTTACGTCACCAGCGTCGGAAAGAATCAGCTGTATCTGAATCTGGGCGACGGCACGTTTGAGGACATTTCTGCGGCCAGCGGAACTGACGATCCGCAATGGGCCACCAGCGCGGCCTTCCTTGACTTCGACAGTGACGGGCTTCTCGATCTTTATATCTGCAGCTACGCGGAATGGAGCCTTGAGCACAATACGTTTTGTGGCGACCCGGTTCGGAAGATCCGCATGTACTGCAGTCCCACGATGGTGCGTCCCGAGCCGGATGTGCTCTTCAGGAATCAGGGCGACGGAACGTTCCTGAATGTCTCGGAGACAACAGGCATCCGCGTTCGCAGCGGGCGTGGTCAGGGCGTGATTGCGGCGGATCTCAACGGAGATCGGAAAATTGACCTCTATGTTTCCAACGACATCAATCAGAACTTTTTGTTGCTGGGCGATGGCAAGGGACAGTTTCAGGAAGCCGGAGAACTTTCCGGGACAGCTTACGATCACCTGGGAAAATCTCAGGCCGGAATGGGGCTGGCGCTCGGAGACTTCGACCGGAATGGAAAAGTCGATCTGTTTGTCACGAATTACTCTAAAGAACACAACGCGCTCTATGAGAATCTGGGCAACGGCGTGTTTGTTGAAACGGGAACGACGCGGATACCGGAGGGCAGCCTTCCGTATGTCGGATGGGGTACTTCGCTGTCAGATTTTGATCTGGATGGGTGGATGGATTTGATCGTGACGAACGGACACACGGACGACAATCTCGCCGAACTCGGCAAGGAGGGGGAATACCTGCAGCAGCCGGGTTTGTGGAGAAATGAAGCCGGTCGTTTCCGTCTGCTGACGCCGCAGGGCGGAATCTATTTTCAGGAACTTCACAACGGTCGGGGACTGGTGTCATCCGACCTGGACAATGATGGAGATCTGGACGTCGCCGTTGGACATCAGGAGGGTCAACCGGCACTCCTGAAAAACGACAGTCTGGACGATCCGGGGAATCAGTCGCTGCGTATTCGACTCATCGGCAATTCGGACAACCGCGACGCGATCGGGGCGATGGTCGAAGTCGAATCCGCTGAGCGACCGCTGATTCGCTGCGTCTGTGGCGGCGGCAGCTACGCCTCGACTTCTGATCGGCGAGTCGTGTTTGGTCTTGAACAATCCGCTGTCGTCAATCTTCGAATCAGCTGGCCTGACGGTACGCAACGCGTGGCGACCGGATTGAAGGCCGGGAACTGCTACAGTATTCTTCAGGAACATCTAGGCAAAGCGCGGATCATCGAGATATCTGAGCCGTAGCGCTGCGTCAGGAGCGAACAAATTGGTGTCGGACTCGTGATCTTTCAGTTCAGAGGGCTCACGACTTCTGCTACATGCAACACGTCATGCGTCACCGTTCCCTAATCACATTCAAGTCGAGGTCAATATGTCAGAGCCACAGGAATCAAAACCACCCGCGCAGAAGCCCGAATTCAGTATCGCTCGAGTCCTGACGCTGGTTGTCGTCATTGTGGGAGTTGCCGCCGTTTCTTACGCTGCCTGGAAGATGACGGAGAAACCCGTCGTTCTCGTTGCATTCAGCGGGCGTGTGATGTTTGACGGAAAGCCTGTCACGATCGGCGGGATCGTCACTCAGCGACTGGATGACGACCTCGACGGCGCAGTCAGCGCCTTGGACGAAGACGGGCGATTTGTCCTGAAAACAGACGGAAAGCCAGGGGCCTATGTTGGTCGCCATAAAGTGGCCATCTCCGCCAATACGCCCACGATGCCACCCCGCCCACTGATTCCAGATGTCTATTCGAGCATGTCGAGCTCACCATTGACGATCGAAGTGTCAGTGGATGCCGCCGAAAATCATAAAGAGATTGTACTCGTCGGCAAATTGCCGGAAGGCTCCACACCGGCTCCCGCAGCGCGGCCCGCGGAGGAAACGCCGAGCGAATCAGCGAAGAAAAAAGCCGCCAGCAGCGAGTCGCCTGAGTCGAAATCGGAGCCGGAAACGAACGAAACTGGACAAAAAAAACCGTAATTGTGCGTCCATTCTGGAGGTTTGCAGCAGTTCGGAAACACGACACAAATTGTGCCTCGGTTTGCCCAATCCACAGGCAAGTCATTTTTGTAAAAAGCTCCATTTTTCTCCCAAATTCTTGACGGACTTGTCGATATTGAGATACGCTTGCACTGCTCAGCGCCATTTGTTCCTAACTTCTCAACTCATTTGGGCGTTTGCATTTGCAAATTTTGTCACATCTTCTTCCTTTTTTCGGAGGTCCTCTCAAATGAAAACCGCGATTTGGGGCAGGCGCGCATTCACCCTTATTGAACTGCTGGTGGTAATCGCCATCATCGCGATCTTAATCGCGTTGTTGCTGCCAGCCGTTCAGCAGGCACGCGAAGCCGCTCGACGAACACAGTGCAAAAACAATCTGAAACAAATCCTCCTGGCGATGCACAACTACCATGACGTACACAATTCGTTTCCACCGAGTATTGGATGGAGTGTTACGACAGGCGATCGCCATGCGGCATGGTCTGACAAAGTTTTCCTCCTGCCACAGCTTGAACGTTCCGCCGAATTCGCAAGTCTGCGATACGACCAGCTTCCGTACAGCCACTGGGACCGTGGCCACAACGTGGGCCTGAGCGGGCGCCTGCCGATGTTCAACTGTCCTTCGGACCAGCAGAACCAGGACGGACAGGACGGGGCGTTTTCGTACGCGATCAACAACGGAACAATGCGGTACGCTCCGCCGGGCTCAACGACAGCAGTCAGTGGATGGCAGGGTAACCATAACGGGATCGCCCAGTATTGTGGTTCAGGCAATTCAGGGGAAAATAACCAGTCCGTTAGGTTCGCCACAATTCTGGACGGTACCAGCAACACGGCCGCGTATTCAGAATTCGGCAAACAGAATTTTATTCCTGAACCGATGCCTAAACGCGGATATCAACTCAAGAACTGGGTCAATGGAAACACCAACACAGAACTGCGTAACAATTGCCTTGCGCTGACAGCTTCCGCCGACAACGGTGGTGGACGTCACAAGATGCGTGGTGGCGGTTGGGCATGGTCGTTCATCGGTCAGGCATCCGCGTACGCCCATAATATGAATCCCAACGAAACCAGTTGCTTTAGTTTTGAAGGGGACTGGTACGGAAGCACGCTG
>JBBQSE010000440.1:0-7517 GCA_038214195.1 Planctomycetales bacterium
TGCGCCACGTCACTGAAGTTCTCACACACCCAAAACTAAAATCCCAATGGTATTCAAAAATGCCTTTTTTTGAATCTTTTTCTTGACCCAATTTAAGACCGTCGCTCATCCGGCCTGTCGGCCACCTTCTCCCCCTTGCCATGGGGCAATGGCGTGGACTTAACGACGGTTTTGTGAGCGGCAAGGCGCTAGCCGCCGTTTTTTAGTGTTTTTAACCATATTCACCGGCCGCTAGCGCCTTGCCGCTCACTAAGTCCACGCCATTGTTGCCAAGGGGAGAAGGGACGTGGAAAACGTTACCGTTGAAAGTACCTCAGCTGGGACCGCTTGAAGTAAGCAGCCAGTCACGCATCCAACTGCTGATCGTTAGTCGCGGCCTGCACAGCGTTTGAGGACTTCTTCAAGGCGCTCTGTTGCGGCGCGGGCGGACCATTCTGCCGCGACGTGCGACTGCGCATTCGAGGCGTTCTCGCGGCATCTCGATGTGTTACGAATCGCATCGATAAGTGCCTCCCGCAGCGCATCGACACTGCCCGGTGGCAGAAGTCGTCCGTAGCGGCCGCCGTCAAGAATTTCCGCCGGTCCGGAATGACAGTCCGACGAAATCACAGGCGTGCCGCAGGCCATTGCTTCCAGCAGTACATTGGGCATACCTTCGACGAGTGACGGCAGTACAAAAATATCGGCCGATTGATACCACGCAATCGCGTTGTCCTGAAATCCTGGCAGATGGACGACGTCGCTGAGTTTCAAATTGGCGATCTGCTGTTCGAGCGATTCTCGATGAGGCCCGTCGCCGAGGATTGCCAGTCGAAACTCCACGTCGTGAATCTGTGACCGCACCTGCGACAGGGCGTCAATGAGTAAATGAAATCCCTTTTGCTGATTCAGCCGACCTGCAGAGACAATGCGAACAACTCGCGTCGCGTCGTCACTTCGTCGGTCCCCGGTCCACCAGGCATCGTTGATCGGCTGAGTTGATTGCCGCTGCACCCAATCGGTATCCACGCCATTTCGCAACGTTGCGATCCGGTCGGGCTCGATGCCGTAAAAGCGAATGGCCGCCTTGCGCGCGCCGTCTGACACGGCTAGCACGTGGGCAGATCTGTTGTACAGTCGATGCAGGATTCTGCGTTTCCACCACTGAAATCGACCGGCAACCGGCGCGAAGCCAGTCTCGGGATCCGTCACGATAGTGGACACGTTCGGCACGCCAATGTTTTGCGCTCCGGCGGCGGAAATGAGTGTCATCAGAAAGGTGCGGTCGTAGCTGATGTCCGCCTCGACTTCCTTCAGGAAACGAGCGTAGTCGCGAACGCGCCGCGAATGCATCAATCCCGGCAGATAGATTCTCGACGAAGTGACTCGCGTATCAAACGACATGACCGGCACATCAGCCGGGACTTGATCGAGGAGCGGGCCGGACTTGTAAACGAGATACAGAAAGGGCTCGAAGACTTCGCGATTCAGGTGTCGCAGCAGCAGAAGCATCTGCCGCTCAGAGCCGCCGCCGTGCATGGCTCCAATTGAAAACACAACCCGGATACGGCGCATGGGCTTCTCAGTAGATGCTGGACCATGCGTTACAGTAGTTGCAGCGGACCTTTCCGTCCGCGGACAATTCCGCCGTGCTGTCGATCGTCGCTCCACACGCCTGACATTTGTGCGCCGGCTGATGAGCAGGGTTTTTCCCGATAATGTCCAGCGCCCGGCGCTTTCCGTCTGTGCCTGATTCGCTGCCCGCGTGGCCCGCCGTCTGACCGGGATGCCGAGCCGCCCGATTCAGCGTTTTGAACACGCGATAGAAAACGAAACCCGATGTGCCCAGAATCATCAGGAACACGATGATGGCGATGACGGCAAAGATGCCAGAGAAAATTGAGATATTCATAGAGCGACTGCAAGTAACAGGATCGTCGTGTAAAGCGAGCGGCGGAACAGATTTACCGTAGGACCGGCACTTCTGCCCGTCGCTGTCCATGACGGGCAGAAGTGCCCGTCCTGCAGCGGATTGAACGACCAGGGGATTCTATCCGTTCAAAGACACTACGTCATGGTCATTTCTTGTGAACAGGCGACAGATCAATCGCCAGCAGTGTTCTTCATCCATTCCTGAGGCGGATCTGGTTGCTGCCAGACGCTCATGCCTCCATCGACCAACAGCATCTGGCCATGAATGTGTTCGGCCGCATCGCTGAGCAGAAACACGGCTGTACCCCGGCAAACATCGGCGTCTGGAACAACACCGTTGGGCGTGTGTAATTCCATCCAGCGGCGAGCGCGGGGATTTTGCAGAGCAGGTGCCGTGAGGGGCGTGAGAAATAATCCGGGGGCCATTCCGTTGACTCGAATGCGATACGGTGCCAGCGCGACGCACAGCGAACGTGTCATCGCATCGATCGCCCCCTTCGACGTGTCGTAGGCGACGTGTGTCGGTTCGGCGAGTCGCCCATTGATGGAACCAATGAGCAGAATTCGGCCGCGCGTCCCCCGTTGCACCCAATGCCGCGCGAAATGCTGAATTAAAACGTACTGCGAGTACACATTGAGTTTCAGCGTGCGATCAAATGTGTGGAAGTCCATCTCCAGAAATGGTTGATCGATAAAGGTGCCTGCGTTGCAGACGAGCAGATCAATGTCTGGGTTTTGGACGAGTGCTTCCTCAGCGATCCGCAGCGGACCTTCCGGCATCGGTTCGGCAAGATCACCCACGATGACCGGTGCAGATACGGGAAGCAGCTTTTCCTGTTGAGCCGCTTGCAGCGGGGCCGCTTCAGCCTGTCTTCCGTGCAGCACAACCTGTGCTCCCGCACCGTGGAGCGCAATCGCAATCTCGAGGCCAATTCCCCGCGTACTTCCAGTCACAAATGCGTGATGGCCGTTGAGCACAGACATTTTCAATCCATGAAGATGCGCTGGTAGTCGCGGAACATGCAGTCCAGCAGGTCACGGCCTTCGGTTGTGGCCCGGTATCGCAAGAATCCTTCGCCGGATTGAACATTCTCCTGCACGATCCGCACGTTGTCTTCTTCACTGTACATCCAGGCTTCCTCCTGAAGCAGATGGAAGATCTTGTGCAGTGCTTCCTCTTTGTCCGGCAGAAAGACTTCACCATCCAGAAAGAGTTGGTAGGCGTATTCTTCGAGCTTCGGCCACGGCAGGTTTGAACTACCGCCGCGATAATACGGTTCCAGCACTGATTGATCGTCGGGCTTCACGTTCGGATTGTGAAGCATGTCGATCGCGTTCCATGGACAGATGGTCAGCTGATACAACTCGCTGCTGTCGCTGGGAGATCGATAACACATCTGACAGCCGATGCAGCGGCTGGTGTCGATCTGGTGATAACTTTCCGACGGAACGGGGCTGACCACTTCGTAGATACAATCCACCGGGCAAACAGTCGCGCACGAATTACACGACGTGCAGCTGTCCTTGTTGATGACGTTGATGTATCGAGTTTCTTTTTTCCGATCCGCCTTGCGGGTTCGGAAATATTCCGTCATAGAAATTGTCATCGGATCATCGCTCTGATGGATCTGGGGCTACAAAGTCCGCGAACTTCGAGGGCTGCGGCAAAATCGTATCGCCTGTTCTGCGACAGAGCAGGGAAGATCGGCTATTTTGCCCGCTTCGTTGAAGGATTTCCTGCCACTGGGAAGTCAGGATCTTGTGGTTCAACGTCAAGTCAAGACCTGGTCGCGGCAAAATTTGCCGACCGTCCTGGCCGTTCGCAACGGTTTTTTCGGTGATGTCGGTCTGAGGGATGTTCAGCGTAGACTCGGTCTAAAAAGTCTGTTAAGTTCCCGCTCCCTGGCGTCGAAGCCAGTAAATGGCGTGGTCAGAGCATTGAGCGAAACTCGCCCGAAGTTCTGATCTGACGTCTGTGATTTTTTTTCGTTCTCATCGGCATGGAGGCCGCAATGGGATTGAAGCGCACAAGTCAGCAACCAGCTGTCACAAACAACTCACCTGCGATTGATGCTACACGGACTCAGATCCGCTGGCTCATCCGCCGCGACATGGATGAGGTTCTGCAGATCGAACAGGGAAGCTTCGAGTTCCCCTGGACCGAAGAGGAATTCCTCTGCTGTCTGCGTCAACGGAACTGCATTGGGACCGTCGCCGAGCTGGATCATAAAATCGTAGGATTTATGATCTACGAACTGCACAAGTCGATGCTCCGCATCCTGAATTTTGCGGTCTCTCCGGACGCTCGTCGCAACGGCATCGGACGCCAGATGGTTCAGCGTCTCGTGGATAAGCTGTCTCAGCAGCGACGCCGCGAGATCGTGCTTGAAGTCCGCGAAACCAACGTTGCGGCTCAGCTGTTCTACGCGAACAGCGGCTTCCGAGCGATCACGGTCCTTCGACAGCACTACAACGACACCTGTGAAGACGCTTACTACATGCGGTACTGCCTGACGGAAGACGCAACGATTCCGTTCATTCCGCACAACCGCATTTCGGAATACGACGCAGCCTGAGTCGGATGTTCACCGCTCTGCGGAATCATCGTCGTACAAACCAGAAAACACGCAATCCTGTCCGAACTTTTTTTCGGGCAGGATTTTTTTGTGACCTCGCAAAGGCGAGCGGCGCGGCGTCAGCCCTCCGAGTTGTGCGTCCCCCATCAGCCGCCAGACGCGAGCGGTCTGTTGATTTAATCGTAACCCGATGCGTCAGTTTTGAGGTTGCTCACTTTCTGAAGCCCGCTGCGCCAGCAAGGGAATCCGGATCTTGACATCGCCTCGCTGACGCTTCGGGCTACTAAAAACACGGGCAAAACCAACAATGCGCAACTTCAAAATGCGTCAGCGAGGGATTTCTGCAGAAGAACGCAGACAATTCGATCCCTCACTAACGTATCGGGTTGTCAAATCCTATTAAAGCAACACCCCGCCAACCTCTGGTTTATCACCAATGAGCCGCGAGACGCGAGCCGCAGGTTTGAAGAGAGAAGTGTCCAGTTTTCAGTCGGCAGTGTTCAGTGAATCGCACGAACTCAACGGCAGAGTTCGCAGCAGATCACGGAGCAACTGGCAGTGCAATACTCGAACGACCTCCCGTTGCCCCGACCTCGCGTTGTAGCCTCGTGTTGTGGCCGGTCTCCCCGCGTTGTGGCCGGTCTCCTGACCGAGCCACGCCGCCGACCTCGTGCTGTGGCCGGTCTCCTGACCGCGCCACGCCGCCGACCTCGCGTTGTGGCCGGTCTCCCGACCGCGCCACGCCCCCGACCGCAAGGTCTCCCGCCAATCCCTCGCGACAAACACCCGCCCCAACCCCGAAAACCTCAAACTGAACACTCGCGAAGCGCAATCTCCCGCAGCCGCCGATGGCGGCAAGCGCAGCCCGATCTGTCTCAGATCGGGAACCAATACGTGATGTCAAAGCTCAAACGCCCCCAATACCTCAGCAAAAACATCCGCGACCTTTCTGCCGGAAAGAACTTTTGCCGCAAGGTGAACCACCTCGGAGGGAACTCGCAATCCGCGTCGCCGTGTTGCTGTCGGACGAGCACTATTTCACAGTCCTGCGTTATGTCGAACGCAACCCGCTGCGGGCGAACATGGTTGAGCGAAGCCAGGATTGGGAGTGGTCAAGTCTGAAACCAACCGCTTGGAGCAGTCCCGAGGGATTGCTGTGCGACGGACCGGTTCTGAAGCCCGCTCAGTGGACTCGATATGTCAACGGTGTGGAAACAGAAGCCGAACTCAAGTCGCTCCGCCACAGCCTTGCTCGTGGTACACCATTCGGCAATCCTCGCTGGCAGACGAGAGCTGCAGCAGAACTCGGGCTGGAATCATCGCTGCTACCGCGTGGCAGAGCAAAACGTCCGGATAAGTAAAATGTCCCCTTTTACTCTCCCCGAACAGGAAACGCGAACTGGCATGACACCGTGTTCCTTTAGATGACTTTATAGTTCCTCTCAGTACAGGTATTCTACACCGATACCGAAAGCGGCGCGAACTGCTCACAGGGCTGCGGTTATTTCCTGAACCGTCACAGTGATAAATTGTAATCAAAGATCACAACTTGAAAACAGCCTGTTCAATTTTCGTAGCAGCCACAGTGAAGCAAATTATGTATTCATGATCACAGCGAATGTGTTCTCGTATCGGATTCCGAAAATGTTATGTCGATGGTTCCTCGTTGTCGTTGTCCTGTCGGTCTTTCATGCCGATAATGCTTCCGGACAGTCGAAGTTGTCCGCTCGGCAAAAAAAGGTCATTGATGAGGCGGTTGCTCAGCAAATGGTTCGCCAAAAGGCGGTGGGTGTCGCCGTCGGTATCATCCTCGACGGAAAAACTGCGTACCTCAAGGGATACGGCTTTGCAGATAGGGAGGATCAAATCCCGGTCTCGATGAACAGCATGTTTCGATGGGCGTCGATTTCAAAAACACTCACGGCCATTGCTGCGATGCAGCTCGTTGAGAAGGGGCAACTTGACCTGAACAGCGACGTCCGAACGCTGGTTCCGGAATTCCCGGACAAGGGGACGCCAATCACCGTTCAGGACTTATTATGTCATCAGAGCGGGATCGTACATTACTCCAACGGACCGGTTGTTCGCACACAACGGACTTATGACTCGGAACACCCGTTTGAGAGTGTCGTTGTCGCGCTTGACACGTTCAAAGACTCACCACTCCTGTTCAAGCCTCGCGAAAAGTACTCCTACTCAACACATGCGTACATTCTGCTGTCGGCGGTCGTGGAACGGGCGGGGAACAAGCGATTCGCTGATCAGGTTTTGGAACGAATCATTCAGCCTCTGAAACTCGATTCATTGCAGCCGGATTATCAATGGATCGAAATACCCAATCGGGCTGTCGGCTATAATCTCAAGACCGGCTCGCCTGGACCTTCAACAAACACGGATGTCAGCTGGAAACTCGGTGGTGGTGGTTATATTTCCACTGTCGGAGACCTTTCGGACTACGCTGCTGCGATCATCAACGGAAAGTTGCTGCAAAAAGAGACATGGAGTTTAGTCAGCACTGTTAAGGCAACCAGCGACGGAAAGCCAACGCCACTTGGTTTGGGATTCTTCGTCGATGGCACCGGGCCACAATTGCGTCTGGCCCACGATGGTTCGCAGGAGAAATCGAAAACCAGAATGGTGATCTACCCAATGCAGCGAAGCGGGGTCGTGGTGATGTCCAATTCCGAAAACGTCAATCCCGGAGAGTTCACGACGGCCGTTTTTGGAGCTCTCTCGCAAACAAATTGATCACATCTCCGGAGCATTCATCGATGGAATTGCATGAACAGGATCTCGACCAGAACCCGTTTCGTCAGTTTGAAAACTGGTTTCAGGCAGCCACCGATGCCGGGCTGCATGAGCCAAATGCCATGAGTCTGGCAACCGTTTCCGACAAAGGTGCACCGTCCCTCCGAACCGTACTGCTCAAATTCTGGGACGAGAAGGGATTCGTGTTCTTCACGAATCACGGCAGCCGAAAGGTCCGGGACATTGCCGCGAACCCGAACGTGGCTCTGCTGTTCTACTGGG
>JBBQSE010000441.1:0-7492 GCA_038214195.1 Planctomycetales bacterium
GAAATCTCTTTCCCGCAAAGAGACCTGCATATTCGTTCTTTACCACCGCAGTTCAGTCTGCCGGGATCAAATACTGTGCCGACAGCGGAAGCGGAGATGTCAGTTCCCGCAGACGAAACCGAGCAGCAAAGGCGATCCGCGTAGGAACAGCACGCGACATACAGACGGCACACTTTAGCAACAGCAGCCTGGCTGAAATTCAACCATTGCCGGGTGAATTTGAGAAGAATTGGGATTCCGGGGGCCGAAGGCTCCCTGAATTGGCTCAAATTCCTGTTGAGTCTGGAAATGCGGCAGTCTGCCTGAGCGGACGGGTTTACATGAAATCACAAACCCGATATATCTTCCGCACGATTCGCGGACCGGAGGAAAGCCTGTGTTTGGAGCAGGCCACCGGAAGAGTACCTCGAAGGACTGGCTGAGGAGGGAAACTCCCGGTCGGTGTTTTGTTTCGCTGGAGGAAAACATCAGTGTCGATTCATGATAGAGTGATTGGTATCGTCAGCGAGCAGCTGGACGTTCCTAAAGAAGAAATCTCCGCCGACAGTTCATTTGTCGATGATCTCAAAGCGGATTCCCTGGACATCGTGGAACTGGTCATGGCTCTGGAGGATGAGTTTGACGTCAAGATTCCTGATGAAGACTATGACAAGATCAAGACGGTCGGCAATGCGATCACATACATTGAAGGCAAGTCCTGATTTTGTCCGTTTGCACCCGCCCGCCCTGTTTCCACGAAAATGGATTCAGGGGTTGTCTTCTGCGCAGCGGTGTTGGATTTTTCGGGTGAATTGACACTGCATGTCATTTTCACGTTGGTGTCGAGAGTTTTTCCTGCGCCAAGAGTTGACCAATGTTACGTCGTCGAGTTGTAGTGACAGGTCTCGGCGTCGTCACTCCGCTTGGCTGCGACCTGGACTCTGTCTGGGACGCGGCCTGTGCCGGAAAAAGCGGTGTGGGACCCGTGCAGCGTTTTGATTGTCGAGACTTCAAGGTTCGATTTGGCGGCGAGATTCGCAATTTCAAAGCCAGCGACCATATTCAATTTGATGCGAAGGACGAACGCCGCATCGATCGCTTCTGTCAGTTTGCACTCATTGCCGCGGACAGGGCGATCAGGCAGGCCGCGATCGATTTCAGGTCCGGCGACAGCTATCGCTATGGCGTGCTGGTGGGAAGTGCCATCGGTGGACTCGACGAAATCGAATCGCAGCTTTCCACGCTGTTCGACCGCGGCCCCGATCGCATTTCACCGTTCATGATTCCGAAGCTGATCATCAATGCCGCCAGTGGAAATATTTCAGTTCGCTGGGGACTTCGAGGCCCAAGCAGTGCTGTCTGCACGGCGTGCGCGTCCGGAACAAATGCGATCGGCGACGCGTCACGTCTGATCCAGATGGATGTGGCGGATGTCATGATCGCTGGCGGCACCGATGCGGGACTTACGCCAATGGGCATCGCTGGCTTCTCGAGAACCGGCGCGCTGTCAACCCGCAACGACGCCCCCCAACAAGCCAGTCGCCCCTTTGATCGGGATCGGGACGGCTTTGTTCTTTCAGAAGGTGCCGGAATCCTGGTTCTCGAAGAACGCGAATTCGCTTTGAAAAGAGGAGCGACGATTCTGGCCGAAGTACTGGGTTATGGTCAGTCAGCGGATGCGACTCATATGACAGCTCCAAATCCAAAGGGCGCCGGGGCCGCTTATGCCATGAGCGCCGCTCTGCGAAATGCGGGAGTGCGACCGGATGAAGTGGACTACATCAACGCCCACGGGACGAGCACGCTCATGGGTGACATCGCCGAAACGAACGCCATCCGAACGGTTTTTGGCAGCCATGCCGACGCGATCGCGGTGTCCAGCACAAAAAGTCAGCTTGGCCATCTGATGGGGGCTTCCGGCGGAGTCGAATCCGCCTTCTGCGTCACCGCGATGCTTCGCCAAACCGCGCCGCCGACGATCAACCTTGATGAGCCTGATCCCGCTTGCGATCTCGACTATGTCCCGGAAAAGCCCCGCAGCATGCGAATCCGCAAAACACTGAAGAACAGCTTTGGCTTCGGCGGCCACAACGCCTGCCTGGTGTTCGGGGAAGCGTAAGGACAGGCTGCAGTTCGTTCCTCGCGCCGAAAACACCGGCCAACCGACGCCTGGCCTGACGATTTTCCTGGAGACAGGGCAAACTGGATAAGATTGGAGTTAAAAGACTGTCGCGCCCTTCGTAGAGTTGGATGTACAAATCCCCAACGCGACGGAACGCAACAGTGGACACATCTTACTACATATTCGCTCGTGCTTTCAAATCTCCTCCGTTCGTCGTGATCGCAGCGCTGCTAAAGAGTCGATCGAGGATCAAAGTCAAATTGGCCATCCAACGATCCCTGGAACTCGAACGAGACAAGCAACGGCTTCTCGAACGCGATCGACAGCGCGGCGAACTGCTCTGCGAGGCCAACCGACAAAATGCGATTTTGCTACAGCAACTCGACGAAGCACGCGCGTCGGTCAACATGCCTCACGATCCCGCTGTCGGCACGCATGGTTATTTGTTAGAGTCTCTGGTCGGTCAGTTCAAGCAAACTGGAAGGTCAACACAGCAAGAGCGGCTTCACGGGCCTTGTGAGTTGCATCCCACTGCTACATTCGCCTCCGACGCCCGCATCGGTTCTCGACTCGTTTGCCGAGGTGTCGAAGAAACAAGTTGCCGACTGGGTTGACGGCGAAGGTGGGCCGCACACTGATCTTGAAACGCCGTGCCGCCTACGCCGAACACCGAAAGGTGATCAAACGCGCAACAACAGAACTGATATGACTTAGAGAAAATCGTCAGGCCGAGTGTGAAAGTGCAGAGCGCTTGCAGTAATCATGGTTTTGCTTCCTGAGCCCAGGGCTTGATAGTTGTTCTGCGAAATACGCCACTACGACTTTAACCTAACGCAAGTCTTGTGCCATGTTTCGTGAATGTGTCATCCGGGTTGTCAGGACGAATTTGACTGTCCGTATTTCTGAAGTGCGCTTCGTTTGTGAGCCGACGCCGATGGCCATGCGTTTTGATAGTGCTGCGTTTCACATGCCTTCCACTCGCTGTAGTCGTTCATCAGACTGTTGATTTAAGCCAGGTTCATTTTGAAAAGACGATGCAACGGTGATTCGAATAGAACGGCCGCGACGCTGGCGTACGTGAAAGAATGGTGCCGCACAGTTCGAAGTGCCCGCGCCATTCTCTGGATTCTGCCCGAACCGTCAAACGCAGTTCACTGTGGAAACCCTGGTTGACGAATCTGAACGAAGCTCAGAATCTGGCAGAATGATCATCCCCACGGACTCAATGATTCCCAACGTTTAGAGTACTCGGACGTGGAATTCGATCAGTTCCGCCGAAATTCCTCGCTCAGTCTGCAGGATTTCCTTAAGCACGGCCGACGTACGAGGATCGTGTTCCAGTTCGCTGTGAACGGCCTCAAGCAGATGCACCGGCTGAGCCTGAGAATCAACAAGTGGCGGCCAGAAAAAACTCAATTCGACAAAGTTGAAGTGCGTATGGGCGACTGGCAACGCGCCCCATTCGATGTGGCGCTCTCGACTGCACAGCAATCCGCAAAGCCAACGAATGCTCCGCTGCTGCCTGGTAACGAGACGGTTGAGTTGCCCGCTTCGATCTGCTTCGTCTGTCAGTACTCGCAACGAACACTGCGAGGCGTATTGCAGCAATCCTCGTTTCATGCCGATCGTTGCGCGGTGCAAAAATGCATTACTCTGCTCAAATGTCACGTGCGGCGCTTCCGCATGTACAGCGATAGCTGCGACACTCGGTGAAATGAGTTGTCGTCCGTGGCAAACGCCCCCACCTTCGTTTTCCCACCGTTCCAGTTGGACCGTTTCGGAAAGAACCTGCGTGTTAAGGTTCATCGTATGCACCCGCTTCTTGTCGACACGGGCTTTCGATTGTGTTGCAAGCATCGTGTTCATGAGTCTGTGTCCTTGCCCTGTCCGAATCATCGTCTTTCGACCCTGCAAGGCTTTCAGATGCCATGCAAAGGCTTTCAGATGCCATGCAAAGGCTTAAAATCGATCCCGATTCCATGGGCCCGGCGACAGCCTGATAACCGCGATGCAGCGAAACGTGCCTGGCTTGATTTCGTGAACCAAATTCATTTCGTCAGTTTGGCCAGATGTTTTTCCATCCATTCCTTCAATGCGACCGCCTGATTGTGTTCTTCGTCTTTCGCTCCGTAGAGAAGAAGGAGTGGCCTGCTGCCTGCGGATTCCAACAAGTCGGACACCTGGTCAGCTTTGGCGTCCAATTCCTTGAAGTAGCGTTTGCGGAATTCGTCCCAGCGTTCGGGATCGTGGTTGAACCATTTGCGCAGTTCGGTGCTGGGGGCAAGATCCTTCATCCAGTCGTCGATTTTCAGATCCTCTTTCTTCACACCGCGCGGCCAGAGGCGATCAATCAGAACTCGATAATGTGCCTTAGTCACGGGCGCATGGTACGCCCGCGCCAGCTCAATTTTCAGTTTTGTTGCGGGCATGACCTTCTCCTGTGTTGAGCGTTGTCATCAACATGCTTTCCTGCTCGAGCCATCGACCTCAAAGCTTCGAGCAAATTGCATACCAGTGCGAGCTTCTGAGCCGTGCCGACCGGTCGATGAAGCCTGACTTGAGTTTCTTACAGTTTCGTATTGCTTTTTGACGGCACTGCGGCCGATGCTGGCTGAATATGCCCGGCTGCGGCAAGTTTGCTGAGCAGCAGATGAAAGTAGACGAGTCCCTTGACCGGACGCCATTGTTCGAGGACTTGCTGAACGCGTTCGTAGTTGAGTTTCTCTGACAGGTCCAACCAGCGCGACAGATTATTCTGCGCACCGATATCGTCTCCGGGAAACACGTGCAGCCTTCCCATGCCGCGCAGCAGCGCGTATTCTGCCGTCCAGCGTCCGACGCCTCGCAATCGACACAGTTCCGTGACGGCTTCCGTGTCGGACAAGGCGAGTAACGAATCGAAATCAAATGCGCCGATTCGAATCTGTTCGGCCAGATTCAGCAGTGCACGAGCCTTCGCGTGACTAAAGCCGATCTTCCGCAGATCGCCGACCTCAGTCCGCACCAGATCGAAGGGGCTCGGAAATGCAAACTGAAGAATTCCGTCGCTGCGATAGACTCGACCAAATCCTTCTGCGAAACGATTGAGCAACTGGATACCGGAGGCCAGCGAGAAGAGCTGGCAGGCGATGGCGTTGACCAGGCATTCGAAGCCGGTTAGAAAGCGAGGCGGCTTCATGCCGCGAAATCTCTGAGCGAGCGGGCCAAGCAGTGGTTCACCAGCCGCGAGATCGTAGAAGTCGCCGAGGTCCAGCCGAATGCCGAGCAGTCGCTCCACGGCGGCGGTCGCCACCGCTTGCGAGTCTGACACCACTCGATCACCGTGAATCGTCACTGACAACCGCGGCGGTCCAATTCCCGGCAACTGTGTGACTGCGATCATGACCGACTCATCGGCCATCGGCAGCACGCGGCGATAGACGCAACCATCCCACTGGTCAACTGCGTTCTCAATGCGCCGTCGCAGCGTCCAGACGGCCAGGTCCAGCCGAAAAGGCGGTCGAGGTTTGAGGATGAACGTGGTCATGTGTTGCGTTCACCCTTCGCACACCAGCAGACTACCGAGTTTGAACCGATTCGTGTTCATCGGAAGTTTCCTTGTGTCTCAATTTACTTTTGCCAACGGGTTTGGTGAGTGGTCGAAGAATTGCCAGGACCAAAAACGACATCATACCGGCGGCCAGGGCTAGTGCGTATTCACCCATTCCTGCGACCGTGCCAAGGGCTGCTGCCAACCAAATCGAACTGGCTGTCGTTAATCCTTTGACGTCAATCTCTGTGCTAAGTTTCAGAATCGTTCCCGCACCCAGAAAGCCGATTCCCGCGGCAATCCCCTGAATCACTCGCGTGACTTCGTTGGAGTCGTCTGGTGCGGTCGCGATTGCTGCCATCGTGAAGACGGCAGCACCCAGCGAAACCATCATGTGTGTTCGGATTTCGGCCCACCGCCCGTGAAGCTAACGCTCGATTCCCAGAACGCCTCCCAACAGCACTGCCATCAGAAGTCGCACACAATCCGTCCAAAGCACTTGCCGGAATTCAGTCATGGCTTCAGCTACACCGCACTCTCTGTGTCCTGTTCCGACTTCTTTATAAATGGCCTCAACTACAGCTCTGCTAATTCGGAGGTCTCCGACGGCATGGGTTCCGACGGGTTCCTTCGCCTTCGTACCTGAAGTGCCTTTGGCCGCTTGAGCTTCGTTAGAACCATGCGCCGCACACGCGAGGTTGCCTCAGCGACGGCGGCCCACGGATTCTCGTGTTTTGCAGACGCCGAGACCTTGCCCAAACGCGGCATCACGACGCTGACTCGGCATTGCTTGTCGATACCACCGCGTGGACCATTCTCATCGACAATCGCGACATTCACACTGGAAATTCGATCCGAGAATCGGGCAAGTGCCCTTGTCATTCGATCGGTGATGGAATCCAGTAATCCGATGTGTACGGCTTCCAAAGGTGCGTGGATAGAGATTTTCACGAGACGTTCTCCTTAGATGACGAATGGGACTTAGTCGAAACTGAAACTGGCACACTACGCAAGCACACCATCACGTTCGGGCTGGAACACAAGCTCTTCAATCCTGAACCGGATTAACCCACTGGGGACTTGCCACTGAACCCAGTCGCCGACGCGATATCCGAGGATGGCGGTTCCGATCGGAGCCAACACCGAGAGCTTGCCTTCTGCGATGTCGGCGTCTTTGGGGTAGACGAGCGTGTAGGTTTCCAGCTCATTGCCGCGAAACTCACGCAGCCGAACCGTTGAGTTCATGGTCACGACGTCCGGTGGAATTTCGTCGGGCGGAAGGATCTTCGCAATGTTCAATTCGCCTCGCAGCGACTGAAGGTACGGCTGGTCTCCGAAGGCGGCCGCAAACCGGCTGAAGAACACGTTCTGCAGCTGTTCGTGATCGACTTTACTAATGATGATTTGGCGTTTAGTGGCCATATTGAAACTCCTGCCTAGTTCGGCGCAATTGGAATTATGAGAAAATCCGGGTAAAGGAAATTGAGAATGTAAAACAGGATCCAGGGTGTGATGGCGAGGACTGCCATCCAAATCACAGCGTTGGCGATGAACTTTTTTTCCTCGTCGTCTGTGACTGGTGGAAGTGAATAGTATTCCATTGGTTCGCGTCGCTTCCGACGGTCGATGACGGTGTGCGAAGCATGGAGCCGCTCTGGTGCTAAATGGCGTCGTCGTTCGATTAGGTTTGCAGACATGATTCCTCCTCGTTTTGTGAGCGGCAAGGCGCTAGCCGCCGGTGTTAGAGACAGCCGTATAACGGCGGCTAGCGCCTTTCCGCTCACAAAACGAGGAGGAATCATGTCTGCAAACCTAAACGAACGACGACGAGATCGGAAGAGCGGCGTGTAGGGAAAGAGTGT
>JBBQSE010000442.1:0-7489 GCA_038214195.1 Planctomycetales bacterium
AACAACAAACAACGAATTGGAAGGGCCACCCGATTGGCGACGGGAACCGGTTGGAAGCCGGTCGAGCATTTTGAAAATGCCTTGCGGGTTCGACCCCCGCTCCTTCCGTTGTGGCCGGATCCGGTGCTGGTTTCCGGAGACAGACTGTGAATCTGTTTGGCGGCGGTTCGATTCCGCTCGGTCACCTTCGATCAAATTTACACAAGCGTGCTCCTGGGAGAGCAGTCAGCCTCCAAAACTGACGCCGACCACCCTGCCGGGCGGTGCCCGGTTCGAATCCTCACGCTTGTGCTGCAGCGATGGTTGCGAACTGCCGACGTGGCTCGACTGAGAAAGGCACCTGTCTTGTAAACAGGTTCATGCTGGTGCAAATCCAGTCGTCGGCTCTTTCAAAAACACGACGTCCCGATAGTGTAGTGGATCGCATTGAACCCTCCGAAGGTTTAGGTCCTGGTTCGAATCCTGGTCGGGATACTGAAAAACATAAATGCCCTGCGAGTGTGGAGGATGCATGACTGCCTTCGAAGCAGTCGGGCGAGGTTCGATTCCTCGGTGGGGTAATGAAGTTGAGAAAGTCCCTGGAGTGTGGTGGATGCACGCGACTTTGCGATGGTCGTAGACCAGGTTCGACTCCGGCGAGGACACTCTTTGATCTTGGCGCTGGAGCCAGACGGGCTGGAATAAGCTAAGGGGTCGGCCCTATGCTGGTGATTCCCAATTCCAAGCGATCAGGTCCGTCCTTTTTTAAACCATCACGAAGGTCACTCCGTGTAGACCCTTTCAAGTACAATGGCAGTTCCGTTTACGCCCTGCTGAACCAAAGATGGCGAGGGCTGGGCTGATCCGGGTGGATTGAATAATCTGCTCAATCGTCCGTTATCGGCTTGGGCCTTTCAATTCCCATGAATCAATTCTCGTAGAATCGACGCGACAGAATCTGCCGTCTCAGCGGGCGATTTTCCATCCGTTTCAATCTTCACATGTACCTGATCATAAATCGCCTGCCGATGAACATTGAACTCATGATTGCAGTATTCCGCCAGGGATCTTCTTTCCTTTGAATCCGTCCGCTCTCTGATTCTCCTATGTGCGGCTTCCGGGGAGGACACGATTGAGATTATCTTGAAATGTGAATGTAGCCGACCTGCTGAAGACGAAACTTGGAAGCCTGCTCCGACGTCGATGATCAGGTGCTTTCCGGAATGGCGACTGGCATATACCCCGATCGCTTGAAAGCCAAGTGCAAAGAACAGTTCCGGGTCCCCAATACAGGCATTCAAATCTGTGATTGATGCCGTTTCAATTAATCCGAGCTCTACGGCCCATTCCGCCGTGATTCCGTCAAGGTTGAGGAATACCATCTCAGGGAACATGGACTTGAGATTGCTTAGAGTGGTGGACTTTCCGACTCCCGATGGACCAACAACGAAGATGATCAATGATATGCTCTCCTCACAAACCTTAAACTCGCACCAACGTCCCTTTTTGAATTAGCTTCTCAAACTGTGCTTCAACTTTTTTCGGCAGTGAGCCGCCGCGAATCAGAGTGCCAAGTTCCATGTTGATCGTGAATGCCTGTTGCGTCAGATTTGCTGACGACAGGAACAGCCACTGCCCATCAGCAACGGCACATTTAACGTGCAACAGACCAGGCTTGTTGCTTCCGCTGAGTTTTCGTTTTTCCTTCGGCCAAAAATAGACTGACGACCGTGCTGCAACATCGCTCCCGAGTGCCCTGATTGTGTTGTACTCGTTCTCGCCACCGAGTTTGTCCGGAGTCTCCACAATCACAGTGAGACGGACTCCACGCTGCGCGGCCTTCACCAACGCCTTTGCAATGTTTGGAATGTGATACACGGCAAAGCTCACGAGCGTGATGCGCTCCTGCGCAGAATCCAGAACCTGAAGAATTGCCTGCTCTGTCCGACGGAAAGCAAGATCATCTGTTTCCGGTCCTGTCCAAACAAGCTCGACACTCTGTGAATCTTTGTGCTGCTGTTCGGCCATTGCCGCCGTCAGCAGTGCCGTTGCAACGACCTGTGCATCCACTGTCGCAGCCGCAGTCCGCCAGAATGATACGAATACCATCGCCTGATCGCGGTAATGATGGTGTGGAATACGCTGCGAAATCTCGTTCGCCAAGCTCGCCATCGACTTTGTCGCAATTGCTTCAGCCAACGATTCCACGATCTTGCCTGGCAACTGGCCCGCGAGAAGAGTCGCCTGCTGAATCACCGCACGCAGCGCATTCATGAGTCGATCCGAAAGAATGCGACATCGGTCCGCTCCACTGTTGGCACCAACGACGCACGATCAAGAAACTTGTTGCCGCGTTCGCAGGATGTCTCCGGAAGAAACGAACACGCATGACACGCCGCACCGTGAAGCTTGTCACCATCGCCCACCGGATGCTCAGAACACAATGGATCGGAAGAACACAGACTCACTTTCTCCAGGGCTCGTCGAATGTGCCGCCCAAGTTTATCGGGTGTGCCCAGAGAGCAAAGTCCACCCAGCGTGCCTTCACTGTCGGGCGCAGACGTGTAGATCAGCACTCCGGCCATCGGATCACCTTCAAAAGGATTCCGCGAATAGATTCGTTCTGCGATCGATGCTGACGTGTACCCGCATTCGACGGCCAGTTGTCGAATCAGGGCATGAGCGAACGAATGCAGCATCACGTAGCGAATTCCGGGAAAGCCTTTGCTTGGGTCAGGCAGGTTCTTCGATGACTTCCACCCGAAATGCGCCCGATTGAATTCCTGCTCGTAGTCGCGATGTTTCGTCACCCATTCAGCAACAACAGCTTCATCGAACTGAAAAAAGATTCCTTCACCTCGCGTTTCACTGGCTGGAATCCACGTCGGCTTCTTTCGCGACATCGGAGCCCTTCGATCTTCCGGCATATCGGATGCCGTATCAAAGTCCCGTGACGACATCAGTCGAGAAAAACCCACCAGCGCCCGTACTTCACGCAGCTTTTCCACCAACACAATCTTCTCGAAATACTGAGCGAACTCCTCCGGAGGCTCAACTGTTTTGAGCTTGAAGCTGCGACTCTCAACAGCCGTTGATGGATTCGAGAATACCCGCCATTCCGGCGACTTCAAATCATTCGGCTCATCAGCATTGTCCGGTGTCGAAGTCTTCTTCTCCTGCAGTTTGTCCCAGATCTGATCGTCCGTGTATTTTGCGAAATCTCTCAGCAGCCCCTGGCGACGCGCATAACCCAGTACAGACTTGCTATCCATATCTGCAAACGTCGTCGAGTTTTCTTCAATCAATCGTCCCAATTCATCCAATGCCTGCGGCACGGACAGCGCTGAGATCAGTACCGGGAACCAGGTGTTCGACGCTCCCAGTGCAATCGGACGAACTTTGTCACATTTGCATCCATCCGGATCAAAATCACGCAAATGAGGCCGACGCGCACTACAGGGCGGCAGCAGTTTTGATCCAATCGGGCCGATCACTTCCGCCAGCTTACGCTTGGCTTTGCACGCGTCGCAGGAAATCATCACATCCGCCATTTCGCCAGATGGACCATATTCCCGCATTCGCAACGGGCCATTGCATCCAGGGGCACCACGATGCACGAAATCGAGCCATGGAAAATCGTCCAGGTGTCCCTGATCACAAGTCACCAGAAATCGCGCGGGTATCGCGGTCGGAGCGCGTCCTTGAGAGTTGCAGTTGTGCAGATAGCACGCTCGATCTGGTCGATACGCATAAACCTTCGCCTCGAACAAACCGGACTTTAGCGGCGCAAGCAGTCGGCATTTTGAACACACCATCCAGCGTGGAAATGCTGCGACCGGGATTCCAATCTGCCGTGATTCGTCAAACCAATTCGTCTGAGCACCCATCGATTCCGGCCCGCGCGGTGGCGTCAGTAGGCGCGACACCTGCGGCCCCAAAATGGACTGCGCTGAAAGCAGCAACCGTTCTTCCGGAATTTCCAGACTTTGCGATGCAGGCCAGTCATCCAGACCCATCACAATGACAGACATATTTGGCAAATCGACGAGCGATGCGACACCATACGTCGTCAGCGTCTGACTGGGACGCACTTCACCGACTTCCGACTTCTTCATTTGAGAGATTGAGTTGCTCATGATTCAATCTCCTCGTCATCGGTCTGCACTGCCGTTGGCTCGGCACTGGACTCCGGCAATTCTTCCGTCCCTCCATCCATGCCGAAATCGCTCATGATAAACTTCACCTGTGGTTCCACGTCACGCAAAGAATTCAGACACGTGAATTCTTTCCATCGTTCCAACCCAGGGCTTTGCAAAAGATTCACTGTCGTCCCTTTTTTTTCGGCATCGCCGTAAACTTCACGATATGCCAGCGTGCGTCCTCCAGCATTATTTTGAGCTTCGCTTTGCCATTCATCTGCTTTCTTCAATAGCTGCGCACGACAGAAATCCGCAGTCGCCTTGTCGCCGATGATTTCTGCTCGATGCACAATCGCGTCGATCGCATCCTGAACGTAAGGATTGCTGGTCGTGATGCGCGAAGCTGATTCGTTGGGATTGAACTCTGATCCCCGCAGACGCACCATTGAAACCAGCAAACCGGCCAAACCTCGTTGCAGCGCACCGGGAGAAAACGGCGTCACCGACAACGGTTCCACATGTTTGTAGAACGTCGCGTGATAGTGCTCGAACGTTTCATAGTGCGACAAGTCGCGAGGCCGAGCCCAGTTGAACACGGTGCAGACCAGACCAGGAAACGTTCGCCCGACTCGGCTTGTCGCTTGGATATATTCTGCGGTCGCCTTCGGCTGACCACCCACAACCATCAGACCCAGTCGTTTCACATCCACGCCGACGGAAATCATGTTCGTCGCCAGCAGCACATCCAGCGGCTTCTCTGGGATGTTCTGAAAATCCTTCTTGTCATAAGCCACTTTTCTTGCCTCGTGCAAATTTGGATCGAACACAGCTTCCAGCCGATCCAGAGTCCTCGGAATTTCCTCAGAACGCATGCGACTGGTCAGTTCCGCAAGATAGTTTCCATTAAAGAATCGCTTTTCGAGACCCCGCCGATCCTGCGCGCGGCAGCGAGTAAACACACTGTCGTCCACAAGTCGCCGCATGCCGCCCAGTTCTCGCATCGAATTGAAATAGCCGACCAGAGTCATCCATGGGTCCGCTTCCTTTCCATGCTTCGCGTACAGCACCTGAGCCGAACAGAGCAGCGACACATAAACCTGAATCAACACCGCCTTCAGTCGTCGGCCTGGACTGCAGATTCCCAGATAGAGACGGCCAAATTCACTGTCGGTCGGCTCCTTCTGGATGGAGAAGAAGTTGTCCTTAACGTCCAAACCTGTTGCTGGAAAGATATTGACGGTACGCATGAAGAGACTGCGAACCTGCACATCAGCGTTTTTGATCGTCGCCGTCGATGCAATCACCTTCGGACGAATCTTTCGACCATTCACTTCCCAGGTACAAAGACGATCAATCGCCGTTTCATACAGTCCCACCAGCGTCCCCAACGGCCCGCTGATCAAGTGCAATTCGTCCTGAATGATCAGATCGGGAGGACGCAGCGGCCCGTGATCGGCCAGCTTCACTGCCGGAAGCCCCAGCCTTGATTTAGGATGCATTGTGGAATCTTCCACCTCCGGCGACTTGAATCCGTGACGCGCACAGAAACCGTTCACCTGGCCGAACAGCATCTGCACTTCCCCCTTCCATGGCATTTGAGCGAACTTGTCCACCGTCGCAATCAGCAGCGTTGGCAGACGTCGATAGATCTCTTCGTCAACGACGACAATTGGTAAGCCCTCATCCGGAGCCTGACGCCGACTGAAGAGACACTGGCCGGTCTTGTCGCTGCAGAATGTCAACGTGCGCCCGGAACCATGTGGATACGTGCGAGCTTCCAGATGACGACCAGCATCAATGCCGCTACCACACATAGGACATGATGTCAGTTGATACGGACTACCAATGCCGCTGCCGGAATACTGATTGCCACGGGACTGCTTGATCGCTTCCGCTGCATCATCCGTGCGATTCGGCGTCGTCCGACGTCCTACCCACAACCCAATGCGAAACGGACTGCTGCCCCAGCGTGGATCACCTTTTTCCAATGCCTTGCGACGAATCGATTCACACGCGCAGATCAACGCCGTCGCTCGCTGAAACTGTTGAATCGTCAGCAGGCGCAGCGTGTACCGCATCAGTACCGCAACGCCTTCATCACCAACTCGACCGGCCACAACACCTTGAAGTCGTCGCAGGCCCATCGTGTAGGCAGAAAGTCCAAGGTATGCCTCTGTCTTGCCCCCGCCTGTTGGAAAGAACAGCAGATCGGCCAGCGCCTCTGGACCATCGCTGCGTTCCGGATGATCCAGTTTCGTGACGCCTGGAATGTTCAGCAGGATGAACGCAATTTGGAACGGACGCCAACTGCGGTTCTTCGGAAGATCAATATCCCGGTCGAAATCCGGCTGACTTCCCCGGCGCACCTGTTCGGCATAAATCGAATGCGTGCGCTGTAACCACATCGCGCGGTTCATGAATTGAAACGATTCCAGCGCCTGTTTGTCGGTCAACACCAGCTTCAAGCCGTCCTCGATCCGTTGTAGCGTCGTCCGACAATGATCGATGGCATATTGCGGAGCATCACCAAACGGGCTCAGATTCTCGTTCGGATCATTCAGCTTTTGTTCTTCACTGTCGATCCATGCGCGATACGCAGCGGTCAACGGTTCCAGCATCTTTGGCAACTTCTTGACGTCTGCTTCAGCCAGCAACTTCATATCCAGAACGATGCCATCCATCAGCCGGAACGCCGGATTTGCTTCGGCATCCTTTTCCGTTGGCGCTTCTGTCCGGGGAACTTCGTACTTTGGAATCCATTCAGTCCTGATCACAGTGGCCCGGTCGTGATGATCCGGACTGGATTCGACATGCACGCTGACGCCGTGCCCGACCGCGAATTCCACCTGACTGCGATACATCATCGCCATCAGCCGTTCCTCGATATCGTCGTTCGAACCAACGGACGATCGCTTGACGAAGATCGGCGCATTGCCGATACCGAAGACCGACAACTGTGGCTGAAAAATGTGAAACTCATCTTTCGGCTTACCCATTTCCTGGGCATTCACCAGGAACAGCGTCACAACCCAATGTGCCGCACGCCTGCGAATGCGCCCCTGCAGGTAAATGTCCGGGAACTCATGATCCGGGATCTGCAGATCGATCGGGCCTTCCTTCAACACAATTCGTCGTTCGCCGCCGCGACTGTAACGCTTGCTGACACGCAGAGGGTTTCCCGTTCGCGGGTCCAGTTGGTCTTCTTTCTTCTCCCGCTTGTACTGCCCCCAGATATGGCTCATCCGAAAAGTTCTGCAACACAACAGCGGAAGTAGATGCCTCGCATGAGGCTTGGGCGTTTTGCCATGCTTTGGAGTTTTCTTCGGGCAAGATTTGTTAATTCTTCTTTGGTCTTGGCTTGATGCCGTGTC
>JBBQSE010000443.1:0-7480 GCA_038214195.1 Planctomycetales bacterium
TCTGTCTTCGGTCTCTGTCTTCGGTCTCTGTCTTCGCTCTCTGTCTTCGCTCTCTGTCTTCGCTCTCTGTCTTCGGTCTCTGTCTTCGGTCTCTGTCTTCGCTCTCTGTCTTCGCTCTCTGTCTTCGGTCGCGGCTTTTGCACGGGCTCAGCCGGAACGGCTTTCGACGGAACGGCAGAACGCCCTGACACGACGGACAACGAATCTGCTTTCCCGCCAGCGCATCGTCCAGTCGCAATTCACGATCACAGGAACATTTTACGTGGAGCACCATTTGCAATGCACTCTGGTCAGGGAACGGTTGAGTCGTCGTCGGACTGAGTTGCCCTTCACCGACGAGACTCAGAGTATCCTGCCCGATGTAGACTGATTCAAGCCATCACTGAGGAACAGTCATCAGAATTCAGTGTGTCCGCCCCAGTGCCATCTTGTTCCGAGGCTCCAGCCTCGGAACACACTGCCCCGGAGGCTCCTGCCTCCTCATCCGGCCTGCGGCCACCTTCTCCCCCGATTCGGGGGAGAAGGGACTCGCGAGATCATTCCGATACATGCACCACAAGAAACGCGCCGCTACTTCTTCTGTTTGCCACGATTCTTCAGCAAGCCGTTGACCCAGTGTGCGTCTGACTTGTTAAGTTTTGGAACCACGGCGTGGTCGTAACGTAGTGAGTAGTCATAACCCGATCGATCATAAACACCGTCGAAGATCGCCTGCAAATCAAGCGAAACTTCCCGGTCCCCGACCGCCAGCGGAATCGGAATGGCGGGCAGGCAATGATTTAGCGGCCAGGCATAGACATCGACTTTCATCCGCCGCGACGAGCGCCGCACGAATGCGTAGAAATCTCCTTCCGGAAGCGGTTCAACTGTGGGAAGTCGTTCGCCGCCGCGCAGCAGATCCAGCTCGACAAGACTAGTCGGACTTTCAATGATTTCCTGCCGCTTCGACAAATACACCTCACGCCCTTCGCTACCCGTCCGCTTATTCGATGGTGACAACAGTTCGATGACGGTGACAACTTCCGCCGAATTCAGCTGGCGAATGACGAGGTACCTTTCCCGGACTTCGAAAGGGCCCGGAAGACTCCGTTCCACAGGTTCGACCGTGGCGACGGCAGGCTGTCCCAGTGACTTGCGCCGTCGCTTCTCCGTCGCGTCGCGCACAATCGTGATGTCCGGTTGAATCTGGCCGGCGACAGCTTCGTAATCCTGATGTTCGACGTAAATCCGACGTTCAGAGCGTACGACATAGTCCGGCCGTAACTGGGTGACAAGTGATGTCTGGATCCCGGTAATCATGTTCGTATGAAAATCTTCCCACTCGTACCCTTCGATAAACGGGTCCATTCCGGGAAAAACTGACGGCATGTCCGGAGACTCCAGCAAGGCGAGCGGCAGAACTAATCGACAACAGTGTAAATCATACAACTACCGAGCCATCCGATCGAACGCGAATTCATCAATTTGTCGGTACTGATGAATCCCGGGGAACAACAATCGGCTGTTCAGCCACAGTTTCGTTCAAATTTCTTTCGCAGCAATCGCAGTTGTCCCGCGATGGCCTGAGTCGAAAAGCCAGTTTTGAACAGTTCAGCGATTGAAGGATTTTTTACGTTGCCCGGTCCGGCTTCCAGGAACGCAAGCTGGAGTTCGATACTTTCAAAGTCCGACGCCGTGACATGCAGCGAACAGAGTGGGCTGGACTTTGCGACTACCGAACCGGGCTGAGGACAGTCGGCGATTCGGATTGGCAAGAACCCGCGGCTAGCGCCTTGCGGCTCACGTTTTTTGGTGAATTCAACATCCTCTTTCGCCCAGAAGATCAGTCGCGCGGCCACTGGAGCCGGGACTTCCAGCAGGCGAGACTTTGGTTTCTCCATCGTGCGTCGTGGTTTCGATGACTTCCAGCCAAGGGCCGCCACGTGACGTTGCACCAGCAGACCGGGCAGCTGTAACTCAAACAGCATGTGTGAAGCGGTCAGGCGGGGATTCACTTCGAGCAACCAGACTTTTCCCTGTCGCAGGATAAAGTCGATGCCAAACACACCGCGAATGCCGCTACGATCGACAAGAACTCGCGCGATGGCCAGCACTTGCTTCTCGATTTCTTCGCCGACAGCAACCGGACCTAGATTGCCGCAGAACAAAAAATCGGAAGCTCCCAGGCAGGGCCAGCCGATCAGTTGCAGACACATGCCGAACAAATGCAGTTCCGATTCATCCGCGCAGAACGTCGCTGACATTGACACGCCGTCGATGTACTCCTGCAGATAGACGTCACGTCGTTGTCGTGATCTGTCACTCCTGCATTGATGGGTGGCCGAGGTTGGAGAGCGACCGCTCGAAACCCCGGGGCTTCCTTCGCTCCGCTCTGTCCAACCCCGGCCACCCGATCCATCATTCCATCCCGGACGGAGCAGTAGTCCGATTCCAATTCCCCCGGAACTCGCCACGGATTTTCGCAGCCATGAACAATTGGCATCGGCAGTACTTTCGGTGGCCAATCGCGGAGATTCAATCACAGCCTCCGACAGCCAATGTTGCATTGTCCACGGATCTCGAAGCTGTTCGACGATGTCCGGGTCGGCACCGATCACTGGTCGTGTCTTTGAGATCTCTCGCAGGACGTCCGAATGGTTTTCCAGTCCCCCGGCCCAGAGCAGCGGAATGGACTTGCGGACGGACCGAATCACGTGCGGAAGCTGCTGAAAGGTTTCGATGCGACCGACAAACCGGCCTCGTCCGGACCTCAGCAAATTCTTCAAATCTTCATCTTCAAAGAAATCCACGCACAGGGGATGGAATCCCGCTGCGATGGTCGATTCGGCAAGGCTGCGGACGCTGGCACCGCATAAAAGGACGGATCGAGTCGCCTTCCAGCCGGACTTTTGTTCTAGTTTGCCCGAAGTTGGCGACATGTGAGCCCGGTCAGTTGAAGATAAACGGAAAACTCGCAATCCTGTCCCACGATAAGCATGCCGGAAGCTGGTCCAGTCCAAATGCGGGAGTCAATTCCCGGTATGTTCCATGTCACAGGCGACCTTGTCCACAACACAGGCACCTTATTGCAGAAGCAGCGGGATGCTGCTTCCGCAGACAACTGAAAAGTGTGGTCCTGAGAAAAGCGGGTTCTCACAGAGGATTCGCAACCGGAGATTTGTCTGCGGTCGCTGGTTTTTGTTCGACTGTTTTTGCAAAGAAGGAAGAAGAGAATGTCAATGTTTGTAGGCGAAGCACTGTGCGGCGATGGCAACGAAGTTGCTCATATCGACCTGTTGATTGGTGACAAGTGCGGTCCTGTGGGATCTGCGTTTGCTCATGCACTCGCAAATCAGAAAATGGGCCACAGCAATCTGCTGGCCGGTACCCCAAATCTGTCCGTCAAGCCATCGACCGTGATGATCACAAAAGTGACCATCAAGGGCGCTCGCCAGGCAGTTCAGATGTTTGGCCCAGCTCAGAAGGCCGTTGCCGACGCTGTCACCGACTGCGTCAAGTCAGGCGTAATTCCAAAAGATCAGGCTGAAAGCCTGTGTATCGTTTGCGGCGTGTTCATTCACTGGGAAGCTGCTGACGATAAGAAGATCTATCAGTACAACTACGAAGCGACCAAACTCTCCATCGAACGCGCGATGAAGAATGAGCCATCGGTTGACGAAGTGATCGCAAAACGCGATTCAGCCGCTCATCCGTTCTACGCGGGCTGAGTTTTGTTTTGTTGATGACAGTATTCAGAAGCCCGGCATTTCAAAAATGCCGGGCTTCTTTGCGTTACGGCACAACGTACTGATCACGCGGCGTTGCTTCGCAAACGTAATCGCGAGTATGCTTCAGTTTCATCTGACTGATCGCAAACCTTCGTCAAGACCGCTACGAGGAACAACGAGGAATGCCTGGAACATTTCGTGAAACAATCCGACCCGACCTCACCGCCGGCCTTGTTGTTTTTCTGGTAGCACTGCCACTCTGCCTGGGAATATCACTGGCCTCCGATGCGCCGGCATTCTCCGGGCTGCTGGCCGGGATTGTGGGTGGCCTGATCGTAGCGGCAATCAGCGGCTCACACACCAGTGTCAGCGGTCCCGCAGCTGGCCTGACAACCATCGTCGCGGCACAGATTGCCACTCTGGGATTTGAACTTTTCCTCACAGCCCTGATGCTGGCAGGCTGTATTCAGATTGTCCTGGGTATCGCACGCGCTGGATTTCTTTCCGCGTTTTTCCCGTCGAGCGTGATTAAGGGACTGCTTGCTGCCATTGGGCTGATCTTGATTTTGAAGCAGATTCCTCACGTTGTGGGCCATGACAGCGACCCTGAAGGAGACATGGCGTTTTTTCAACCGGACAAACGCAACACGTTTTCAGAATTTGCCGCGCTATTACCGGCCGTGCATCGCTCTGCGGCGATTATTGGACTCGCATCACTCGGCCTGCTGGTGCTGTGGAACAATATCAAACGATTGAAACGACTTCCGATCCCAGTTTCACTCGTCGTGGTTTTGCTGGGGATTGCGGGACATTGGGTACTCAGTCGGTTTGGAGGCCCGTGGGTTATTGGTGCCAGCCATATGGTCAACGTACCTGTGGCGGACAGTCTGCGAGGCGTCACGAAATTTCTGGAGCAACCCGACTTCACGCATTTTCATGAACCCAGACTCTGGATTGCCGCCGGAACAATCGCCATGGTGGCGTCTCTGGAAACACTGCTCAATGTGGAAGCGGTCGATAAGCTGGACCCATGGCAAAGAGCTACACCGATGAGCCGCGAACTGATCGCTCAGGGCGTCGGCAACGTTGTGCTGGGGTGCATCGGCGGAATCCCGGTCACATCCGTCATCGTCCGCAGTTCGGTCAACATCAACTCAGGCGGGCGCACAAAACTGGCGGCCGTGGTCCATGGGATCCTGCTGGCAGTCTGTGTTTTGATCTTTCCGCAGATTCTGAATCAAATCCCATTGTCATGCCTGGCTGCAATCCTGCTGGTGACCGGTGCCAAATTGTTCAGCCCAAAACTTTTTCGCCAGATGTGGAAGGGCGGCAAGTATCAGTTCCTGCCGTTTGTGATCACGATTGCGGCCATCGTCCTCACAAATCTGCTGGCTGGTGTTGTGATTGGTTTATGCGTGGGGATCAGCTTTATCCTGTTCAGCACGATGAAGCGACCAATTCAGACGTTTCATGAAGATCACTTCGGAATGAAGGTGACGCGCATCCAGTTGGCGAATCAGGTCAGTTTCCTGAATCGCGGGGCACTCGACACGGCACTGAATAAGATTCCTCGCAATGGGCACGTCCTGATTGATGGTCGTCTGGTGGAATACATCGACCCGGACATCCTGGATATGCTGCATGACTACCGCAACGATCTTGCGCCAGCGCGACGCGTTCATGCCAGCTTCATGGGTTTCCCTCCAAAACTGCATTTGCCTGATCAGATCCTTTACAACGACTATGCCACTCGCGAAGTCCAGGAACGGCTGACGCCGGACGACGTTCTTGAGATTCTGAAAACCGGGCATGTGCGTTTTGAAAAAGGGTCTCATCTGACGCGTGACACGGGACGGCAGATCACAGGGACAGCCGCCGGACAGTTTCCGCTGGCCGTCGTCCTGAGCTGCATTGACAGTCGCACGTCCGCCGAACTGATTTTTGACTGCGGTCTGGGCGATATTTTCAGCGTCCGCATCGCAGGCAACGTCGCCAGTCTGAAAGTGCTTGGCAGTATTGAATATGGCTGCACCGTCGCCCGCGCCAAACTGGTCGTCGTCATGGGACACACTCGTTGCGGCGCCGTGACAGCGGCCGTCGATTTTGCGGCGGCGAACGCTTCTGCTTCGGCCGAAACAGGCTGTGAGCACCTGGATTACATTGTCAATGACATCCAGCGCACTCTGATTTCCGAAGAATCCAGTTTGGGCACACGGACGACTCCTGCGGACCATAGCCAATTCATCGATAAGATCGCCGGTCAAAATGTAAAACTCACCGTGCAGGACATTCTTGGCCAGAGCAAGGCACTGCGACAATTAAGCGGAGAGGGCAAGATCCGAATCGTCGGCTGTTTGTATGATGTGACGACAGCACAGATTCAGTGGTTTGAATAAACAGAAATGACGTTCAACGCCACACTCATCTTGTTCCAGGGCTCCAGCCCTGGAACACACTGCCCGGAGGCTCCTGCCTCCAAAGCATCGGTTGGGTCAATCAACGCGTGACAGAATCAGCCGCAGAGCATTAGCTCACGGTTTTCAAAGAACCGGACGCTAGCGCGTTCCGGCTGATAAAACAATAATTGACCCGCTCAAGCCTGACGTGTTCACGGAACAGTTGGGACAACTGTGCTACTCTCGGGTATCATGATTTCGCGTGCGTGTTTTCCGTGTGTATTCAGCCAGCCGACCAGCGTGGCTGCATCGCCATGTGTCACCAGAATTTGGTCAGCCCGCGTTTCGTCAATGGCTTTCAACAGACCCGGCCAGTCCGCGTGGTCGGAGAGTGCAAATCCGATGTCCGCTGATTGATGGCGGCGAGTTCCTCCCGTCAGAATCCAGCCGGATGCCATCGCGACGGACGCATTTCCAAACTGGCTGAGCCACGCAGTATGTTGAACCGACGGCGGCGCGACAATCAACACACCGCCCCAGCCTTTTCGCCCGGGTGCCTGACTCGGAAGCCAGGTCTTTGGCAGATCGATGCCGCTCGCACGGTACTCATCGTTCATCAACTGCACTGACGGATGGCAATAGATCGGTCCAATTGCGGCATCCACACCAGCGATCAATCGTTGCGCCTTTCCCAGCGCATACGCCAGTATCACCGCCGGTCTGTTTTCGTCACGACATGCAATCCACCAGCGGTTGATCTCAGAAAACACCGACTGCTGAGTCGGCCAAACGTACACCGGCAGACCAAACGTGGATTCGGTAATAAACGTGTGACAGCGAATGTGCTCGAACGCCGCACAGGTTGGATCAGGCTCTATCTTGTAGTCGCCACTGACGACCCAAATTTCGCCACAGTATTCAATTCTCACCTGAGCCGATCCAAGAATATGACCGGCCGGATGGAACGACAGCGTCACTCCATTGATCGATTTCGTTTCCCCGTACGGCATTGTTTCAATCTCAGCCGATGGTCCCAGACGACTCCGCAGGACTCGCCGCCCTTCTTTGGCGGCAAGATATTTGCGTGAGCCCGGCCGCGCATGATCCGCGTGAGCGTGCGTAATCACAGCTCGATCTACACGCCGACAGGGATCGACATAAAAATCGCCGACCTCGCAGTAGAGTCCGGCAGGAGTTGCCTGGATGAGGGGGGTTGTCATTCGAAAGGATCAATCAAGGATTTCAGATTTCAGATATGTCGAATCGTAACTCGAATTGCAGGCGATGCCTATTGCCTCATAGTCGTCGTGGACAAAGAGCAAGCAACCGATCACACACAAAATAAAAAAAAAAGATAGCAACACGCACAAAAACACA
>JBBQSE010000444.1:0-7436 GCA_038214195.1 Planctomycetales bacterium
CACAAAACGACCGTTAAGTCCACGCCATTGGATCTCGGGGGAGAAGGGACATCTGTCATATCGTCAGGAACAACAACAACGCCTCGCATTCCTGACGGCGCTGGAAACCTTCAGCGAACGGCGGGTCTCAGTTGACGAACAACCTTAGACAAGAACCGCGTTACGATGGCTTTCAAGGCTCACAGGGTGTTGATTTAATACGAAACATGAGCGGAAATGCATTGGCCCCATCGCAGTCACTGTGCGACTAAAGTAGCCGTCACTCTCTGAGTGACGATTGCCAAAGGCCGCGTTTTTCGGCCAGCGTCACTCGGAGAGTGACGTCTACTTTGTAAAGTGTATGGCGGAATGTCGTGTGACAGACGAATCAGAATCATTGGCTGCCTCGCGGACGAGTCCTGCGGAAGCGGTGGACACGTTCAATCCGTACGCGCCTGACCTAACTGCGGAGACTCCGCGGCAACACCGCCGCAGACTGAGTATTGTCGAAGTCATTGCTGGTTTGCTGCTGGGTTTGATTGCCTGGTTTTGTGTTTTCTTTGGCGGTTGTTTTGGGCTTGGAGTTTTCACCGGTCATGTACTCGATCGCCTCAACCTTGAATTCACGATTGGGCTATTCATTCCGATTGTTGTGATCTCACTAGTTTTTGCAGTCTGTGCGTTTATCAGTGTCTTTCGCAGCATCACAGGATTGAACACACCTCAAACGAATGAAACGTCTGGCATAACGACCGACGCCCCTGAAGAAAGAATATGAATGGAATTCTGGCAGATGTGTCTCGTGCTGTGCCCGGCGGCGGTCATTGCGGGAGCGGTCAATTCGGTGGCTGGCGGCGGCACGCTCATTACGTTTCCAGCATTGGTGTGGGCGCTGGGCGGTACGCCGGGTGCGGCGATTATTGCGAATGCCACGAACACGGTTGCGCTGTGTCCCGGTGCGATAGCCGGATCGTGGGGCTATCGTCACGAACTGAAGCAACTGTGGAGTTGGGTTCGCTGGCTGGCGTTGCCGAGTCTGATCGGCGGAGTGGCTGGGTCCGTGATCCTTGTCCGCGCGCCAGCGTCTTCGTTCAGCGCCATGATCCCATGGCTCATCGGCCTGGCAACTCTGCTTTTTATTCTGCAGCCTCGGCTGACACCGGCGGCGAAGCTTGATGACGCCGGTGTGGAGACTCGCAGTCGCGGCTATCTGTGGCTGGTATTTGGATTCCAATTACTCATCGGTATCTATGGCGGCTATTTTGGCGCGGGGATTGGAATCCTGATGCTGAGTACTCTCAGCCTGTTGAACCTCGGCAACATTCATCACGTCAACGGCCTGAAGACACTGCTGGCGGGCATGATCAACGGGATCGCGGTTGTCGTGTTCGTAATCTCCGGCAAAGTGGACTGGAGACTGGCCATCCCAATGCTGATTTCCGCATCGTTCGGAGGCTGGCTCGGAGCCGTGCTGGCGCGGAGGATGAATCGATTGTTGGTACGACGAATCGTAATCACGATCGGAATTGTTTTGACGTTGTGGTATTTCGCGAAGCAATGGATAGGAAGTGAGTCGTCGCCAAAAGCCCCCTCATCCGGCCTGTCGGCCCGCGTTGGCCACGTCCGTGCCAACGCAGAGCCAGCCGTCTCACCCCGATGCGGGGGAGAAGGAACATCGCCTGACTTTGGAGCTAATAGTCGTACCACACCCCGAAACCAAACAGGTTCTCCAGCCGATCGAAGAACTGGTACTGCAATGACGGGCCGTTGTAGTACTGGAATCCCACGCGGAGCCGACTTCCAGTCTCAAGGCTCTGCCAGCCCCAGCCCGCAGCGGTGTTAACACCACACCTTCCACCAAATTCTTCGCGAAAGTGAAGGTTCGATGCGAGGTACGGTGCCCCCCGGAAGCTCGACGCGGCGACGGGCAGGTACTGGGCTCCGAACTGAAATTCCAGCGGTTTCGCACCTCCCTGAACTCCGAGCGCGTAGGCGAATTCACCATAGACCTGCGTCGAATACCCCACGTCCTGCGTCATGCCGACGATGAGAGAATCCCGGACATAGTTAATGCGATTGAAGGTCGGATTCGCAAGCAGGTATTCGTCACCGATGTGAGAGCTGACGTGGTAGTAGCCATACTTGATCGCAGTTCCTGCACAGCGATTCGTGCCCAGCATTCCGACGCGGTAGTCCGAACCTTCAAGCATCGAACTCGGCTGGTCTGGCAGAACTCTGGCACACACTGCGCCCTCAAGATCAAGTTGGAATCCTTCGGGTTTGAAGCCATCGCATGTTCCGACACGCAGCAGTCCAACGCGACCCCCAAGGACTGCGTCCCAGACTCGCTCTTTGCTGCGAGTGTCGTTCGACTGAACCATCTGAATGCGGGGCTCCTTTTCACCGGCGATGTAGGAACGGTACATCAGGCCTTTGGGAAGAACCTGCCACGTGAAGCAGTTTGGATCACGGGACGCCAGTTCCGAAAACACACCACGAGGCGTGTGGAATCTTGTTTCAGGCAGCAGATCTTCCATCTGAGTGCAGCTCGCTATCGGCTCGACAAAGTCCGGCGCGTCAAAGGTTTCCGGCAATGCATTGTAATCAATGGTCGTTACAGTGAGCGGATCGTCAGGAATCAGCGGTGAATCGGTGATCTCAATCGCGCTGGCCTGCACGTTCGATCTAAATTCATCAAGGAACGATGGCGGCTTACTGGCTTCGTACGCCTCGATGTCCGCATCGGAAAGCATGGGTTTCAACGGATCGACGCGGCGGTAGTCCGGTGCAAACTCTCCCGAAGGTTGATTTTGCCATGCGTAGAGCCAACCTTCCTGAGACCGCCAATCCTGCCCGACGCCGTGCGCCGTCAATAGACCGATCGTCGCGACTACCAGCAGGCAGCGTTGAAAAGATCTGAGAAAATTGAATGGCATTCGTTGCATGAAATTCAGGCGAATCCGTTCGGCACTGAGAATTTCTTTTCCGAGTCTGACTGACCGTTTGTGATCAATCCCGCATGAAGGATTGAACAGCCATTCAGGCACAGGGTCGGAGGTTCCGGAATCCCCTGTTTTTTTCGACTCTACGGGCTCAGAGAGTGAGCAGATCGATTTCTTGCCCGGGCATTTTCACTGCGGGTGATACGATCAGGTAATCCGCGCAGATCCCAACGGCAGTTGAGTTCAATCCGAAGAATTCTTCAGGTCTAAGATTGAGCAAAAAAAGGCTCAAGTTCAACAAGCCGGATACCGAGCGGCGAGCGGCTGGGATGGAAATACCGACATATGGCCGTCCCAGGGCAACTCGACCTTAGGCGAGCGCAGAATCGGTTTTACCAAACGATGTTGCAATGTCGAAGGAATTCGACCTGGGACCGGTCGAACTACGTAGGCAGATCTGTCCCAGATCTGCATCCTTCAGCATGGTCGGTGGCAAGTCGTTGTCCGGGAGCAGACTCTGGAATTGGTATTTCCTTTCCTGCCGCTCGCCTTAGAACAGGTCCGGCTACGCAGAAATCCTCGGAGGGCTGCCGCTCGCCCGGGAACACCCATTGGGTATTTTCAGATGCCCATGCCGGACAGCCCGTCGGTGAGGCGTTCCACAAGCCCGCCAATGATTGGGTGACGCACTTCAAATTCGATCACGGACTCCTTCATCCGCTCGGAAAGTGTCGCAGTAGCGGCGCGATCTGGTGCTGCACCTTTGGCCAGCGTCTCCTGAATCTCGTTCGTCAACGCCTGCAGAGATTTTCGCTGATCAGGATGCAGCGAATCGGCGTTGGAAAGTTCCTCCTGCAACGACTTGAGGACGCTGAGCATTTCTTCCGCATTCATCGAGTCACTCCTGATATTTCGGCTGTCACAACTTCCGGCGCTGCCGGAAGACAACGGGCGTCTGGGCTGGTATTGTATCAGCATCTGTCAAAGGTCACTTCTGAATTCAATAAATACTTGAGGTTCTCATGATCACCCTGCCTGTTTCTTCCGGCGGAGCGCTTCCCGCCGTCGGATTTGGATTCTGGAAAGTCGAACGCGCCGATGCCGCAGATGTGGCGCAACAGGCCATTGCCGCTGGTTACCGACATCTGGACTGCGCCTGCGATTACGGGAACGAAATCGAAGTCGGGAAGGGGATTGCGAATGCCATCAACGCGGGACTTTGTCAGCGAAATGACTTGTGGGTGACGTCGAAACTCTGGAACACCTATCACTCCGCCGAACATGTTCGCATGGCGTGCGAAAAATCACTGAGTGATCTTGGACTGAGGCAACTGGACCTGTACCTGATCCATTTCCCGATCGCGCAGCGATTTGTCCCGATTGATGTCCGCTACCCGCCCGGCTGGTTCTTTGATCCGGCGGCAGCAAAGCCGCAGATGGAAGAGGTTCGAGTGCCCATCAGCGAGACGTGGGGCGCGATGGAAAAACTTGTCGATGATGGCCTAGTGAAACATATCGGCGTGTGCAATTTTGGAACCAGTCTGCTGCGAGATTTATTATCATATGCCCGCATTCGACCTTCCGTCCTGCAGGTCGAATCGCATCCATATCTGGTCCAGGCGAAGCTGCTCCGATACTGCCAGCAGGAAGAAATCGCCTTCACCGCATTTTCACCACTGGGCGCGGCCAGTTACTACAGTCTAAACATGGCGCATCAATCTGAATCCTTGCTGGATCATGCGATCGTGCAGTGCATTGCGATGGAAAAACGCAAATCCGCCGCTCAAGTCCTGCTGCGCTGGGGAGTTCAGCGCGGCACTTCGGTGATTCCGAAGACGACCAGTCCGGACCGCATGAAGGAGAATCTGGAGATCTTCGACTTCGAACTTACGGACGAAGAGATTCGATCCATCTCCGCGCTGGATCGACACCGACGATTTAATGATCCCGGTGTGTTCTGCGAATCAGCGTTTAATACGTTTTGCCCAATTTATGAGTGACATTTCGCTGGAGCTTTGAGTCGTGCCAGAATCCAGCGATCCTGATGTGAACCTGTATGCTGCGCCAGGTGAGTCTGAGCCAGCGGTGATGTCGCCCCAGCCTGCGAAAACCTGGGAATCAACGAACGCAACAGGTCCAGTTGCAGCAATTGTTTCACTCTTCGCGGGACTCTTTGCGGCGATGGTCGTGTTCTTCTTGACAATGCTTGTAATGTGCGCGGGAATTGTGCCGGCGACTGATGGAATACGTCTTGGCCTGGTGATTGGTTGTTCGACTTTTCCGGCGATCGTTGCGGGAGCGGTTGCCATTCGGATGGTCTCCAGACATTTGGAATCACTCAGAAATCAGGATCGCCCCTGAAACATCCCCGCGACCTGATGCAAACTGGAATACATCATGCCAACAACGCCTGAACCGCCTGACGCAAATCCCTACGTGGCTTCGGAAGTGACCGACCGGGTCATCGATCCGCTTCGCAGCAGGCAGCCGGGACCGGTAGCCATCTTTTTCTCTGTGGTCACTGGTCTGGTGGTCGCGTGCCTGACATTCGGAGCCACGTTTTTTGTTACGTGCCTTGGCCTGAACTCGACTAAAAGTATGAACAACGAATTTGGTATCGCCATGGTGTTCGGGATCGCAGGGCTGACTGCCATTGCCGCGTTTGTCTTTACACTCTGGGGATTTCTGAAGATTGTACGAGCGATGAAGCAGTAGTCGAATGTTGCAATGCTGCGAAACATCACGAATGGAATCGCGAACTTGAACTATCGAGATCACAAAATGGATTCCGAATACGACTGAAGTTTGGAGCCGCCAAGCCCCCTCATCCGGCCTGTCGGCCACCTTCTCCCCCGATGCGGGGGAGAAGGGACATACTTTCGATTTTGAAGGTGAATGCGGTTTCCTTTCGACTTGTGTTTGGCCCACTTTGCAAAGTGATTTAACTTGCCATGACAACCTATCGCGATTACACATTTCTCGGCATGACGCAGAGTCTGTGTCCGGACTGCCTGGCGCTCGTTCCGGCAAAGATCATTTCCCGGTTCGAACGCATCTACTTCCGCAAGACATGTCCCACACACGGAGTGCGCGAAGATTTCGTGTGCAGCGATGCGAAGTGGTTCGATCGCACGGATTACAGTCTGCCTGGCAAGGTGCCGGTGTCGTTTGGCATCGAACCGGATCGAGGCTGTCCGTATGACTGTGGACTCTGCACCGAACACGAACAACACACCTGCATCGGATTGCTGGAGATCAATTCGGCATGCAATCTGGAATGCCCGATGTGTTTCGCCGTGAGCGGTCCGGGGGGAATTCATCTTTCACTCGACGATTGCATTGCCGCGATTGATCGTCTGGTGGAAGTCGAAGGTCAGCCTGAGATCCTGCAACTGTCCGGCGGCGAACCGACCATTCATCCACAGTTTGAAGAGATCCACCGTTACGCCTGCGATCAGCCAATCGACATTGTGATGATCAACACGAATGGCATCCGACTGGCGCGCGATCGTCGGTTTCTGGAAAGCATCGCCGAGCGGAAACATCGGACAGAAATTTATCTTCAGTTCGATACATTTGAAGACGCGGGCTACAAGACTCTGCGGGGCGCTTCGCTGCTGGAAATAAAACTCCAGGCGATTGAGCAACTGGGCGACGTGGGGCTGAATACGATTCTGGTGTGTACGGTGCAGCCGGGCGTCAATGATCATGAAATCGGACGGCTGGTGGAATTCGGCATTGAACGCCCGTGGATCACAGGTGTCAGCTTTCAGCCCGCGACGTATTCCGGCCGTTATGTCCTGCCCGAGACTCTTGAGAACCGTATCACATTTCCGGACGTCATTCAGGCCATCGCGAAGCAGTCGACTCAGTGGCTTGAAACCGATTTCGCGCCGCTGCCGTGTGCGCATCCGAATGGACACACGCTGTCGTATGCGTTTCGGTCGGGAAATCGAGTGACACCGCTGGCACGGTTTGTGGATCTCGACAAACATCTGGATCTGCTCTCGGGGCGAATTACCTTCAATCGCGAACGAGCGAAGGAGTTGATCGGTCAGTACCTGTCTCGTCAGTCCTGTGGCGGCGGTGACTGCGGTTGCGGCGATGTGACGTTGTCCGCTTCAGCAGGATCACGCAGTCTGCGTTCCGCTTCATCGTCGTCGCTGCTCAATGTCATCAATGGCGGGGGCTCCGCATTGCCAGCTAACCTGTCGCCGGAAGTGATGTCCGACGCGGTGCAGTTCTTCACACGCGCGATGACGGAGGACCTGAATCCGCGCGACATGTTTCGCATCACAACGACATCGTTCATGGATGCGTACAATTTCGATGTGCGGCAGTTGATGAAGGAGTGCGTGCATTTCGTGCTGCCGAGCGGACATCTGATACCGTTTTCGGCTTACAATGTCCTGTATCGAAATGGGCACGTGCCGCTGCCTCCAATACAGCTTGTGGAAAGACGATGATGAGGATAGTCGTCGTGGGGGGGCCCGACGAACAGCCACACACAGCGGG
>JBBQSE010000445.1:0-7384 GCA_038214195.1 Planctomycetales bacterium
TGGTTGCAGAATCTCATCCCTTGGCTGTTGGAAGCGGATGAGGGGAAGCAATTCGTCAATAAATTCTCGGACGAGTTGACGAGTTTTCGTGACAAGCAGAATCGCTACATCGAACAAACCAATCCATCTCAGCAATTGATCGATGAAGCACTTGGGAAGTCGCAATCAGGTGATGAGGCGGCGGTGGCAGCAGCAGTAGTAACCGCATACTTAAATCGAGTACGCATCATTCTTGACTCTGATCGAGCCGAGCAGTTCAAACGTCTAATCGACGACTATTACGAACTCTTGATAACTGCTAAGGTGTCCTCGACTGGCTGATGCGAAGATCTGCTGATGAGCAGTTCTGGGCCAAAGAATTGAAGCTCCACACGAACGCCACGAAGCAAGACCCGCCTTTTACGAAGCGATCTAACGGGCGGCGGTTAAGGCATCGCAACTTTGGCCGTGGCGTCTTGGAGAGGCCGATAGGCAATCCGTTGCTTGAAGACCAAACGTCGGCATTCAGAACTTCACTCGTCGTCGATCACCAACTCATCCATGTAGTTTTGATCGAGGTCGTCCAAGCCATCACTAAGAGCGTCAGGAAATGGCCGAAAGCGTGTCGCCATTTCTCGGATGGCGACAGCGACCTGATCGTAAAGCCGGTCTGATTAACGATCAGCCATTTCGGGTGGGGACTGCTCTGGACAGGATTTCAGAAGCCATCATTCGAGGTCAAACCTCGTAGCTGATCGTGGTCTCTGTGATTTCAATTCTTCCCGGCTTGAGAGCAACAGCGCCGAACAACTGTTGATCGAGATTCTTCATGGTTTGTTCGACAGACCGTGCCTTCATCTCTTGTAGACGACCAGCAAGGTACGTCTGCTTGTCCGCTTCCATAATGGGATATTCTCCATCGAATCCGCCAGCAGAGACCAACTTCGCACGATGACAGTTGGCAATGATGATTCGTGTCCTGCCGTTCTCGAAGAGAACTCGGAGGAATGCCTGCCGCCAGTGTCCATCTGCCAGCGACAGCACATCTACACGCTGAACAAGAGATCGAAAGACCTCTCGAAATCGTCGGCGGTTCGTGTTCAATTCCTTTCCCGTCGCATCCTGTACCAATTGAGCAAGTTTCTGGCACTCATCCGCTGTGGGAAGAGAGGAATGCAGTTCGTGCCTTATCTCCTCGATGGATGATTCTAGTTCTTGTTTTTGAACCGCCAGATTACGAGCAACTGGTGACAGGGCGTCGATCAGAATTGGGTCGGCCTGCATCTTGGCTTGAGCGTTGGCGATCCCATGCTCGATCTTGCCGAGTTGTCCAACAAGTTTTTCTAATTGGTCTGACAACTCGCTGTTGTTCGTCACAGGTAGGATGTCGGATGGGGTGATTGTCTTCATGAGGTCCAAAACGACACTCTCGACAGCCGGATAGGGGAATGCGATGTAATCGCCGATGCCCCCTTTCGCTGCACTTGAAACGATCTGACGCCCGGAACCTTTATCCACCATCTGCATGGTTGATCCCGTGCGGGCATCATAAAGAAATCCTTGAAACAGGTTGGATACACTTCCATGCCCGTTACCTGTTCTGCCCGGAATCTTGCGCCCTGCGATTTTTTTCTGCACTGAGTAGAAATCTGCCTCAGAAATCAGAGCAGGGTAGTACCCCTCAATTGGTTCTCCGATCTTCTGTCGTTTGCCTTGATCCTGATTGCTACGACCGAGATGCGGCTGAAACTCTCCGATCAGTGCCCGTGACTTGAGGATTTTGACAATCGTGGTCACGTGCCAGAGCTTCGCTTTTCTCCCTCCTTCGCCAAGCGGAGTGATTCCTTCCCGATTGAATGTTCGGGCAATAGCGTTTGTGCCAGTGCCTTCGAGGTACATATCGATGAGCCGCTTGACGATGGGTGCCTTTTCAGGATGAAATTCAAACTCAGAGCGATCTTCGGTCATCTGTACCCACGTCGGCGCACGCTTGCTTATGGGCTTGTTGTCTTCGTTGAGCTTTCTCCGCTTCTCTTCCCATGCGTCTTTGAGTCGCCGACTCTTAGTTGCTGACTCGTTGTGGGCACGAGACAAGATGACGATGACGATGATGAGTTGGATTTCGCTGAGGGATTCTCTCTTGAACCAGTCCTCTGGCTCAATGGTGACGATCTGAATACCCAGATCAAGGATTTCGAGGAAAAATCGAAGAGCGGTTGGAACCTCTTGACGACTCAGACGATCAAGAGATTCGACGATGAGAACGGACCCTTTCTTGACTTCTCCTTCTTTGACTTTCTGGATAAATCCGCCTAGCTTGCCCCTAAGCAAGTGCGCACCTGTGTATCCCGACAGTCCTCTGTCCTCCAGCTTGAACTTGGTATCAAGCTGGTAACCGTGCGCATCGCACCACTTTTGGGATGCTTCTTTCTGACGGCGCAGGGAGTCTCCCTTGAGTTGTTCAGGACGTGAAAAGCGAACGTAACTATAGGCTATTTTCTGGCGTGCCATGTGCTATCTCCCGGTCATCACCGTGATTATTGCGGTTGCAGGACAAATAGGCAACCACCTGTTGATGATCGGCTCACCAGGCACCGGCAAGACGCTGCTGTCGCAGCGGCTGTGTACGATCCTGCCCGAACTGGAACCGGAAGAGAGTCTGGAAACAACCCGCATTTACAGCGCGGTCGCGCAGCTGGAGCCCGGTCAGCCGCTGTTGCTCCGCCGCCCGTTTCGGTCTCCCCATCATACGATCAGCGAGGCAGGGCTTGTGGGTGGAGGGAGTATTCCGCGGCCCGGCGAGATCAGTCTGTCGCACAATGGAATTCTGTTTCTGGATGAACTGCCGGAATTCAACCGACGGACTCTGGAGGTTCTGCGGCAGCCGCTGGAAGATCAGACGGTGACGATTTCGCGAGCGATGGGCAGCGTGACCTTTCCCGCCAGCGTCATGCTTGTCGCCGCGATGAATCCATGTCCGTGCGGATTTCGAGGTGACCCGAAGCGCAGTTGTAGCTGTACTCCAATGCAGATCGAACGGTATCTCAGTCGCATCAGCGGGCCGCTGCTCGATCGCATTGACATACATATCGAAGTGCCGCCAGTGCCATTTCGGGAGCTTTCCGACACAGCCGACGGAACGTCCAGCGAGGAAATGCGGGCGTCCGTCGTTCTGGCGCGAAAACACCAGCAGACGCGGTTTAAGGGCGATTCCACGCGCGTCAACGGCAAGATGAAACCACCTCAGATTCGCAAGTACTGCAAGCTGATGCCCGATGCCGAGGCCCTGCTGAAGCACGCAATGGAAGAAATGGGTTTGTCCGCTCGAGCCCACGACAAGATTCTTCGCATCAGTCGCACAATCGCGGATCTGGAAGATTGTGACGCCATCGAATCGCAACATTTGAGCGAAGCCATTAATTATCGCACACTCGATCGAAACTACTGGCAACAATAGTATTGTTCGGAAAGAGAAGAACTGAATGACACTTCGATTGGCAGTCGCCACAGAAGACTTCGGCCAGCCACTGCGGCAGGCGATTATTTTGGCGGCAAAGAACAAGGTACAGGGCCTGCGGCTCAATGCGCGGACAGAAGTTCGACCGGAAGAGTTTTCAGAGACCGCTCTGCGTCAGCTGAAACACTACGTCGAAGAGCATCAGCTCAAAGTCGCCGGACTAATGTATTCCTCCCGCCACGCTATTTACGAAGAGCAACACCTTGATCAGCGTCTGGATGGCATTCGAACGGCGATGAAGCTGGTTCGACCACTTGGTACGTCTGAAGTTCTGGTGCGTGTCGGTCGCATTCCCGATCCGGAATCCGCAAAGCCTGAGGCCGCGCCAAATGCTCCCACAAACGAAGACGTCGATTCCCTGCGCAACCCGTTCTCATTTGCGCCGGCAGCGTCGGCCTCAATCCTGTCCGCAGATCGATCGGACGCCCGGAAATTTCAACTGCTCTCCGAGATCCTGAACGATCTGGCGAACTTTGGAAATCGGCACGGTGCCGTCCTGCAACTGCAGTTTGCCAGCTTCGAAAAAGAACGACTTGCGCAGTTGCTAAGCCGCATCACGGCTGGTGGGGTCAGAATTGTGTTCGACCCCGCCACCTGTGTGATGTCCGGCAGCCAGCCAGTTCGCGTTTTCCGCGACCACTACGACCATGTCGGTTATATTCGACTGCGTGACGCGCAGAAGGATGTCGATGGCGGCGGAATTGAAGTACCGTTTGGAGACGGCATCGTTGATTGGTCCGAACTCCTGCCCACCATCGTCGAAGCCCACTGCCAGGGCTGGGTCTGTGTGGAACGAACCGGCGGCGATCAGCGAGATCAAGACGTGCTACATGCACTTCGCCGTATCGGACAATTACTGCCGACGGCGGGTTAACTTCGCGCGGCTTTTTTGTCGCCTTTCGCTCCTGCGAAAGTAGCGTGTTTTGTGAGACTTTTGTGGAGCAACCGGCGTCACTTCTCGCCAAAATGTTTCATAGATTCACAGCCTCTCCGCAAATCAGCGTATTCGCAACTTTCGCGGAGCGAAAGGCGACACTTATTTTTCGCTCTGTTCGCGATCGCGTTGTTGACGAGTTACACTGCGTGGAGAAACACACATTTCTCCATGTCCCGTCCAAGATCAGTACTCTCGCACCAGCAGAAATCAGCAAAACCGAATGGACTCAACCATCCCTTCATCCGATGAGATTGCTCTCCGATATCTCGATCAGCTTCCCTGGCCGCCGTATCCGTTTCAGGAACAGGCCATTCTTACCTGGTTCGATTCGGAAGACGGCATCCTGGTCTGCGCGCCAACGGGGACGGGCAAGACGCTGATTGCGGAGACGGCACTTTACGAAGCGCTGCTTACCGGACGTCGTGCTTACTACACAACTCCGCTGATTGCGTTGACGGAACAGAAGTTTCGCGAGTTGCAGGAATCCGCCGTCCGCTGGGGATTTTCGGCATTGGATGTCGGCCTGGTGACGGGCAATCGACGTGAGAATCCAGACGCGCGGATTCTGGTCGTCGTCGCCGAGATTCTGCTCAACCGACTGCTGTCGCCGGAAGAAGTTTCGTTCGATGACGTTTCTGCCGTGGTCATGGACGAATTTCACAGCTTCAATGATCCGGAACGCGGCATCGTGTGGGAATTGTCGCTCGGCCTGCTGCCGAAGCATACGCGACTGCTGCTCATCAGTGCGACTGTCGGCAATGCGACCGATTTTGTCGTGTGGCTGGCGCGGCAGCATTCCCGGAAACTGCGGCTGCTGCAAAGCGACGAGCGACGTGTGCCGCTGGACTTTCGCTGGATCGCCGACGAAATGCTGCCGGACCAGCTGGAAATTCTGGCCGATGGCGACGAAGAATCGCGCTACACTCCGGCGCTGGTGTTTTGTTTCAACCGCAACGAATGCTGGAGCGTCGCCGAACAGCTCAAGGGAAAACGTCTGCTCGCCGATGGTCAGCAGAAACTGCTGGCGGCCGAAATTGATCAGATCGACTGGTCCATCGGTGCGGGCGGCAAGCTGCGAACTTTTCTCCTTCGAGGTGTGGGAATTCATCACGCGGGACTGCTCCCCAAGTACCGTCGCATCATCGAAAAACTGTTCCAGAAGAAACTGCTAAGTATCTGCGTTTGCACAGAAACGCTGGCGGCCGGTATCAATCTTCCCGCGCGGTCGGTGGTGATGACATCTCTGCTTAAAGGCCCGCCGCGGGCGATGAAGCTGATCGAACCGAGTTCCGCCCATCAGATGTTTGGTCGCGCCGGGCGACCGCAGTTTGATACGCGCGGCTATGTCTTTGCTGTCGCTCATGAGGACGACGTGCGAATGTTTCGCTGGCAGCAGAAGTATGACGAGATCCCCGAGGACACGAAGGATCCCATGCTGCTCCGCGCGAAGAAAAACCTGAAGAAGAAAATGCCGCGACGACGGGACGGTCAGCAGTTCTGGACCGAGCGACAGTTTCAGACCCTGCGTGAGGCTCCTCCTGCAAAGCTGGCGAGTCGGGGTCGCTTTCCGTGGCGTTTGCTGGCCTACTTCATTCGCAAGGCCGGAACCGTTTCGACACTGCAGGACGCAGTGCGGCGGCGGCTGCTGGATTCGGGAGAAAAGGACGATGCCGAAAAGCAGTTGCTGCGAATGTTGATTACGCTAGAAGCTGGCGGGTTTGTGACACTCGATCCACCACCGCCGAAGTCGTCGTTTACGATGCGGGACACTGAGACTTCCGCTGGCCCGACATTCCATTCCTCCCGCGCCGGTAATGTGACGGACGAATTGCTGACGACACTGACGACGGCCACGGTTTCCGTCCGCGACAGCCGCTGGGTGTCGTCCCATCTGGCTCCGATGGCAGACGAAGACGCGGGAGGCGAAGTCGGCGAAGTGATTCATTTCGATTCCACCGAGGCCCCCGAGGATTTTGGCGACGACGTTGCAGTCGACGATGCGCTGGATTCCGATGAACCGGATGCTCCACTGGCGATCGAGTCCGAATCAAGCGAAGAATCCAGGGACAATGCGCCCAGTGCCGCACCGACAGAACCTGAAGTGCCACCGCGCGTCGGTTTGCTTGGCCAGATGATTAAGGAAGCTCGCAAGGACGGAACTGCAAAGACGGCCCACTCAACATCGAAAGCGAAACGCGACGTCAAAGCTCCGAGCGCTGAGGACGTGATGCTGTCGGAGTACTCACCGCGACTGGCGATTGCGACGGAGCAGATGTCGCTGATGCTGCCGTTCCGGAGCATCAATGCAATCTACGGCGTCTTTCTGGCAGAACACATGCACAAGGCCAACTATGAAGAAAGACTGCAACTGCTGGAAAGCGCCCTGGATTTACCGTCGTCGGTGGCCAGCCAGGTGCGGGTTCCGCTGCCTGAGCAGATGCCGGACGGGTCGCTGTCAACGGAGTTCCTCAACCCGCTTCTTCTTTCGCGCGGCATTGTGACACAGCAGGAGTTGACCGGCTATTTCGACGAAGTCAATCGCCGCCGCATCTATCCGCTTCCTCTGGGAGATCGGATGAGAATGCTGTTTCACAGCGAGTATCCGGGAATCTCGGACGTGTACATTCGCAGCGTCTGGTGCGTCGGTGACCTGTTGCGTTTCGGCGGCAATTTTGATCGCTATGTGCGCAACCGGGAGCTAACAAAACAGGAAGGCATCATGTTCCGCCACTGCCTGCGAATGGTGCTGCTCTGCGGCGAGTTCGCTCAACTGGAACCACCGGGCCTTGATCCCGTCGAATGGAGACGCGACCTTGCGGAACTGGCGTCAATCCTGACCGAAACGTGCCGCGCAGTTGATCCGAGCAGTACCGACGAAATCATCACGACGCTCCGCAGTCAGGCAGAAGGGATGGATCATCTGTGAGGGACTGCGGCCGGTGGTGCCTCAC
>JBBQSE010000446.1:0-7376 GCA_038214195.1 Planctomycetales bacterium
TATCGATAACAAGAGCAGGAGAAACGCGAACGCAGATCGATCAAAACGCATGTTCAAACTCAACTGAGGCGGGGCGTGAGGGAAGCAAAGCAGCCAGAGATCACCGAGGGTAAGTCAGCATCGTGGGCAAAGCTACCAGGATTCCTCAGGATTGCAAACGAACGGCGCACCCGGATGTTTGCGGGATCACATGAAACCATCGAATCCCAGATTTCAGATCTCAAATCCAGTGTCGCACATTGAGCGTGTCGGCTAGTCCCGCATTGCCTGATTTGCCGAACGAAGCAAATGCTCGAACTTGGCAACGAAGATCGTGTTCCGCACAGTACTCGTACATACGCGCTTAAGAATCCGGCGATTGGGTCCCTGTCAGTTCGTGGTTACAAAATGCAGTTGATGTATAAGAAAGCAGAATCATTCCCGTTCAAAGTCGGCTGTGACTTCCATTCCTCGATGATCGGATATTGGCTCATTATCGATCATCCCTACGCGGCTCTCACAGATGCAAATGGCCAGTTCCACATCGATAACCTACCCGTCGGCAATCATGAATTCAGAATCTGGCACGAACGCGTCGGCCCTCTGAATCAAGCCTACAAAGTGACGGTCACTGCTGGCGATCCGGTTGAGCTGCCGGTCCTGAAGTTGATGGCGGACAGGTTCGAAAGCAAGTCGCCTTAGCGCGAGCGAGTGCTAAATGTACGTCAGCCTTTCAAGGCTGACATGGAACCACGACAGGTCAGGCTGGAAATGCCTGACGTACTTCCGGCAGCAATTCTTCGCTCGATGCTTAATGCAAGGGGACAGCAATTTCAGTGCTGGGCATTGTGGCCTTCAGACTTCAGAACCGATATTTCGCCAGGGGCGGATAGGCGCTGCTGTCGCGTCTGAGTGTCTTCATATCGACTTGCACAGTGTGGTCAGTTCCGTCGCGGGAAACCAGACGCAGCAGAATTCCGTTGCTAACATTGGTCAGTACGGATTCGTTCCAGGTTTCAAAGCCGTAGTCCGGGGCTGGATCAAAAATATCCAGCATTGCCGGCACATCCGATTTCAGAACAAGCACGGAATGGCCCACATCGGACGCAAAGCCCCATTCAGGATCAGCCACGCGTCCGGATTCCGGCGTATGAAACGAGAGTGCGAGAACACCCAGTTCATGAATGCCGCTGAATAGATCTTCCTTACTGATCTCTTCAACCTTCACATCCCATTCGGTGTCTGCTGTTTTTAGTTTCAATCCGCGATAAACGCCCAGCCAGTGCGTCCCACGACGAGTCAGACACAGTTCGGCCATTTCTTCTTCCGTGGCTGCGATTCCATACAGTTTGAGCAGATTTGCGGCGCAGGCGGAGGAGCACGTGCTGCTCGTTGTCTGAAAATCGAGCGTCCTTTCGAAGGCACTCGGCTGGCAAGCAGGCGGACTGCCCAGCATCGGGCTGACAAACGAATAGCTTGAAATCGCGACCATTGATCCGGCAAGAACGAAACGACTCACAGCGGAAACGCGATTCGTGTTCAGGCAGACCCCCATGAAGAAGGAACCGACAATTGGCAGCCAGTTTCCCAGAATGATGGCACCCGAAAACGGCAGCAATCGACTGAGAATCGGCCGGTCCCAGAGATAGTTGAGATACGCCGCAGTGCCACAACACACCAGGAATTCGACACTCAGCACTGTCGCACGTTGTGCGCGCTTCTGAAGCGATGCTCCGGCGCATGTCGCCAAGCCACACAGAAGGAACATCACCCCAAAGCTCAAGTACAGGTCGACCATTCTCTGGTCTCCTGAAGGCGTTCGAAACCTGGCGGATGCTGCACCAGCGTCCACCATATCAAGATCTGAACAGGGCGACCGCCGGGCCGCCATTGTTAAGGACAGATGAAGATTTTGTGTGTTTTTTAAGAACTCTGCAAGATTGGTATCGACAAAAATTCGTCCACTTTAACCGACTTTTTGAGAATTGATGTATTCAAGACGAAATTGACCAAAGTTGACCGCCTTAGTTGACAGGCCTGACCATGCCTGTGTGCCTCGCGTTCCCGCCAAATTTGCCGCCGCCGAATTCAACTTTCACCAAACGGCCGATCGGCGTAAAGTTCGTGGCTGAAATGTAAGACTACGTGAACCCGATGATTACCCATCTTTTACGACGGGCAAGGATGCCCAGCTCAACAAACACAACATTGGATCGGACTTGCATCGGTTTCCGGTACCAGATTCTGCTGGTTGTCTTGTTGTGCGCGAGTGGTTGTGCGATTCACCAACCTGCATTACCGGTCGTGTTTCAGTGCGCCCGAACGCTCGACGGGTGTGCCCTGCCCGCTCAACGCGACTATTGGACCGCGTTCACGAATCCCGGGAAGTTCAACGCGAAAGGACTCTATCTACTGGAGCCATACCAGCCCGGACGAATTCCACTCGTGCTGGTTCATGGTCTGGCCGCAGACGCATTTTCGTGGGAAGAGTTGATTCCGGCTTTGCGTTCAAATCCCGAGATCGCGGCTCGCTATCAAATCTGGGTTTACCAATATCCGACCGGCATCACCTATCTGAGGTCCGCCGCTGATCTTCGCAGGGAACTCGTTAAAGCCCGCGCGGTGCTTGATCCCGACTGTCGCGACCCCGCGTTCGATCAGACGGTCGTGGCGGGTCACAGCATGGGCGGACTGATCGCCAAATTGACTGTCAGCCACAGCGATGATCGTCTGTGGCGAGCGGTCTCTGATCAACCACTGCCCGAAGTGATCAGTAACGGGCTTTTGCCGGAAGAAGCTGCGGCGGCACTGTTGTTTGAACCGGTCGACTTTGTGAAGCGCGTGATCTACCTGGCGACGCCGCATCGAGGTTCGCACTGGACGCAGCTGCCGCTGGGGAGAATTGGTCGCTGGCTAATCAACGTCCCCCGGCCAATTCAGGAAGAGTACCTCGGTCTGCTTCGCGGAAATCCCGGCCTGTTTCGTAATCCCACCCGCGGTCCGGCAACGAGCATTGATCATCTTTCGCCCTGCGACAGCATCCTGCAGGCTACCAGTCATCTGCGTTACGCAGACACTGTGACGCGACATTCCATTATTGGCACCGGGTATCTGTCGCCCGACGGTTGCGTGGGCGATGGCGTCGTGGCGGTGCTGAGTGCGCGCATCCCGGACGTCCAGTCTGAATTTTTTGTGAATGCCACTCATTCCGAAGTTCTCCGCAGGCGCTCTGTGGCTGCGGAGTTGATACGGATTTTAACGCAGTTGTAGATCGACTGCCCATTCCGACGAGACAGTGTGATTCGGAAGGGGTCGGGAGTCTTTTTCGGACGGGAAGTCCTGCGAATTTGACGACGAGTTGCTCCGAACAAGACTCCCGACCCCTTTGCCGCACACTGGGAAAATCGGGAGCCAACGCTCAATATCTGAATTCTGTCACGACGTTTCGGCGATCGGCAGAAACAAATTTACCGTAGGAAGGGCACTTCTGCACGTAGCAAACCGTGACGGGCAAGAGTGCCCGTCCTACAGCTGGTAAACCGTTTCAGCACGCTCACCTTATTGCCCCGGTCGATGCTTATTACTTCTCTGGCACCGGACGAAACGGCCATGCCGGGTTTCCGGGTGGATCCGGCCGATGTGGTGATTTTCCGAGTCCAAAGTCTTCCGGCTTCATGTTCATCGTCGCGTAGTAGTCTTTGTCGTTGATGAAGCAGAAAAACGTCGGATAGAACGGATCTACGAAATCGACATCGGCCTTCTCCGGCACTTCACCACCGGTCAGATGAATCGCCGCGTTGACGACCAGTCGCCGCAGGTCTTCATTCACGAAATCCAGTGATGCGCCCGCCGTCGTGCAGAACGACTGTCCCGCAGCACCGTTCGGAGCCGTATAGGAATGCAGCCAGGCGAGGGGCTGCATCGGCATGTTGCGTTTGTCATCGACCAGGATCTCTGATTCCGGGTCGAGCGTCTTCGTGATTGCACCGCGAAGGAGAATCGTGTCAGCGTCGGTCAGATGTGTTACGCCATAGACGTCACTCGGCGCAAAAACATCCGACACGTTGTTTAGAATCACATTTTTTTCTGCTCCGGGTTCAATCACACCGCGAGCCCCCTCAGACTTGTGACTTCCATGGTGAGAAACCCATTCTTCACCCAGAATCTGGCGACCAAACTGGCCGTATGGGAGTGACTCGCCAAATTTTTCGCCACCCTGAAACGCGTGCGTCGCGGTTCGCAGCCCGATGACTGGTTTGCCCGCATTCAGGAAGGCCGTGATGTGTTTTGCCTGCTCGGCATCCGGGTGCCGGAATCGAGTCGCGATGATCATCAGGTCCGCCGAATCAAGCGCCTCCAGACCTCGCAGCCCCTGCTGATTGTTGCAGTCGATGTAGTCACCATCGGCTGCAAGAGCGAACAGAACCGTACACTTGAAGCCGTGCTTCTGACTGAGAATCTTGCCCAGCATCGGCATCGTTTCCTCGGAACGATATTCCTCATCGCCGGAGACCAGCACAATGTGCTTCGTTTTGTCAGCGGCATGGGGTGGTTCAAAGACCAGCGTATCGCCGGCCACAGCGGACCGATTTGTCAGGCTGCTGAAAGCCATGAATGTCAGACACAGGCACGTAAGAACAGGAACTCGCATGAACATCGCCTCTCAACAGCAGGGTACAGTTCCGGCAGGACCGAAGGTGGAATTTTCCGGCCCTGCAGTTTAACGCCGCCAGTCGCGATCGCCAGGGACTGCGACCCGGATTTGGGTTCGTGGAGCAGATCCGCCGTTTGGCACAATTCTGCGATCCCAATCGATGTTCGGCAGGAAGTGCTTCGATGCAAAAACGCCGGAGATCACCGTCCGGCAGATTTCGCTGAAGAGCTGCGCCGGGGAAAAAATGACGACGTCATGCGTCTTGCAGCACAGCGAAGCGATTGTTACTCCACAGCAGAATGTCGGAATCCAGCCCGAAAATTGGCCGCGAGTTGACTCGCAAAGAACGTTCACTCACGGGACTCCTGGGGGCTGGAATCTTTGTCGTCTTTGGAATAGCCGTCTGGCTGACTCCGGATCCCCGCGGATTCGGAACTCACCAGCAACTGGGAATGCCGCCCTGTACGTTTCGCACTGTGATGGGAGTCAATTGTCCGCATTGCGGACTGACGACCAGTTTCAGTTGGTTCGTGCGGGGACAATTTCAGCAGTCGATGCATGCCAATCCGGCGGGTCTGATGCTGGCGGTTACCAGCGTCCTGATTCTGGTTTGGTTCATCGTTGTAAGTGTTCGCGGAAGGTTCGTCATCACTCAGGAACCGGGTCGAGTGTTCCTGATCGGATTCGGAGTCTGGATGTTCGTGTCCATTGTCATCTGGTCGCTCAGATTGTTTTGGAAACAGATCTGAGCCAGTGACGTCTTGGTTCGTAGTCGGAGTTTGGTGTCGTGCAACTATCCCGCCCGGTACACAATCAATCCTATTCACGTCGCGTGATCCTGCTCGTGCTGGCCGCCACAATGACGCTGCCAGGCTGCTCGCTGGCGATCATGACGGGAAAGTTGTTCTTTGATGACCCCAAAATGAAATCTACTTTTCGGGCGGGAACAGGCACCGATCTCACAAAAGTCGACAAGTCGATTCTCATTGCCTGCTCAGCACCGCATCACATTCTGACTCAACATCCAGGAATTCGCATTGATATCGTCGATAAGATGTCCCGCATGCTGGCCACACACAAAGTCAATGTAGTCCCGCCCGATGACGTGGCGGCATGGTTCGACGATCACGGTGACTGGGGCGACTTTTCGGAACTGGCAGACCACTTCGACGCCGATTTCGTGATGCACATCGATTTGAAATCATTTTCCGTGATCGTCCCGGATAGCCCTCACCTGCTGCAGGGCAAGTCCGAAGGAAAAATCACGGTGATGGAAGTCACAGGCTCGGGCAAGAAAAAGGCGTCCATCGCGTTCGAACGGACGGTCAGCGTGATGTTTCCTGAAATCTACCCGATTCCGCGCGAAAGCCGTTCGGAAGAAACGTTCACCGAGAATTTTATCGATCGAATCTCCAGGCAACTGGCAATGATGCTGTACGACCATCGCCCCAGTGAAGAAGTCAACTAGGTATCCGGATCAACCGAGGAACGGCTCCATGTCATCTGAATCGCCCGCACTGAAACCAGTTATGAACCTATCCCGGTACTTTCAGCGATGGGGCTCGGTTGCCAGATTGCTGCTTGTCGGGTTGCTTCTGGCGTCTGTGCCCGGCTGCAACTATTTCATTTTGCTGGGATACCTCATTGGAGGACCTCCGCAAATCGAGCCGATGTTTGAGAAGGATACAAAGAAGTCGCTGACGGATCGCAACGTCCGCGTGGCGGTTGTCTGCTATGCGTCTGACGATCTGAAGTACGAATGCGAAAACATCGACCATATCATTGCTCGCCAGCTGACTTTTCAGCTCGCTCAAAATAAGATTGACGTGGTCTCCAACGACGAAGTGCGAGGCTGGATGATTCAGAATCCCGACTGGGACACAGCGACCGAAGTTGGAGCGGCGTTTGATGTGACTTACGTGATTTACATCGATGTCAGTGCCTTTTCACTGTACGAACGCGATACCAACGCGCTGTTTCGCGGTCGCTGTGAGGCTGTTGTCAGCGTCTACGAAATGGAAGCTGACGGCGATGGAAAACGCATCTTTTCACACGACCTAAACAGTCAGTATCCAATTCAGGTCCCGCGTTCGGCGACTGACGTCAGCTACGATACGTTCCGGATGGAATATTTCTCGCGGCTCAGCGACGAAATTGGCCGGCTCTTCTATCCGTATCTGAACGGTGATGACATCTCCAACGCGACCTGATGTCAGGCAATCGCCATTTCATAAGGATTTTCATGTTCAATAAGGACTGGCGATCGCAGCACAACGTATCGCAGTCTGAAGTGCTCAATGTCATGGAAGTCGGAAGAATATCGACTTCTGAACGTCGTCGCGAGTAGTGCCGACACCATGAGCACCAGTCCCAATACCCTGTCAAAATCGTCGCGACAGATCATCCCATCACTGCGGGGGTGGCCGACGACTGGACAACGCCGATGGATGAGTTGTACATCGTCGAAAAAGTCTGGCCGACTGCAGTCGCGTCACTCTGCTGAGGCAATGCACAGCACGATGCAAGTCCTCCGTATTTTTCGGCGTTGTTGATGAATTCCACGACTGCGATTAAGCCACGGCAGTGGCGCTCTTCAATTATACTTCACGCGGTGCAGACTGAGGTACTTTCAAAGTCTACGTTTTCCATGTCCCTTCTCCCCCTGGCAAGCAGGCTGTCGTCATAGGGCAGAGCTTCTGGTTGAGCCCCGTCGAAATTTTTTGAAATTTGTCGTGAGACGATG
>JBBQSE010000447.1:0-7356 GCA_038214195.1 Planctomycetales bacterium
GGGCATTGGCGTGGACTTAACGGTCGTTTTGTGCGCGGCACGGCGCTCGCCGCCGGTATTGCCAGCGTTTTACCGCAAGTCACCGGCGGCTAGCGCCTTGCCGCTCACTAAGTCCACGCCATAGGATCTCGGGGGAGAAGGGACATGAGGCGCTTCACGAAAACAGCGGTCGGAAGTTTGCGGCGATTTCAGCCAGCTCGCGGAGTCGTGCGATCACGTCGTCGGGGAAGGGTGACGGGTCGCTGGATTCCATGCGGCGTCGGAGCCATGTGACGGGGCTGAGCAGCACGCTGGAGGCGTCGAGAGACTGCCAGAGTTTCAGTTCGCGCGGGTCCAGTTTTCGCAGAGTCCGGTAGGTTTCCGTCGCCGCGCGGAGTCGAACATTATCCGCGCCGTACCAGCTGCGGATCAGGCGGCTGAGATCAACAGCGACGTGGTCCGTTCCGGTGGCGGTGAGGTCGATGAGGCCCGTGACTTCCTGGTCGGTGAACAGCACGTGTGCTCGCCAGACGTCGCGGAGCACGGGCTGAATGGAAAATGTTTGGGTGGCCAATGCACTCAGTTCCAGGTGGAGCCACGGCAGCCACTTTCGGAGCGCATCGCAGATAATGACCGCGAGGTCCCGAAGTCGTGTGTCGGAATCGGTGGACAAGTGGTGCTGCAGTTTGGCGAGCAGTCCCTGCTGCAACTCATTGACAATCCCAAAGCGCCGCAGAATGGCGGGTGATTCCGTCCGGGAAACGTAGAACCATTCGTCCTGTCCGGTTGTGTGCAGCGCGTCAATCGCCATGCGGTGGAAATGGTTCAGCAGCCGATAGGCGGATCGCAGATGATTGTCCGTGACCTGAGTTCCGGAAAGCGGCAGCCCAGGCATCCACGGTTCGACCTGCCACCGGCTGTCCCCGGTCGAAACCCACGATTCCGTCGTAGTCGGTGCCGTTTTTTCGAGCAGGATCGGCGCGCCTCCCGCCGCTGGATTGCCGAGTGTGGTGTTCGGGATCAGTGGCACAGGAATCTGATTCAGTCCCAGTTCAGCCAACTGGCTCAGCAGCCTATACAGCCGAATGCGGCGTTTGGCGGGCAAAGTGGCCGTGTTGGGAGTCCGCCGAATCGCCAGAGTTCGGCCATCGCCGGTGAGGACTCGAAAAACCCTCGCGCCACTAAAACCGCCGCTGACGGGGGTCACCGAGGAAATCGTCAGGTCGTACGCTCGCCGGACAGTTTCGGGAATGTCTGAATGTAAGTTAGGAAGTGTCACGTCCGACAGTGTCTCAGAATCCTGATGAATGAAAGAATTCCGCAGTCTGCCCTCTCCTATCGACCGCAGCAAGCCTAATACAGGATCCAAAACCAGGGTGTCGCGATTGGTTTAGCTCGAAAGACCGCTGCCAGGTCGCTCGCGTGTTCTCAGTGCGGGCACTTCGAACGATACGGAGGTCGCCACCCCTTTTTTCCGTCACGCCAATTGCTATCCTTGTCGCATGTCAAAACGCGATTTTTACGAAGTGCTTGGTGTTTCCCGGTCGGCGTCAAAGGATGAGATCCGCAAGGCCTACAAGAAGCTTGCGCGCAAATTTCACCCGGACGTTAAGCCAGCTGATCCGGACGCAGAGAAAAAGTTTTCCGAGATCACCGAAGCCTATGATGTCCTGAGCGATGAGGATAAACGAAAAAACTTTGACCAGTTTGGTCATGGATTCCGTGGCGGAAGTGGCGGTGGTGGTGCAGGGAACCCGTTTCAGGGTTTCGGCGGTGGCGCAGGCGGTGCAGGGGGTGCTTCCTTTGATCTCGACGATCTGCTGGGTGGAATGTTCGGCGGCGGCGGCCAAGGTGGTGGAAGCCCATTTGGCGGCGGTCGTCGGGCTCAACCGCGACCGCAAAAGGGAGTGGATGCCAAAGCGGATATCACGATTCCGTTCACGATGGCGGTGGAAGGCGGTGACTACTCACTCAGCGTTCAGCAGGGATCAAAGAGCGAGCGGCTTTCGATCAAGATTCCGGCCGGGATCGATAACGGCCAGACGATTCGGCTCGCAGGGCAGGGCGGTCCAGGGATCTCCGGAGGTCCAGCGGGGGATTTGCTGGTCACGATCGAGATCGCTCCGCATCCGTGCTTCCGCCGGGATGGGTCCAACCTGTTGGTTGATGTCCCACTGACTCCCAGCGAGGCGGCACTGGGTGCAAAGATTGATGTGCCAACGTTGACAGACGGTTTGGTCGTACTGAGTGTTCCGCCGGGGACCTCCAGTGGCGCGAAACTTCGTCTGCGTGGCAAGGGCGTTCGCAACCCAAAGACCGGTGATCGTGGCGACCAATTTGTGGTGCTGAAGATTGTATTGCCGAAGGAGCTTTCGGACGAAGCGCGAGCGCTTTACCAGCAGCTTGCTGAACTGCCGATTGTTGATCCGCGTGATGGTTTGTGGAAGTAGGTGGTGAGTGGCAGGAAAGGATTTACCATCGGCGAGTCTTAAGGCCGAGCGGACCCGTGCGACTGATCCACGCCAAGGGAAGCAGATCTGAGGACAGATCTGCCTACGTAGTCCGACCTGTCTCAGGTCGGATTCCCTGGGCGACGCGAGATCCCTGGCAATCCTGTTTCTTCCGCTCGCTTTGTAGCCACGACGATTGCAGCCCACGCTTAATTAATCGACTCAATCTTTGCATTTTATCAGCCCTTCCCGTCTTGACAGAATGGTCGCTCCCCCCTTAGTATGTGAGTCACCCATGCTATTCAGGGACCACCACTTCATTTCCTTCGAATTCGGGAGATACCGATGCTGCTCCGATTGAGTTCCGTGTTTGTCTCTTTGACGATGGTTCTTATTGGCTCTAATCCCGCCGAGGCCGGACAACGTGCCAAACGAACTGTTCGATGCGTTCAACCCATGATTTATCGACCCTCCTGTGGCAACCAGACTTGTCCCATTCCGGCTTGCCCAAATGGAGTCACACAGCAGGCTTGCGGAGACGATTCTTGTCAAACGGCACCTGCGACTTCAAGCGCTGGAGAGTGGCGAACTGAACAGCGTACCCAGACCATCGAGCGTGTTTTGCCTGATGGAACTCGTGTCCAGGAAACAAAGCAAGTGCAAGTACGAAGTTTTGTTCCCAACAGCCAGTTGATTCAGGAACAGCGATCATCAATCGATAGCCTAAAGCAGCAACTCGACTCAATCATTTCGCAATTTGATGCACAGAAGGCCAACAAGGTCGATGTGGAGGCGGAACTCGATAAGAAGCAAGACAAGCCCGCCCCACCGAACAACTAGATGATCTCAATTCCAGCAGTACTAGTTGTAGCGATTCCTGAAGCATGTCGTGACGCGAACAAGCATGGGACGCGATCGGACCAAATCCTCTGAGATTTAATATCCTCAGCGGAGTCTCGTACCAATCTATTCTCCGTCCGGAATCACATAAAGATCTGTCATCGTTCCCGAAAGAAGTCGAGGAGCAAGCATGTCATTCAGCCTTGCTACGACTAGCACTGTCTTTCCTTTGCTCACTTTTGCGAGCTGGTCTGAAAGCGAAACATCAGGATGCTCAGTGAGAGTCAATCGATTAAATGACTGCTTTGTCGGCTGTAAGATGATTGTCGTTTCAGTTTTGCCGTTGTCTTCTTTCGTTTCACTTTTGCTATCGACTATGCCCGTCCACACGACTTTCACATTTCTTGCAGAGAAGCTTTCGTTTTTTTGTGCGAACTCCTGAAACGACAAGGGGAATTCATGGAGGCGATTCTTCAACTCAGCAGAGATATCAGCTTCACGAGCGATTGCTTCCGCATCAATGGCGACCGATGAAATCCATACTGCTCCAAGAGCTCCAGCCAGAGCAGTCAGGCACAGGAGCCAGAGCGACAGTCTGTCAGTCGATTGTATCTGCTTCGCGATTGCCAGCGTTGGACTGTTCTGCCTTACAATGCGTTCGAGTATCTTGTAGTTGGACTTATATTCTTCACCATTTGAAAGTGGTTCCGCGTTGATTTCAGCGAGCTTTTGAATCTCGCCCGGCAGCAAACCTGCAACAGGCATCCTCGCACCATCAACCAGTACGGGAAAGGCCACACGAAAATCCAGCGAGTGCTGAATTTCCCGCCGTACCCAATCGTCTTTGGACTTCAGTCGGTCCAGATCCCATGTCGGGCCAATCAGCACAAAAACTGTGTCAGCGTTCCGCAAGGCAGTCAGAATCACCTCCGGAAAACTGGTGCCAGACGCTACCCCTCCGTCATCGATGAAGATCGTGTCTTTGCCGAATTCTCTCTGCAGGTCCGTACAAAGCCGTTGTGCGGTTACCTTGGTGTCACTCTGACGGTGCGAGATAAAGACGCGAGACGTTGTGTTCGCAAGTTGCGCCCAGACCTTCGATCGCATCCGTATCGAAACGTAGAAAAACAAGACGCAAACAACAGCAATAACCCACACGCTGATGGACATGCAGTTCCCCAGGAAAAGTTGGCGATCATTTCAGTGTGGTATAATAACCACGAGTAGTGAGCAAGACGAGTTTGAGCAAGCATCCGGCGAAAGGTTCCAACCTCTCGATTCGCTGTCATCCCGCCCATTAAAACGCGGGCCGTTCCAGTAGTTTTTCAACCACCTTCCGGCGGCTGCCGGTGGCCTGGTAGATCTGGACCTGGTTGCGAGCACCGCTGGCGGAGGGGAGTTTTTTTACAGACTGGAGCTCGGCAAGACAGTTCAGTTCAATGGCGGCTGGGGTAAGTTTGGTGACGAGCTCTTCCACGATCTCCGGAACCCAGCGCTGGCGAAAATCGCGGTAATCCACCAGAGCCGCATCGGCACCGTAACGCGTCGCACGCCATTTGTTCTGTTCGACCATCATGGGATGATACTCGGTCAGAAACGTGCCTTCGTCAATCTCATTGGAAATCGTATGCACCAGGCACTGCACCAGAGCCGTCAGCGCCAGGACATGATCCAGACATGGTGGCACGTCGCACACTCGCAGTTCCACGGTTCCGAAATAATGATGCGGACGAATGTCCCACCAGATTTCCCGGATCGTGTTGATGAAACCTGTCTCACGCAGATGTTTGACCAGCCACACGTATTCACTCCAGTTGCGCATCTGATACGGCAATCCGGCAGTGGGCAGACCTTCCATGATTTTGGAACGATTCGACTGCAGTCCGGTGCTTCGACCTTCCCAGAACGGCGAGTTTGCCGTTAGGGCGAGCAACAGCGGAATGTAGTGCAGCATGCGATCGCACACCATAATGGCCTTGTCACCGGAATCAACGCCAATATGCACGTGCAGGCCAAAGGTCACCAGTCGTCGGACAACATCCTCCATCAGTGTCACCAGTCTGGCGTAACGTTCGTGATGGGTGATTTTCTGATGTCGCCACGACGAAAACGGATGTGTGCCTGACCACAAGAGCCGAATGCCCATCGGATGAATGATGGATTCCAGCTGCGTCAATTTGTCTCGCAGGTCTTCACCGGCTTCCCGCACGTTGCGACAGATGCGGGTGTTGATTTCGATGTAACACTGCATCAATTCCGGCTTCACGGAGTCCTTGAGATGCTCGGGCAACACAGCCAGCACGTCATCGATGACACTCGCCAGGGCAAGTTCTTTCGAATCAATCAGCTGCAGCTCGATCTCCACGCCGATTGTGGGACTGGTATTGGGGGTGAACCGCATCACCGACATGCTGCAGACTCCGGTCCAAGCATCGCCAGCATCATCGCTGTCCTTGCCATAATTCGCGCCCCAAACGGTATCGCTTCCTCTTCAATATCGAAGATCGGCGAATGCAGCAGAGGCCAGTCTTCCGTCGGTCCGGCGCAACCCAGCCGGAATTGAGCCCCTCGGACATGCTCGATATACACCGCGAAATCTTCACCCCCCATGCTGGGGCGATTGATGATCACGATATTTTCTCCGCCCAGCACCTGGATCGAAGCCGCTTCAATCGCTGACGTTACAGTAATGTCGTTGATCACTGAGCCCAGTGGACTGCCATAGACGACATCGATCGTGTTGCCGGTCGCGGCCGCAATTCCCGCACAGATCTGGCGAATGCTGCTCAAGACCCTGTCCCGAGCCTGGCGATCGGTCGATCGCAGCGTGCCCGTGATTTCCACCAGATCCGGAATCACATTCGATGCTGTCCCGCCATGAATTGAGCCCACGGAAAAGACCATCGGAGTCAGCGAGTCCACTCGCCTCGGCACGGCTTGATACAGCGCCGAAACCAGCATCGCCGCTGTCCCAATGGGATCGCTGGTATGCTGAGGCCGCGCGGCGTGCCCACCTCGACCGCTCACTTCAATCAGGACTTCATCTACCTGGGCCGTGAGCACGCCATAGCGCACGCCAACTTTGCCGACCGGAATCGTTGGATCCACATGCAGTCCCAGAATCGCCGTGACACCCTGCAGCGCGCCGTCTTCGACCATCCATAATGCGCCCTCGGCGGTTTCCTCGGCAGGTTGGAAGATAAATCGCAGGTGAGCGGAAGGCAGCTCCGATTCTGGCAGTCGCTGCGTCAGCGATGCCAACAATTCCGCCGTCGCCAGCACGACGGTCGTATGCACGTCGTGGCCGCAGGCGTGGGCGACTCCCGACCACCGTGAAGCGTATTCGACGGACTTTCGATCCTGCATCCGCAAGCCATCAATGTCAGCCCGCACCGCCACGATTGGTGAATCCGCAGCAGGCGTCCCAATCTTTAGATCCGCAATCACGCCAACGCCGCGTTTTGGAATCTGCGGCGATATGCCAATGGCCGACAGACGATCGGCGATAAACTGCGTCGTCTGAGTTTCCTCGCCGCTGGGTTCCGGATGCGTGTGCAGAAATCGACGCTCCGCGATCCACGCGCCACCGCGTTCGTCAGCGATCCGGTCGAGCAGCAATTCGAAGGGAACTATCCGCTCGATGTCCGCCGGAGAAACTCGCCAGCCTGTTCCTGCACTGCCTGGATTCATAGTTTCGATATCGTCTTGATTGCCAGTCGATGTTTTTGTTTCAATACGATCCCGCATGATGACTGCGGCCCGTTCCACGTCAAGCGGCTGCGATGGAATTCATCTTCATGATGACGGCAGCCCGCGTTTTTCCTTCACGTAAGCTGGTTTTGATCACGGCGCGACGCGAACCAGCCTCTCATGGAGCCTGCGTTTCTTTGTTCCTGCGTCTTGATTCAGTGGGCTTTCCCCGGACAGATTGTCGTTTGCCGTCTCGCCAAAAGACGAACAGCCCGGCGTTTGCTTGCGCGAACGCGGGCTGTTTGTCCCGAAACAGGAGACTGTTTGTTGATCCCGGCAGCGGAGCGACGGGTGTTGAATCTTACCGTCGCTCCGTTGGCGGGAGCTGAATCGCAGA
>JBBQSE010000448.1:0-7337 GCA_038214195.1 Planctomycetales bacterium
AACTGATCGAGATAATCCAAAATCTGCAGGCCCGCCTGGCCGAGCTGGAAGCCCTGGTCAAGCGCCTTACGCAGCCGCCCAAAGACGCCTCCAATTCCTCCACTCCGCCCGCCCAAACTCCAACACTCTCCTCTCGCCAATTAGTTTCGCAGCATCGGAGTGTGTGTTAAAATTCTCCGGAATCGCCAGCGAGCGAGCCGCCGTTTTTTAGCTTGAAAATATTGTTTCGAACATGTCACACACTGCTTCTCAGGAAATGCAATTACCTCTGGTCGTTGGCGTTGGTGCATCGGCGGGCGGACTTGAAGCGTTCGGGGCACTCCTTACGGCATTGGGAGATTCGCCGGGGTTTGCCGTTGTGTTCGTTCAGCACCTCGACCCAAACAGCAAGTCTCTGCTGCCCGAGTTACTTCGGAGCAGCACGCCGATGCCAATTGTGGAAATCTCCGGGCGGAAAAAGCTAAAGCGAAATACGGTCTATGTCAGCCCTCCGCAATCTCTGCTCGAACTGAAGTATGGCTTCGTGCGCATTGTGGAACCCGCCGAAAGGCGCCATCCGGCGGTGATTGATTACTTCTTCCATTCACTGTCTGAGGATCTGGGCGCACGTGCAATCGGCGTGATTCTGTCGGGAGGTGGCACGGACGGAACGCTCGGATTGAAAGCCATCAGTGATCGAGGCGGACTCACGTTTGCGCAAGAGCCACGATCCGCAAGTCACGACAGTATGCCTCGAAGTGCCGCGACGACTGGCGTGGCTGACCACGTGCTTGTCCCTCCGGAAATCGGTGCGGAACTCCTGCAGTACGCGCGGCATCTTGAAGAATTGAGTGAAGTCCATACTCAACCAAGCCTGGCCGTTGAGGTGTCTGAGGCAAATTCTTCGACTCACCTCCGGCAGAATCAACTCGCCTCATCGAATTCGAATTCGCGTCAACCCGATACACCCGTCGATCTGACGGCCATGCGCCAACGCATTGTCCTCGATGAGTTCTCGCCAAAATCGTGCGTCATCAACGGGACCGGTCAGATTCTGAATGCCGCTGCGAATATGCAGAAGTATCTGGCGTTGGGGGAAGGAGACTTCCAGAACAAAATCACCAGGCTGGCAGCAACGGGGCTCCGGATCGGGCTGCGAGCGGCGATTGCAGAAGCGAAAAAGACCTGTCGCAAAGTGCAGCATGAGAATCTGTCCATCCGTGTCAACGGAAAGATTCAGCCGGTGATGATCACTGTGCAGCCCATGCCAAAACTTGGCGAAGACGAATCCTTGTTCCTGATCGTTTTCCACGATGTCGGACTCCCGATCGATCGCGACGATTCCGCTTTGCCTGAACAACTGCATGCCCATGACGCCGATTCCATTATCGCGAGGCTGGAACGCGAACTGGAAGCCACTCGCAGCGATCTGGACCGTACTCTGCAGGATATGGAATCGGCGAATGAAGAACTGAAATCGTCGAACGAAGAATTGCTCTCCATGAACGAAGAGCTGCAGTCGGCGAACGAAGAACTCGAAACATCGAAAGAAGAAATCCGCGCGGGCAGTGATGCCTTGTCGGTCGCGATCGCAGATCTGGAAAACCTGTTGCGTAGTACACAGATTGCGACCGTGTTTCTGGACGACCAACTTCGAATTCGCAGCTTCACGCCGGCAATTTCTGATATCTACGGTTTGATCCCGACCGACGTTGGGCGACCGCTCGAGCGATTTGTGCCATTCGTCAATGATATGCCGCCGTTGCCCGATCCACGGGAACTGACGCTGCACGGCTGGATCGAGCATAAAGTTCACGCTCACAATGGCGAGACCTATCTGCGTCGTGTGCTGCCATATCGGTCACACACGGGAACATCCGAAGGCATGGTTTGTACGTTTACCAATGTTACGGACCTGACGCAAAGCGAGGAACTTTTTCAACTGCTCGTCGATGCGTCGGCGCAGATTGTGTGGGTCGCGACTTCGGAAGGAAAGACCGTCGATGATTCACCCAGTTGGCGTGAATTTACCGGTCAAACGTTTGACGAATGGAAGGAATTGGGATGGGTGAATGCCATTCATCCGGATGATCGCGAGTCGACAATGATTGCGTGGCAACAGGCCATAGCGACGCTGGAGCCTTTCAACTTCGAATACCGCTTGTGGCATCGCAGCGGTGACTACCGGTGGACTCACGTCCGTGCCGTCCCTCAATTGTCGGTCGATCGTCGCGTCAAATGCTGGATCGGGATGAATAGCGATATCTCGGAACGCAAGCACGCTCAATTGGAACTGGAAGCCCGCGAGCGGCAGCTTCAGACGATCACCAACGCCATCCCGCCGATGATTGCTTTCGTCGATCAGGAAGAGCGTTATGCTTTCGTCAATGCCGCCTTTGCAAAGCAGTTTGGTCTGAGAATTGATGAAATCATCGGTCAGCGAGTCCGCGACGTATTGGGCGCAGAGGCATTTTCGACGGTCCGCCCTCATCTTCGCGATGGATTGGCAGGAAAGCCAGCCACGTTCGAATTGAGTTTGCCTGCCCTCGCGAGCCCAGCCTCTGACGCTGAAAAATTGAATTCGGTTCAATCGGAGATACTGTTCAAGTCAGTCACGTACGTCCCGGAAATCGACGGGAATGGACAGATTGAGGGTGTGCATGTTGTCATCTCAGATATTACCGACCGCAAACGCCGTGAGCTTGATTTGATTTTTCGGGCTGGACTTCTGGAGTCGTGTTCCGCTCTGACGACAGTGGAAGAAATTGCAGAACTGGCCACCAGAAAGGTGGCGGAACATTTCAACGCCGATCGATGCCTGCTCGCGGAGGTGGATCTGTCTGAAAATGTGGCCTTGGTGAAGTATGAGTTTCGGGCGACAGACGACCTGCCTGCATCAATCGGCAGACAGGTACTCGATCAGTACCTGATGCCTGACGAGAGTCTTGCGACTCGAGATGGTCAGCGACTGCAAATTGAAGACGTTCGCCTTGAGGGCCGATTGCCGCACCAGATCGCAGGCTTTGAAGCATTGAATATCAGATCCTTTGCCAATGGTCGCTACATCCTTAATGAGCGTACACGATGGACGCTGACCGTCGTGAAATCGACTCCGTATCGGTGGAAGGATTCGGAATTAGAAGTCCTTGACGATCTGGCAACGGCAATTTATCTGCGGCTGGATCGGGCGCAAACGGAAGCAGAACTTCAGGCGTCTGAAAATTTCAGCCGGACGGTACTTGCCAGCAGCCCGGACTGTGTCAAAGTTCTGGACTCAGAAGGCCGGTTACTGATGATGAATGAACCCGGCCTGGCGTTAATGGAAATCGACGATTTTGGACCGCTTCTTGGAAAGGAATGGTGGAGTCTTTGGCCTGAAGAACACCAATCGAAAGTGCGTAATTCTCTCGACGAATGCAGGGAACATGGAGAGAGTCGCTTTGAATTGTTTCGCAGTACTGTGAAAGGAAATCCCAAGTGGTGGGACGTCGTCGTACGACCAATCGTCAGCTCTGAAGACAGGCCACTGCGATACGTCACCGTGTCTCGTGATATCACAGACCGCAAGGCTGCCGAAGCTCGCGCGGCGGAACGTGAACATCGCTTGCACTTCGCTCTCGACGCCGGGATGATGGGCGCATTCACATTGAATATCGCAACGGGGCAAATCGAATGGTCCGAGCAGTTATTCTCAATCTACGGTTACGACCGCAGTTTTCGCCCAACGATGGAGACGTTTCAGCAACTGGTGCATCCCGACGACCGTGAAAAGTTACGGAAGGATCTCGAAGAAAAACTTCAATCGCGCGACACCCTTTACGATACCGAATTTCGCATTGTTCGTCCGAACGACCACAGAATACTCTGGATGCATCGTCGCGGTTTGATTCGACGTGATGAAGGCGGTAAAGCCATCAGCATCACGGGCGTCGTGGCCGATGTTTCCCAACGCAAAAAATGGGAACTGGAACTGGCGGATCGAGAAGCACATCTGCGTCGCGTCATCAACAATCAACTGGGTCTGGTGGGTGTGATTGACCGCAGTGGAATTCTCGTCGAAGTGGATGATCGTTCGCTGGAAATCGCGCACGTTGCACGTGCGGACGTTGTCGGCCGACACTTTGCGGAAGCACCGTGGTGGACCTACGATCCTGACGTTGTTCAGCAGATGCGAAATGCAATGGAGCGCGCATTTGCAGGCGAAGCCGTTCGATATGATGTCTCACTCTTTTCCCACGGCGACGACGGAGTGATGATCGATTTCATGATTGCACCGGTGAAAAATGAAAGCGGTGAAGTCGACTTTCTGATTTCGTCGGGAGTAGATATCCGCCAGCGCAAGAAGGTCGAACGTGATCTTGAGCAGCGGGCTCGATTGGCCGAATTGCATACGACTCTGGCCATCGAGCTGACTCGCGGAGAAAGTCTTGCTGCCACATTGCACGCCGCCTGTACACGATTTGTGGTAACGCTGGATGTTGTATTGGTCCGCATCTGGCTGTGGGATGAAGCCGAAGCGGCGTTAACAATGGCCGCCAGTGCTGGCGTCTCCATGCATTCCGACCAGGTGACAACCGACATTCCGTTCGGCGAACTCCAGGCGGGCTGGATCGTCCGCGATCGCGCTCCGACGCTCAGCAATGAAGTTGCGAACGACACCAGAATCAGCGACCGGGAATTGGCGATGTCTGAAGGTGTGACTTCGTTTGCAGGCTACCCGTTGATGATCGCTGGACAGACAGTCGGTGTGCTGGAGGTGTTTTCACGACGTCCGTTTTCAACAACCGAATTTGAGCAACTGCAGCCGATGTCAGTCGCCGTCGCCCAGTGTATCGATCGGCTCAAGTACGCCGATAAGCTTGCCGAAAACTCTCTGCGATTCAAGATGGCACTCAGGGCCGGTGGAATGGCGGCGTGGGAATGGAGGGACGACCGCAGTATCTGGACCGATGAACTGTACGAATTGCTGGGTGTGTCCAAAGATCAGCAGGCTCATCCGGAGCTGTTTTTCTCGCTGGTGCATCCCGACGATGTCGAACAATTGACTTCAGCATGGCAAGCGTCGATCGACGGTTCTCATGAGTACAACACCGAGTTTCGAATTATTCGTCCAGACGGCAAAATCCGCTGGGTCGGGGCTGTTGGCGACTCGATCCGCGATACCAATGGAAAAGTTGTTCGGATGTACGGTGTCAACTGGGACTTAACCACAGATCATGAACGCGAAGAGGCTTTAATCCAGAGCGAACGGCGCGCTAATGTCGCCAATGCCGCAAAGAGTGCCTTCGTGGCCAATATGAGTCATGAAATCCGTACTCCAATGACAGCAATTCTGGGCTATGCCGATTTGGTTCGCGATTTAATCGATCATCCGGAAGCGTTAAGTCACCTGCAGACCATCCGTCGCAATGGCGATTATCTGTTGGACATTATTAATGACATCCTGGATCTGTCAAAAATCGAAGCCGGAAAGTTGGACCTTCATCCTGACAGAATGGGTCCGCAACAGGTTGTTGAAGACGTCCGCAGTATCATGGAAGTACGCTCTGCCGAGAAAAACCTGCAACTGATTGTCGAATATGCAAGCCAGATTCCGACGCGTATATATACCGATTCAAGACGGCTGAAACAGATTCTGATCAATCTTGTTGGCAATGCGATCAAATTCACTTCCAGCGGAGAAGTGAGGATCGTCATTCAATACATCAACGAAGACCATGTTGACGGACATGCTGCCGACCTTGCTGACGAAGGCGGCTTCCTGCAGTTTGACGTCATCGACACGGGCATCGGCATGTCAGACGAACAACTTCAAAATCTTTTTAACCCATTTTCGCAGGGAGATTCTTCCGTCAGCAGAAACTTTGGAGGCACCGGACTGGGATTGGCGATTAGTCAGCGTCTCGCCGAATTGCTGGGTGGCGGAATCACGGTGGAAAGTTGGATCAACGAGGGCAGCAAGTTTACCGCGACGATTGCCACGGACGATCTCACCGGGGTGCCTTTCATCGACCCTAAACCTGTCATTCTGAAGGCAACCACCAGCGATTCGAATGCGTCAATCCGCCTGACATGCCATATTCTGGTCGTGGATGATCGCCGCGATATTCGCTTTTTGAGCCGACGTCTGCTGACGAACGCAGGAGCAACCGTCGATGAATGCGAAGATGGGCAGCAGGCAGTGGACTATATGAAAGAACGCCACTCCTCAAAGGCATTCCCCGCCTTGATTTTGCTGGATATGCAGATGCCAAATCTTGACGGCTATCAAACCGCACAGCAACTGCGGAAGCTCGGCTACACCGGGCCAATTATCGCCCTGACCGCCGACGCGATGCAGGGCGACATGAATCAGTGCCGTGAAGCTGGCTGCAATGACTACCTGTCGAAACCGATCGACGTGCAGTTGCTGTTGCAAATGGTCCACAAGATGACGTCCATGAAGTAGCCGGGCGTTTCTTCGAACTGACCGAACAAAAAAACCACGAATCAGGTGGTTGGTGTCTGGTGTATGCCAGAGTTGGCGGGCATCGCGTCAGCAGTTGCATGAGGTTTCAAACTCTTTCACCTGCTTTTCTGCTTCTTCCTTTGCGATTCCGTAGACCTCCTGCACTCTGCCCACGAGCTCTTCACGTTGGCCATTGACGATGTCAAAATCGTCGTCAGTCAGCTTGCCCCATTTCTGTTGCAATTGACCCTTCGCCTGTTTCCATTTTCCTTTGATCTGATCCCAGTTCATCGTTCATTCTCCTCAAGTTTCGTAGACTGAATCTCCTGATTCGCCCGTCATCGCTGCGGCAATTTGAAAGTCTTTCCGTTGGCACCTGCCAGTGATGCTAATCGACTCGAACGCGTCGACCGCTGATCAGAGACAACACCGCAAGAACCAGGAACACAAAGAAGCAGATCTTCGCGGCACCATAGGCCATACCGCCGACCAGACCGAACCCCATTGCGGCTGCGATCAATGCAATAATGAAAAACGTCACTGCGTATCCCAACATGGCTCAACTCCACTCAAGAAACTGAAAGCCTCGCGGCTCTCGCAACATTTGCAAGAACGTTCGCAGGCAACGGAAAACGTCTGTGGCATTAACCGTGCCAATCCCCAAAAACAACTCCCACAGGCTCTGCAAAAATGCCACAGGCAACTCTTCGACAGGATGGAAGAAGCCGAAAACCCAGAGCGCCTCAACATTTCGCGGAATTTGATCTGGAAGCGACGCCTTGCCCCACGATTTCCGGGATATGCGATTGCCACGGCGATGCCGATCTGCTTTCAAAGGACGCTGAGCGATCCCGCTGAGCGGTCGTCGTTCAAAAACGAAACATGAATCGGCCGTTCGTCATGTTCTGAT
>JBBQSE010000449.1:0-7322 GCA_038214195.1 Planctomycetales bacterium
TCATGTCCATCCGGGGCAAACCTCAGCGGATGGCAAAGTAACTCTGGAATTTGCCGAATGTCTTGGTGCCTGCGAAGGGGCTCCGTGTATTTTGGTCGATGATGAATGCCATATGGATATGAGCGCGGAATCGGTGTCGGCACTGATCGAGAAGTTGTAGTTTGAGAGGGCGGTTGTGGCAAAGTTCGAACCAGTACTTTTTGCTCGAATCAACAAGCCGGACAGTACATCGCTTGCGACGTACAAAGCCGATGGCGGTTACGCGCGAATCAAAGACTTTCTGAGCATGGCCCCCGGCGATGTCACCAATATCGTCAAGGATGCGGGTCTGCGTGGTCGTGGTGGTGCTGGATTTCCGTGTGGACTCAAGTGGACGTTTCTTCCCAAGGATCATCCGGGTCCGATTTACCTGTGTATCAATGCGGATGAAAGCGAACCGGGGACATTCAATAACCGCATTCTGATGGAGAAGGATCCTCATCAGCTGATCGAAGGCATCATGATTGCATGCCATGCGATTCGCTCGAGTAATGCGTATCTTTATCTGCGTTATGAGTATGGCAATAGCTACCGAGTTCTGGATGCGGCAATTCACGAATGCTACGCTGCCGGACTGCTCGGAAAGAACGTCCTTGGAACAGGCTTCAATCTGGACATCGTCCTCCACCGCGGCGCGGGTGCTTATATCTGTGGCGAAGAAACTGGTCTGATTGAAAGCCTCGAAGGCAAACGCGCCTGGCCCCGTATCAAGCCTCCGTTTCCGGCTATCGAAGGATTGTTTCGCAAGCCGACGATCGTGAATAACGTGGAAACCCTTTGCTGCGTGACCCAGATTCTGTATCGCGGCGGAGAATGGTTTAAATCGATGGGTGTCCCGCCAGACCCTGGCAATCCACGCGATCCCGGCAGCTACGGCCCAAAGCTGTACTGCGTCAGCGGGCATGTGAATAAGCCATGCTGCGTGGAACTGCCGCTCGGCGTGACGGCTCGGGAATTGATCGAGGAACACGCGGGCGGGGTTTGGAAAGGTCGCAAGGCCAAAGCAGTGGTTCCCGGAGGGATCAGTATGGGATTTTTGTCCGATCAGGAACTCGACACGAAACTGGATTTCGCCGGACCAGGCAAGGTCGGCTGCCTTGGACTCGGCACGGCCGCAGTCATCGTGATCGATGATCAGACAAGTATGGTTGATGTGCTGTTCAACTGCTGCCGCTTTATGTCACACGAATCGTGCGGCCAGTGTACTCCCTGCCGCGAAGGCACCGCGTGGATGACAAAAATCCTGACTCGTATTCGCGCTGGTCAGGGACGTCTGGAAGACCTCGACCTGTTGATGGAAGTTGCTGGCTCGATGGGCATCATTCCTGGCACAACAATCTGCGGCCTTTCGGATGGAGCTGCCTGGCCGGTGAAGAATGCGATCAGCAAGTTTCGCGGCGACTTCGAAGAATACATCAACAGCAAACGAGCAACGGTGACGTCCGCTCAGACACTGATGGAAGTGCATTAAAAATTGAAGATTTGAGATTTTCGATTTCAGATTTGAATCAATGGATCAGGTAACGGCATGGCAACGGTGATTGTAAACGGTAAAGATGTTGAAATCGGCTCGAGCGAGCGGCTGAATTGTATTCAGGCTGCTGCGAAGGTTGGCGTTGAAATTCCGGCCTATTGCTGGCACCCGGCTTTATCAGTTGTCGCCAGCTGCCGCATGTGCCTTATCGAAGTTGGTGATAAAAAGCCCGACGGTACAGTGGCGATGCAGCCCAAGTTGGTTCCGGGATGCCAGACACCAGCCAAAGACGGCACGGTCATTATTTCTGACAGCCAAAAGGTCAAAGACGCTCGCAAGGCTACGCTGGAATATCTGCTGCTCAACCATCCGCTCGATTGCCCGACGTGCGACCAGGCCGGTGAGTGTTACCTGCAGGACTACAGCTTCAACTACGGTCGCGGTTACAGCCGTCTGAACGAACCGAAGAATATCAAGCCCGACAAGACATACATCGGCGATCAGATCACGCTGTTTACCGACCGCTGCATCATGTGTACTCGCTGCGTGCGGTTTACACGTGAAGTCTCCGGCTCAGCCGAATTGCAGGTTGTCAGTCGCGGGTCGCACGAAGAGATTGATATCTTTCCCGGCCATCCAGTCAACAATCCGCTGGCTGGCAATGTTGTCGATCTTTGTCCTGTGGGTGCGTTGTGCAGCAAGGACTTCCTGTATCAGCAGCGAGTCTGGTGGTTGAAGAGTCAATCATCCGTGTGCCCTGGCTGCAGCACAGGCTGCAGCGTGACGGTAGATCAGAATGAAGAACAAGTCTATCGACTGCATCCGCGCACCAACGAAAAGGCTCAGGGGCACTTCATGTGCGACGCCGGTCGATTTGGCTGGAAATACACTCATTCGAACCAACGGCTGACGTCGCCGGAGGCGCGCACCAATGGACATGCAACGACGGCCGATTATGACACAGTGCTGTCATCTGCCCGCGCCGCCCTGAAGAAGGCCGCAGAAAGCGGCAAGAACAGAGTTGCCGCCGTGCTTTCGCCGTGGATGACTGTGGAAGAAGCGTACCTGTTGAGCAGCTTCCTGAAGGGAATTTCGGAAGATGTGACGCTGGCAATGGGCCCCGTGCGAATTGTTGGCGAAGACGATCAATTCCCGAAAGATGTGAAAGGCAATGTTGTCGACCCAGTGAAGTTCACGATCCGCGCCGAGAAGTGCCCGAATCGCGAGGGCGTTGAAGCTGTTCTCAATCATTTTGTCGGCGACGTGATGCCGTTCGAAGAATTGCTGCGATTGTCATCGACTGGCAGGTTTAGCGCGGTGTATCTGGTCGGTGGCGATCCGGAAGGCTGGATGACGGAAATTCATGCGGAAGCCTTCAGCAAAATTGAAACGGTGATTGTGCAGGACATCCTTTCGTCACCGGTGCTAAAACACGCGACCCACGTGCTGCCGTCCGGGACCTTTGTGGAACGTGAAGGAGTCTTCGTTAATCATGCGGGATTGGCGCAGTTGATTCGTCGGTCCGTGCGAGGCCCTGATGGAACTCGTCCGGATGGACGGCTGCTTTGGGAACTTGCAGAACGACCTGGTTTGATTCAAACAGAAGCACTGCGTAAGGAAATCGCAGCGACGATTCCGTCGCTGTCCGCGATTGCCAGTGCGGAACTTAAGGGTCAGGGAGTGTTTTTGGAAGAGCCTGTCGCTGCGACAGTATGAAGAAGCCAAGGCGAGCGGCAGGGCGTCAGCCCTCCGAGAAAACCGCTGCGGGCTCGGAGGGCTGACGCCCTGCCGCTCGCCGAAAGACGTGGAAACAAACTATGCCGGAAATTCTGATTACTCTTTTGACAATCGGTGTCGTCGTCGCGGCGATTCCGGGTGTCTGTAACTATCTCATTCTGCTGGAACGCAAGTTGTCGGCATGGATGCAGGACCGCATTGGTCCGAACCGCGTCGGACCGATGGGATTGTTTCAGCCGATCGCGGACGGCATTAAGCTGCTGCTCAAAGAAGAAGTCATCCCGCCGCATGTCGATCGAGTTCTGTTTGTCATCGCTCCGGCAATTTCTGTCTTCACAGCGATGATGGCGTTCGCTGTCGTTCCTTTTGGCGCCGTCAATGACTCCACGGTCCCGTCATTCCTCCGCTTCATCATCGCGCCCAATATTGACATTGGCGTGGTCTTCATTTTTGCAATCGGAAGTCTGGGCGTCTACGGCATCGTGCTGGGTGGCTGGGCTTCCAACAACAAGTACAGTGCTCTGGGAGCCATGCGGGCCAGCGCTCAGGTGGTGAGTTACGAAATTCCACTGGGGATGTCGGTGCTGGGTATCGCGCTGCTGTCAGGGACATTGAATCTTGAAAAGATCATGCACCTGCAAACGCAAGGCGGCCTGTTGAACTGGAACATCTGGTTCCAGCCTCTGGCGGCGCTGATGTTTTTCACTGCTTCGCTGGCAGAGTGCAACCGCCTGCCATTTGACCTTGCGGAATGCGAACAGGAACTCATTGGTGGATGGCACACCGAATACAGCGCACTCAAGTGGGCGCTGTTCTTCCTCGGCGAATACACACACATGATCACAATCAGCTTTCTGACGGCGATCCTGTTTCTCGGCGGCTGGAGTTTCCCGTTCATCGCGGAAGCGACGAGCGCGTATCCGGGATTGTGGCTCGTGAAGCTGATGATTCTTTCAGGTAAAGCGTTCTTCTTTATCTGCGTGATGATCATGATCCGCTGGACGATTCCTCGCTTTCGATTTGACCAGCTGATGGAACTGGCATGGAAGGTCATGATACCTTTGTCGCTGGCGAATCTGGTCATGGTGATGTTTTGTCTGCAGTTTCAATTCAGCCGCTGGTGGCTGCTGCCAGGTTCCGCAGCTCTGTGCGCGGCATGGGGAACCATCAGTGCGAAACTTCGCGAAGCGGAATTGGCTGAGCGGCCTGGTTATGTAAAGAGGAAGAAGGCAACTCCGGCGGTGGCTCATGGTCACGCTGCGGGGCATCATTGATTTCCGATTCGAAATCGCCAGACCTGGTTGGACTGAACACTGAACACTGAACACTGAACACTGAACACTGAAAACTAATCTCAATGTCTGAAACAAAAACAAAGCCAAAGAAGACGGTGGCGTGGGTCGAGGAGCCTGAGATGGGCTTCTGGGAATCCACGTTCGTTCCGGCCATTATGAAGGGTCTGAAAACGACCCTGAAACATGTGACGGATCGCAAAACTGTGACTCAGCAGTATCCGGAACAGAAGCCCGATCTGCCGCTGCACTATCGCGGCGTGCATCGTCTTAATCGAGACGAGAAAGATCGCGTCAAGTGCGTCGCCTGTATGATGTGCGCGACGGCGTGTCCGGCGAATTGCATCACCATCGAAGCGCAGGCCGCGCCTTCAGACTGGCCCGACCGCGACAAGTTCCCAAAGTCGTTTGTGCTGGATGAACTCCGCTGCATCTATTGCGGCATGTGCGAAGAAGCCTGTCCGGTGGATGCAATTGAACTGACACACATCTACGACCTTACCGGCGAAACACGAGAGTCTTTGATGTATGACCGCGAGAAATTGCTTGCCGTCTATGATCAGACCAAAGACAACCCGCTGGATCCGGTTCGAACAAAACGCGGAATCCTCGGACCCGCCGCAGAATTCAATTCACTGCCAACGCTTGGACCGGCGACAGTCGTTCCGGATTCCGATCGTTCCGCAAAGAATCCAACGGCTGGCGTCATTCACACCAGTCAGGAGTCACGCTCATGATGGAGTGGATGAAACAACATCCCGCAACTGTGGTGGGCCTGCTGCTCTGGGCGATCGGTATTCTGTGGATGATGCCCGGCCGAAAAGCCAGCAAGGCAAGGCCAAAGATTCCCGGACTGCTGTTTACGGCGGTGGGACTTGTAATTTTTTGCCTCTCATCCGGCAGATCACATTCTGAGTTTGCCGATGAGGTCATGTTTTGGGTGTTCGGCATCGGAGCATTGTTTTGCGGCGTGCTCATGATCACCGCTCGCAATCCCGTCTACGCCGCTTTGTGGTTCGCGCTGGCAACGTTGAGCACCTGCGGTTTGTTTCTGCTGCAGAGTGCTCCATTCCTCGCTGCCGCGACAATTATCGTCTACGCCGGTGCTGTAATCGTCACGTTTCTGTTTGTCATCATGCTGGCTCAGCAAAGTGGAGCGGCGGGATACGATCAGCGATCCGGTCAGTCATTGCTGGCGACCGTGTCAGCCTTCGTGCTGCTGGGAGCCCTTGCACTGACGCTGCAGTCGGAAAAGATTGACGTCGTCCGACCAGTTGTCAAAGAAATACCGGTTGCTCAGGCAGACAATGCTTCGGGATCTTCAGCTGCAATTTCTGCTCCGGTACTGACGATTGACGACGAACCGACTGAACCGCTGCCAGCGGAACCCGGCAACCTGCTCAGCAAAGCTGACGGGGATCATCCGGTTGGCAATTTGAAGGGACTTGGTCGGTCTCTGTTTGGTGACTATCTGTTTGCGGTGGAACTTGCGGGAACGCTGCTGCTGATCGCCAGCATTGGCGCGATTGCCATCGCACCTCGACGAGAGCAGGGTGCCCTATGACACCGGAAGAACAACGAATTCTATTGGTCGGTGCCGGACTGTTTGTCCTTGGTGCCATCGGTTTCTTAACTCGCCGCAATTTGATCCTGATGGTGTTATCTGCGGAGCTGATGCTCCACGGAGTCTCTCTGACGCTGGTAACTTTTGGCCGTATGCATCAGACAAACGAAGGCCAGGCGTTTACAATTTTCACATTGACGGTTGCCGCATGCGAGGCCGGCTTGGCGTTGTCACTCGTCTTGTCGCTTTACCGCAAGTCGCATTCCCTGGATATTCAGCTGTGGTCGGAACTGCGGGAGTCCGATATGGCGGGACCCAATCTTGATTCGTCCGGAGACCGCAGCGGTTTGCCGTCTTCATATGAAAACATCCCGACACTGACTCCTGCGGGAATTGCCCCTCGCAATCCACCGCAGATATCGGCGTCGTCCAGTGCAACACCTTCAGCCCGAGCGTGAGTTTGTTTAACCCGAGCCAACGGCGAGGCCTCGGGACTGACAAACCTCGCCGTTGGCTCGGGTTAAACGTATCTGCTATCCATTGATTCATTTGGCTATTGTCCTTTGAGTTCTCTCCTATGTCTGAAGAAATCCAACAGCTGATTCTCTGGCTGATTCCAGTCGCTCCGTTGATCTCCGCGATTGTCACGGCGATGCTGGGTAAGAAGCTGCTGCGTTACAAGAGCCATCTGCCGTGCTGGTCTGCGCTGGCAGTGTCGTTCGTTTGCTCGCTGATTCTGCTGGTCAAGATCCTGCCGTCTTCCCAACCAACAGAATTGGGATGGATAAGCTATCCGCTCTTGAGTCCGGCAGACGAAGCCCTGGCTCATGAATCTGACCGGGTGCAGCAGGTGATCGCCACCGGCTACGAGTGGTTCTCGGTCGGGACCCTGCACGCGAATATCGAATTGCGAGCTGACGCGATCACAGCAATCATGCTGTGCATGGTGACCGGCGTGAGTTTGCTGGTGTCGATGTTCGGGTCCGGTTACATGAGTCATGATCCCGGCTATCCGCGATTCTTTGCCGCAGTCTCACTGTTTGTGTTTTCGATGTGCATGCTGGTATTGTCCGGTAGCTTCATCCTGTTGTTTGTGTTCTGGGAAGCCGTGGGGCTCTGCAGTTATTTGCTCATCGGATTCTGGTTCCAGAAACCATCAGCGGCTGCTGCCGCGAAGAAAGCGTTTGTCGTCAACCGCATCGGCGACTTTGGTTTG
>JBBQSE010000450.1:0-7304 GCA_038214195.1 Planctomycetales bacterium
CATGCATCGCAGCTACGACTCCCCGCACGGGAATCGTGATCGACTCGAACTGGAAATCGATACCGATCACGACTACAGCACGTCATTCCAGTTGACGGTTGATGAAACAGGCCAAACCAGCGACCGCTGCTGGATGCTCGACAAATGGAATCCAAAATGGTTCGTCGCCGTGGATGCCGATGCCGCTACCTGGCGAATTGAAGCCGCGATCCCACTTTCCGAACTGTCCGCCTCCGGAGCGAGGCTTGGCGATCTGTGGAGCATCCGTCTGCGACGTATCATTCCTGGAGTATTGCAGCACGAAGTTCAGACGGGGACAAACGCTGTTGCAACGGACGGCACAGCGATGGTCCGTTTCATCCGTCCGAGGCGGAAATCTGCGAGCAGTGAACGATGAGTTGGTGAGAAATGGATGTCAGCTGCGCCGATCTAAACTTGCCTTCATTGTGGCAGCTTCCTTGAATTCCAATTCGGGATCATGGTCGCCATTGGTAGAATCAAGCTGACCCGTCCTGTGACGTTAAAAACTCCGGGGCTTTGATATTCAGGAGTGCTGGCGTTGATTGTTTCATTGATGGACCGGACGGCAGCCCGCGTAACGCCGTCCATATTCTGTACGCCAACGAAAAAGTGCGAGCGGAATACATCACGCCATCGGCAGACGTGACGGAGATTTTCGAATCCGACGATTACGATGTACTCGATCTGGAGCCTCTTGTCCGAATGATGTTGGAATCCTTCCGAACTGAAGACAAAGTGCTTCTCAGCGACATGCTCAGCATCGCCCTGATGGACAAGTCATGGATCGACCGACTTCTGCCGTTGCACGCGGAGCGCCTGCAGCAACTGATCGATGACCCGGATGGCTGAAATCAAGCGTGCCGCGCGTCTTATTTCGCCTTCAAATCCAGACATACCAGCCAGCCTTCGCTGCGAAGATACAGTTTGCCTTCTGACAGCACAGGGGCAGCCCATGCAGGGTAGTCGATTTCTTCCAGCGAGAAACGTCCGTGTTCAACGAACTTGTCCTTGTTAACATCGACTACCGAAATCGTGCCACGTTCGCCGAGGACGATGAAGCGGGGACCGACCTGAATCATGGATCCGCGTCCAAAAAATGGATACGGGATTTCCTTGCCGGTCGTGGCGTCCACAATGTGGCCTGTTGTCGCGTCACGCCGCAGATTCGTCAGTTCCCCGTCATAGCCCGGCGTTTGCCAGCGAAGTTTTCCATCGGCGACATTGATGCAGCGAAGTTCACCTTCGTTTTCGTGCCGTCCGCTGAATCCGTAAATGCAGCCATCGACGTGAATCGGCGTGGACCAGTGCGCGAGCATGTTCCTTGGATCTCGCCAAATTTCTTTGCAGGACTTGCCGTCCATGTTGACTTCCAGCAGTACTGAGCCAAGCTGGTACGCGGCGGAAAGAAACACACTGTTGTCGATCACGACAGGACGCGCGGCGTTGACGGATTCATGCACTTTTGGGCGAAACCAGTAATGGAAATTCTCGCGACCAGTCGCGGGATCCAGCGAAACCAGGCCCTGTCGCATCAGACACAGCAAATGCTTTTGGCCGTGGATTTCCGCGATGATCGGTGACGAATAGCTGACAACCATTTCGTCGTCACTCCACAAGTGCTTCACGCCGGGGCGATCGGTTTCGGCTCCGTCCCATGTCTCTTTGCCCACAGCCTGCCAAAGGACGTTTCCATTCTCGATGTCGAACGCGACGACACCGGAGTTTGGCTGGCCACCAACGAGTACGATCAGTCGATTATCATCCAGAATCGGCGAACATCCAACGCCGAAAAACGCATCTGGCAAAGTAAACTCGGTTCGTAGATCTTTCTCCCACAGCAGCTTGCCGTCCGCCATCGACGAGCAGACCAGCATTCCTTCCGCGCCAAGCGTCATGCAGCGATCAGCGGTCAGCACCGGCGAACATCGCGGGCCATTGTTGTAGCCATAGGGATCGACGTACGCCGTTGGATAGGCATGAGCCCAGATCTCCCCGCCGGTCTCCAGGCTGCGGCACGACACAATTTCCTCGTTCTTCCGGCGATGATGAATGACGAGTCGATCTCCCCGCACTGACGGGGCGCTATAGCCGGTGCCGATCTCTTCCTTCCACAAGATGGGAGGCGACTTTTCGGTCCAGTCCAACGTTAACTCAACTTCACCGGAGACACCCGTATGTCTCGGCCCCAGAAACCACGGCCAGTCTTCGGCAGTCGCCATTTGACACGAGACGGACAGCCAGACAGTCAGAGTCAGGATTCGCAGGGTGATCGTATTCACTCGGAAACTCCGAAGATTTTGCAAGAGGTTTGGAGGTGTTCAGCACCTGGTCAGAGTCCCACTTGGGATTCCACCATCCTCGTTCCGGGGCTTCAGCCCTGGAACGCGCTGCTCGGAGGCTCTGCCACCAGATCCAAATCCGGAAGCGGGAACTCCTTGCAGTGGGTTCCGAAGCTGCAGCCACGAAACACGCGACGAACTCCCACGCCCGAATCTTAGCGAATCAAACCAAAACCGTTATCATCCGGCCATGACCGAATCCATAAATCCCGATGAGCCACCAAGTATGTCAGTCGCTGATCCGCGTGCGAGACAAGGTCCAGTCGCTTGAGTCGCGCAGCAAAAAGCCCGGCAGGTTTGAATTGCCGGGCTTCAGATTGATGAGTTAACAAATCATTTTCACTTGATCGCCTTTGTGTCATCCGCGTTGGCCGACTGTTCGGTGCCATCAGGAGCCTGGATCGTATTCAGTTTTTGGCCCTTGAGCAACGCGTCCACGGCGAAGTCCAGGTTCACCGTGGCGATGCCGCCTTCAACGACGCCCTGCTTGTTGACAAGAAACATGGTGGGCACAGAGACGATCCCGTAACCATAGTCACCAGGTGGCATACCGTTTTCTTTCGGAGCGTCACGCAGGCTTTGCCAGGTGATCCCGTGTTGCTTCAGGTAGCCACTTAGCGCTGTAAGATCGCTGTCCATGTTGATGCCCAGAATCTCAAAGCCGTCTTTGTTGTATTTGTCGTAGACGGCCTTGATAGCTGGCAGGTCGGTAGTAAATGGCTGCGCGTACGAGGCCCAGAAGACGACCAGTACAACCTTGCCCTGATACTCAGTGGACGAGAGATCCTTCTGGTACAGCGTCTTTCCGGCCAGCTGGAATTTGTTTCCCGTCAACGTCAGGCGTCGAAGGGCTCCCTGAGCTTTCACGCCCCCTTCGGTCTTCGGATAGTTGCGAGCCAGTTGTTCGTACCAGGATTTGGCATCATCAAGGCGAGCCATCAGTTCGTAACTGATCGCGAGCTGCACGACGGCGTCCGGAGCGTCTTCAGACTTTGGCCATTTCTTGGCGAAGGCTTCCAGCTGTTCAAACCACCATTTCTGAGTCAGCTCACGCGCCTTGCGAGCATCGGCTTCAACTTTTGCCTTGTCGTCTTCCTTCAGTCGCACGGCATATTCCGCCATCAGCCGACGGTAAAAGACGTAGCCGAGCAGCGTGTCGTTGCTTTTCACTGCCTCCTGCAAAGATAACAATCGCTGCAGTCCTTCCGGATACAGGCCGGACTGCGTCGCTGTGGAAAGGCTGTCGCAATATTGCTGAATCCACTGCTGACGATCTTCGTCAGTTTTGGCTGCGGCGACCAGCTTCTCGCTGATGTTGGCTCGTGCGACATTGTAGTCAGCGAAAGCCTGCGGCGACGCGTCAGGTTTTGGGCTGGCATCGTCGATCTTCTTCAATTCCGCGAGCAGGTTTTGCATTTCCGGCGTCATTTCGCCGACTCCACCACCCTGCGTGTTTCCTTCGTCGCCGGTAATGAACGGCTGCATCAGCACACCACCCACGGAAACAACTGATTGACCATTCGCCTCCACGGGCGTCGGAATCTGAGCCAGCTTCCAGACTTCCCCGATCTGGACCATTTCGCCGATGGAGATCAGGTCGTGCTTGTCGCCATTCTGCACGATCGCCATCGCGTTTTCATAAACGATCACGTCACCGGCCGCACCCAGGTCTTCCGCCAAAATCAGGCCGGGGAGCGGCGGATCAAAACGGACCCAGACGCTGGTTTTGCTCAAAGCTCTTGAATTCGCGAGCGATGCCTGAATTTTCCGGGGCACATCGCTGACTGCATCTTGCAGCTTTTTAGCCATCTCAGCGGGCAGGCGCAGAGAACGAATGTCGTTGTCGTTGAGCAGCACGGTATTTAGTCTGGCGACATCGCCGCTGACCATGGATTCGATGGCGATTCGGGCTGCTTCCTGAGCTGACAGAATCTTCCAGGCATCGATAACGCCGTCTTCATTTTCGTCCAGTGCCCAGCGTGTTCCGCCCCAGTTCATCCAGCGATACTGATCAGCTTTGAGGTTCTTCCTGGATTTCAGGTCACCGTTGGTGTCAATCTCTCGGAAAACCTCGAGTCCCATGTGATAGTAGCGAAACATATCCGGTGCGCCATCGCCATTGGAATCCGTGAACCGACGCAGAACCTGACCTGCTGGATTTGTGATGACATAGCTGCCTTTCTCCAGGGTCAGATTGCACTTTGCCAGTTCCGCAGCATCGGGGGTGTCATATTCGACATCCTTCTGCGAGGGTTTGTAGCCCTTGAGTAACTGTTCGGCCGTTGGTTTCGGTGCCTGTGCGTGGACCGCCGAGGTCTGGCTCAAGCCGCAAACTGCGGCAGCCAGAATCATCATTGCTGATCGAAAACGCTTTGTCCTGGCGGCAATTTCCGGTCGCGCGTGGCCACCTTCCACTGCGGCGCAATCAGGCTGCGGAAAGGTCGTAGAATGCATCCCTGCTACTCCGTCCGTTAGATCCATCAATCTGGTTTCTGCCGCGTTCCCTTCGAACAGGCTTTAGCCCATGCTGCGGCAACAATTGCCGGAGTGTATACAATTTCCGGGATTCAAGTCATCCCCTGTTTTTTGCCGTGCTGGCTCTTGGATGATTTGCGGCGTTTCCGACTTACAATCCGATCGCATACAGATGTGTGAACGTGCGTAAGAAAATCTTGCCGTCAGCGGCTGAGGGTGTTGCCCGCATGCCTTCCGCCAGATGATTTTTTGAGATGATTTCAAACGTGTCTGCCGCTTTCACCACAAAACAGTCGCCTTCTTCATTGCAGAAATAGATCTGTCCGTTGGCCGTAATAGGAGAGGCAGTGAACGTACCGTCGATGCGGTCTTTCCAGATTTCTTCGCCGGTGTTGGCATTCAGGCAGGAGACAACGCCGTTATTGAGAGTGCTGAATATTCGGTCGCCAATCAGGATTGGGGCGCTCAGATCGGAATTTCCCTTGTCGCGATTCCAGACGACGTGTGATTTGGAAACGTCGCCTCGCGTGGTGGCGTCCAGTCGCACGCTCACCAGATTGGAACTGCGGGATCCGGTGTTGATGATGGCATAATTCCCGAAGATCAACGGAGGTGATGACGCATTGAAGTCGTCATGTCGGATTGTCCACAATTCCTCGCCGGTGCGTGCATCATACGCAAATGCCGCGCGGGAACCGACGGAGATGACCACAGCCCGACCGTCGATTTCGGCGATGGTCGGGGTGCCGTAAGCCTTGCGGAGATCACCTTCGAGTTTCGGTTGACCATTTTCGTCAAGATCGCCGTAGTCCGTCGTGCGGTCGGTACGCCATGCTGTGTCGCCGGTCCTGGTATCGAGCGCCGTAACAAATTGTTCGTCAATCCCGTCGAATGTCAGAATGAGCAAGTCTTTCCAGAGGATGGGTGATGATCCCGGACCACGAAAATGGCGGCAGTTGATATCCCGACGCTGCCAGACGACTTCGGCTGTTTCTGGATTCAGGCGAGCCGTGCCGTAGGTCCCAAAGTGTACGTACACCGCGTCGTCTTCGAGAGCACACGACGGTGAGGCGTACGTGTTGATTTCATTCTTAAGTGGTTCCGGCTCTGGATTTTCGAATAGCAGCTTGTGATGCAAAACTTTGCCAGTCATTTGATCGATGCAGTAGATAAACTGCTGCTTGCCGTCTTTTGTCGCGGACGTGAGCCAGATCCGTCCGTGACCGATAATGGGAGACGAATGCCCGAAACCATCCAGCGCGGTTTTCCACCGCACGTTTTTTTGAGGTTCCTCAGACCATTCGGTTGGTAGTCCGGCGGCGTCGGCTTCCGCAACGTGTCCGTCGAGGCTCGGACCTGTCCGCACGGGCCAGCTGATACGGTCGGAAGCGCGACCAACGACTGCACTGCCGACCACCGCAGTCACGATCGCAACGTACATCATAATTCGAACGGGTAGCAATTTGGCGAGGGACGCAGAGAGAGAGAATTTCATCGCGGGATTTCTCGGGAGGAACGGACGGAAGGCGAGCAGGAGCGTGTTACAAGTGGAAGTCTAGCGAGCCGTTTTCCGGCTGTCTTCCTATTTCGCAATGAATAGTCGTCGTTCGCTCCGCACCTGTGAGTTTGCGCAGTCGCCGTCTGAGCATTCCCTGTCTGCATGAATGATGGTATGACATTGTCCCTCTAGTCATGGCCCCACACAATCCCGCCGCTCACAGGAGTCTCCTCACCATGTGCCTGAATGAAAGCCTGCCCGCTCAGGGAATTCTGTTTAGAGTTTGTTTCATGGCGTTTAGTGCAGGGATGCGAACTTCTGTCGCAGCAGCCATCGTATGTCTGACGCCTGTGTTTTTCACGATCTCGACGGCGGCTCGAGCATTCGCGCAGGAACCTGCGGGCGTGCAAATGGCGACTTTCGATGTCGATGTGACACCGCCGGTCGGAAGTCATATGGCTTACGATCCTGTCAAGCGGGTCGATGAGTTGACACTGCGATGTCGCGGCATCGTCTTGAAAGGTCGCGACGCTCCGATTGTGATGTGTGCCGTCGATTTCCTCGGAATCGCCAACGAAGCCCACGACCAGTGGCGGGAGGCAATTGCATCGGCTGCGGGCACAACGTTTGATCGCGTCGCGCTGCATACGCTTCATCAGCACGACGCGCCGCACGTGGATTACACGGCGGAGCAACTGCTTCGTGACGTCAATGCCTCTCAAATGGGGCCATTTGACGGAGGGTTCGCCCGGCAGGCGATGCAAAATACCGCAGCGGCCGTCAAGCAGGCCGTGACCAATCTGCAACCTGTCACTCATGTTGGATTTGGAACGGCGGAGGTGTTTGAAGTTGCCTCGAACCGGAGAATCCTGGGAGACGACGGCAAAGTTCGTGTCACGCGTTACACAGCGACACGGGATGCCGCCGTGCGAGCGGAACCGGTTGGAACGATCGACCCGATGGTCAACGTC
>JBBQSE010000451.1:0-7302 GCA_038214195.1 Planctomycetales bacterium
AGTACGCCAGCCGTGGTCGGCGACGTGATTTCAAGAAAGGAACGAAATGCGGCTGGGCTATCGAAGCCGACGTTCGCGGCGGTGACAGCACGGAGTTTCCACATCAGTATGGTGAATGCACTACTGATGGATGGTTCTGTCCGTTCGATCAGCGAAGACATCGATCTGAACACCTGGAGAAATCTGAGTGCTCGGGCCGATGGAAACGTGGTGGGTGAGTTCTGATTCATCGATCGGCTGCAGTCCCTCTCAGCAGGTTGCGGAGGGACGTTTTTTTCTGGAAGGATGCGTCAATTGTCCAAAACCCTTTGCGAAATGAAAAAGCAGCTCAAATCGGATTTCGCGACCTACAAGCTGCTTGTCTGCAACGCGTCTCATGTCTGCACAAAATGTGGTCGTGCGGCGAATGACAAGAAGCTGCTCTGCAAGCCGGAGCGATTGAAAGACTAGCGTTCTGTCAGCAATGGATTGATGGTGTGTGTGCCACAGGCTCTGCCAGTGCGCCGTATTTGCAGGAAGCACTGGCTGAGCCAGTGGCACACATTAATACACGATAGAAAGACTAGTTGGCCTGGGAAAAGAGGTCAAGAACGAATAGCCAAATCGCCCGCAGGGTGCTGCGCACTACTCGTTCCTGACCCCTTTTCCCGTGATCACGTTCCGCGGACGTTGCCGAATTGTTCGATGTGGAGGCGTGACGAAAACCGGAACGCATGCTCGGATGCCAGCGGGCGGAGCCAGGCAGATCGTTCTGCAAGTTGTTCGCGCGTCCTCGCCTGCGGCATCAGCCACACGGTGCCGGGATCAACTCCGCTGAAATTGGACAGCCATGCTCGTACTTCAGCGACGTCCTGCGGCTGGTCGATCACGAACTTCAGGATGCAACTGTACCGGGACAACAACGCGCGGATGACGTCCGGGCGAAACCGAGCCTTTTCATGTCGGTCATGCCACACTGGATCGTCCGGGACGGAATTGCTCATTTTCGGGCTGATCGCCATGAGATCACAGATCACCGGTTGATCAACAGTCCCTGCTGTCTCGATCGTGATGCGTTTTCCCAGTTCGCGGCATCGCTGAGCCAACGGGACCAGATCCGGCAACAGCATCGGTTCGCCACCGGTCAATACCACATCCGGAGCCTGACAATCTGCAACGCGCCACGCGAGTTCGTCGAGAGAAAACGCATTTCCTTCCGGCTTCCACGACGTGTAGGGCGTATCACAGAACCAGCAGCGCAGGTTACAGCCTGAGGTCCGGATGAACAGAGACTGCGTCCCGGCCCATGGCCCTTCTCCCTGGATGGATTCAAAGATTTCGGCTATCTGCACGATTGAGACATTGACAAAATGAAGTGAGCGGCAAGGCGCTAGCCGCCGGTATACGGCAGTCTATTTCACCGGCGGCTAGCGCCTTGCCGCTCACTTATTGATCGAGCGATCCTAAGGCGAGCGGCAGAAAAAAATTACCGTCATTCCCGCGCAGGCGGGAACCCAGTGTCGCTGGATTCCCGCCTGCGCGGGAATGACGTTGGTCTGATCGTCGGTAAGTTTTCATCTGCCGCTCGCCTAAATGGGTCCAGTGTCGGGACTACGCTGGACCAGAATCTGGTTTGCTATTCAGGTATTCCGCAATCCATGCGTGTTCATCGGTCTTCAGTGGAGGATCGGGCATTGTCGAGTAGTCCAGATCGTTGCCGTATCGCCCGTTTTGTGCCTTGCCGTGACGACGCGTCGATTGGCTTTGAGATCCACAATCTGGATTGAGTGCAAAGTCTGCGGAGGACTGCGCCGCCGTTTTCGAGATTCTTCATCCGCCTCAAAGACCGACAAATACTCTTCGACTCGGGCCTGAAGATCCGGCGGCAACTGTGCCTGAACAATATCACGGACATACGTTGTCAGCGACGTGTGAATATCGCCCTAATACGCTTCAAGCCACAGATTCAGTCCCGGCAGTGGATTCGCAGCAAATTTCATGTCGGTGATGCCTCGCGAAGATCATGGTCTTTGTCACGCTTATTATGGCAGTGCCTCAAGGCAGCAGCAAGTCGTCATTGACCAATCATTGCTTTCGTCGATCTCGCGGGCAGCAGGAGAATTGTTTCATGGGCTCAATCGAGCGGTCGCGCGCCTCATGATTTTCTAGAAGGCGGAAGACGACTCGGCCACGAAAGCAAAACTCGCGCACGCGGAAGGCCAAAGAATGTGACCCTTTTTGTCTTTCATGGCAATTCAAACATCGTCAAACAGACTCCTTTGATGCAGGCCACGTTCATCAGGTAGCTCAATGCGGCGTGGCACAACACCGTTTTCGTCCACCCCTCCAAGATTCTTGATCGTTTTCGTAATCGTTGGAATGCAGTATTCCGTCATCTGCTCACACACTTGAGTCGTGTTGAACCGGAGGACCGACCATCCGATCATTTTAAGCGCATTGTCGCGACGATTGTCCAACGCTGCTCTTTCGGGATTCGCGTGCCAGGTGTCGCCATCGGTCTCGACATCGATTCTGCCGCTGGCGCAGTAAATGGCAAAATCAAGTGCTGCAAAATCCAGAGTGGCAACATTTGAATCGAGTTCAATGAACTCCTGGCGTTCAGCCGCAATCTTCAGCCGCTTGAAAGCAGCCCACAAACGATCTTCCAATGGACTCTCGTCAAACAGGTCGTTGATTTCGACGGCGGTGTTCAATTTCTCCCATGTTGTCTGGATAAAGATGATTCTACGAAAACGACGACTGAAAATTGGCTGGGGAAGCCGTTGCATTTGCCCAAGAAGCAACTGGCAGTAAGGTTCGTTGCGTCGCCTATCCTGCGGCTGATCCGGAAACAGCTGCCCACGGCGTACTTGTCGTACGTCCTGAACCTCGGCGTAGTATGTGACCGCATGCGATTCACGGCCAAAAACTTTCGTCTGGTAGAATGCCAGCCAGCGAGGTGGCCAGGAATCGATAAGCCATTTCTCGACACTGCTGCGCGGGATTCGATACCAATGACTGTCACGTGCAATGGCAAAATCACGCACGTTGTTCACAATAGCGACGAGAACATCACGAGGTGCGGAGGTGGGCGTAACCATAGTTTCTCATCGCTCTCTCAGTACAATGATGATCGGAGCAGCGTAGTATCGCCGGTGAATTCAGTCAACGGACTCAATCCCACGACAGCCTCTCGTATTTCAGATCGACATATGCGCTCCGCGATGCCGAACGAGTGGCTGGCGCAACTGGGATTACTTTCGCTCAAACCACTCTGGTGCGACTCGCTCCGCTTCGAGAAACCGCCTGATGCTCCCCAGGAACCAGTTGTTCTGTTCTGCGAACTCTACGTAACAGTGTGTACCATCCGGAGAGTTGCTCCTCTACGGTGATAATCGAAGTCGCAATATGCTCTGCAGGCACGCCTGAAATGTGCGATACCACATTGGGGTTGCGGTCCTGTAGAAGCGAAACAATGTCCGTATCGAGAAGATACTGAATCATTGTGACTCAGCATCCGAATTCGCGACACAGCGATGATCGACGATCGCTCGTTGCCATTCGACAAATAAGGCATCTCCGGCAAACATTCCGGCCCCGGCCAGCCATGCGTTGCTCGGACAATTCAGATCTACGGAGACTATTGTCGCTCCAGTGGCTACGCGATCATCAATCATCTGCTTGACCTTCGCCAATGCCTCATCTGCGGTGTCAGCCTCCGCCTGCACTGTAAACGGCGCGCTGCCTGTCGCGATGAATCGTCGGTCAGCCGTTCGTTCGATAAGTACTGGAATTTGCATTTCTTATTCATTTCCTAAAGCATCAGGTCTGCGATGCTCGTGCTTATCGACCGCAATCACAACATCGGAAATGCTACTGGCGAAATCGTCGAATGTCGAGTCGAAACCTCTGTATTGGTTCAGCGTGTGGAGATCGGCGTTAGATGGAGTCGCAGTCGGGCGGCGTTGTACCATAACGGTGAAACAGAAAGCACTCTAAGGTGTCGAAACCCGTTTCAATGAATTTGCCTGATTCGGTTCCTCCCACCTTTATGCGTCCCCCACCTTTATGCCTCAACCGTCGCCCGTCCCCACGTTGTCCCCCGTTGTGCGTCCCCGACGCGATACGTCAGCTTGATGCGAGAGCATTGCCATTTACCCTGGATACCACGTCTACGCGTGCATTGCATACCTGTCTCCCGTAGACTGCGGCAGGGTTGCGCTTCAGCCACATCGTATATCCGATGTGCAAATGTGGACTTGAGTCATAGTCTTTCGGCAAAATTTCTTCAGAGTATCGGACCATGCCGTTACCCACTCCAACGCACCGACCGATTCCCGACCGGTTTCTCGTTGCGTTTTCGTTCGCCGGCGAGCAGCGCGATCTTGTGAGGACGATTGCCGAGGCGACGGAGCAACTGCTGGGCCTCGGCACGGTGTTTTACGACGAGTGGTACGAGGGCCAACTTGCGGGTACTTCGGCCAATCTCAAGCTGCAGGATATCTACGGCTCGCGGTCAGACGTCGTCGTGATGTGCGCGTCGGCGGACTACGGTTCAAAGGCTTGGACGCTCGCCGAATGGGACAGCATTCTTGACCGCCACATGCAACTGCGGGCGGAAGGAAATAGCGCTACGGACCGATTGTTACCGTTACGAGTCGCAGATGGCGACGTCGAAGGCTTGCTCAAGACTACAATCTGGGTTGATGCCCGTCAGCGGACACCGGGTTATCTCGCGGACTTGATCCTTCAGCGTGTTCGGAAATTTGTTCCCGAGGCAGGACGACCTTGCGCGTTTCTGGCGCAGACACAGAGTGACATGGAAGACGAGTCGCAGCCGGTCAACCGTCCCAAGCTCAAGCGATTTCTGGAGGACAATTGCCAGTACGCCGTCTCGCCCACGAGCGATCTGCTGGAACTGAAGGACGCCGATTACCAACCCGCGTTGCAGGCCGAATTGGCTAACTGTCAGGCGTTCGTGCAATTGCTGTCTCGCACTCCATGGAAACCGGGACGACGCGACCAGATCCAATTCACCGCAGCCAACGACCATAAGCTGACGCTGTTTTGCTTTCGCGGTGCCATGGGTGCGGATACAGTTGCCGACGAACAGCAACGAGTCTTCATCGTCGGCAGCAACGCAATTGCCGGGCAGTTCGAGGACTTCAAACTGCACTTGCAGACGAAGCTTGGCGAGCTGGCGGATGCGCAGCGCACATCGATCCGGCAGTTTCAGGAGACAGATCGTCGTCATCGAAGCGGTGCGGACACGACGGATTCCGAGGATGCCCAGCCACTGGTCCGGGTCGCCATGCGGGCGAATCACGCCAACGAGATCTGGGAAACCGTGTTCGATTTCTTGTTCTTGCAGCAGAACGTGCTGCTCGACGAACTCGGTCCAGACGATACGTTTGCGAGCAAACATTCCGTCGAGCCGTGTCACGGCTTCTTGATCCTGTGTGATGAGAAGGCTCAATTGGATGGAGCGTTTTCCCCGCGTGACGCATTGGCTCAATGCCGACTGATCCAGAGCGAGCAGCAAAAACAGAATCTGCCGATTTCTCCTGTGGGAGTAGTGTTTCATGGACCGCCTGATCCCATCTGGTCCCGATTATTGAAGAGCACGCCCAAATCTCTCCATCGCGTGCTCAGTAATGACCTCGAAAACGGCTTGCGCGACTTCCTGCAGCAGACGCGTGATGTTCAGAGGGCGGTCTCGTGAATACCGTTCAACCGAACTTGACTATCCCCTATCCCGGCTTGCGTCCATTTTTTGAAGCCGATCATTTGTTGTTCTTTGGTCGTAGTGAGCAGTCCAATGAATTGCTGATGCGTTTGGAGGATTCGGCCTTCGTGGCCGTGGTCGGTTCCAGTGGCTCGGGGAAATCGTCGCTCGTGCGAGCGGGTTTGCTGCCGCTGCTGCGAGACGGCTTTCTGTTCGGAACGGACGATTGGAAGATCGCCGTTTTGCGCCCGGGACATGAACCATACCAGCGACTGGCGCGTAAGCTGGCGGCGTTTCGCGACGACGTTTCACACGACGACGTGCTCGCGTCGCTGCGGCGTTCCGACGATGGGTTGCTGGGGGCCGTTCGCGAACTGTGCGGCAGCCAGGAGACGCACGCGGTGGTTGTCATTGACCAATTTGAAGAGTTGTTCGGGTTTCGACGCGCGGGAGACTCGGCTCGGTCGTTGCAGAACTCTGCGTCGCGTGACGAAGCGTCGGCATTTGTGGCGATGCTGCTGACGGCGGCCCGGAAGGCGGGGCAGCGTCTGCGAGTCATCATCACCATGCGGTCGGATTTCGTCGGGGATTGCGAAGTCTTCCTGGGGCTGCCGCAAGCGATCAGCCAAAGTCAGTTCCTGGTTCCGCGACTCACGCGGAGTCAGATGGAAGCGGCGATCATCGGGCCCAGCCGGATTCGGCAGGCGGAATTCGAGTCGTTCGACTTCGAGCCCGGTCTGGTCAATACGCTGATCAACGAAGCGGGAGATCGCCCGGATCAGTTGCCGCTGCTGCAACACGCCTTGATGCGGACCTGGAAACAGAGCGATCGCAAACTGCTGACCGACGCCGACTACACCCGAGCCGGGCGCATTGACCAGTCTTTGTCGAACGATGCTGACGATGCTTTCAATCAGTTGGATGCCGACGATCAGCGAGTCGCTCGGCAGATGTTCTTGCTGTTGTGCGATGTTTCCCCGGAAGGACAGATTACCCGCCGTCGGCCATTGGCGCAAGAGTTAATGGACGTGGCGCAGGTTGACTGTCCGCAGATCGAGCGAGTGGTCCGAGTCTTTCAGGCAGAAGATCGAAACTTCCTGCTGCCGCCAAGCCCACAGCCGATCTCGCCAACGACAGTTCTCGACATCAGCCATGAGGCATTGATTCGCCGCTGGCAACGATTCGGTGGAATGAATAAGCAGTCTGCGGAACTCGAATCGGGGCAGTCATGGCTGGAGAACGAAGATCAATCCCGTCGCCGCTATCGGCGAATTGCAGAAGCTGCGGAAAATGAAAACATTGCTGGATTACTAAGGAACCCGGAACTGGAGGTTTTGAATCTCTGGTGGAAGAAGTTTTGTCCAAGTCGACCCTGGGCCAATCTGTGCGTGGAGGCTTCATACGATCGGACTGCTCAATTCCTGAAACGGAGTCTAGCGCAGGCCGCTCAAGAAGAGAATGATCGACAATCCGAGCAAGCCAGCAAACTCGCCGATGCACAAAATCGCACGAGGGTATCGCAGCGGTGGACGATTGCGGTTTTTGTCGTGGCTTTAATCGCTGTTTGCGCATTGGTCTTGGCCAGCCAGGCCAACTAC
>JBBQSE010000452.1:0-7287 GCA_038214195.1 Planctomycetales bacterium
TTCTCCGGACAACGCCGCAGTGGTTGATAACTGCTACCTCGCCTGCTTGTGTCGGCACCCGGCGTACGATGAGAAGACGTATTTCCTGAATCAGCTTGATGCAACAATCGAAGCTGCCGAACAGCGACGGAAAGAGAATCCAGACGCTTCGGAACCCTCGGAAAAACCAACTCGTACTCGCGCCTCCGTGGTCGAAGATCTGGTCTGGACGCTGTTCAACAGTCCCGAATTCTCGTGGAACCACTGAGGTGGGGAATGACCAATGACCAAGTTCGAATGACCAATGAAATTCCTCACTTGTTCCGAGGCTCCTGCCTCGGAACACACTGCGTGGAGGCTCCCGCCTCCCGTTCACATACTGGAGGCAGAGCCTCCTGGCAGTGCGTTCCAGGGCTGGAGCCCTGGAACGAGTAAGACTACACACTACTTTCCACCAACTGACCGCTGAACTGCCATGCAAACACAACCAACTCGTCGACAACTTCTGCAATTCCTGAGTGCCTGCGGCGTTTTACTCGCGCTGCCGGGAATGTCAGCTCGCGCGGCGTCGCGGCGGCGGGACGAGCGTCCAAAGACGCTGGTTACGCTGTGGATGAACGGCGGCATGAGTCAGCTGGAGACGTGGGATCCTCATCCCGGCACGGCGTCCGGCGGTGAAGTCAAAGACATCGCCACGACAGCCAAAGATATTCGAGTCTCCGAACTGCTGCCGCAGATGGCTGAGCAAATGCAGTCGTGCATGTTGATCCGGTCGCTAACTTCCAGAGAAGGTGACCATGAACGCGGCGCAGCCTTTGTGAAGACCGGCTACCGGCCCGAACCGACGCTCAAGTATCCGACACTGGGAGCGATCGCGGCTCATGAACTATCTGACCCAAAGATTGAGATTCCTCAGTACGTCGCCCTGGCTTCTGATCGCATTGTCCCCGAAGGCGGTTACCTCGGAAATCAATGGGACGCTTTTCGAGTCTTCAATCCCGGGATGGGTTTGTCAAATTTGAAGTCCTACGTGGGCGCTGAACGTCAGTCGGATCGACTGCAGGCGTTGAGCGTTGTCAGTCAGCAGTTCGAACAGCGTCGTCAGTTCGGCGCGAAACGTACGCTACATCAGAACACGCTTGACCGAGCCCTCGAGATGATGTCCTCGGAGCAGCTGAAAGCATTCGAACTGGATACAGAATCGGCAGACGTCAAAGCGGCCTACGGTGACACTTCGTTTGGTCGCGGCTGTCTCGTTGCGCGACGGCTGGTGGAAGTCGGCGTGCGATCGATCGAAGTCAACCTTTCGGGTTTTGACACGCATGTGGCCAATCACAGCGGTCACGTGACGCAATGCAAAATCCTGGACCCGGCGATTGCGACACTCATCCGGGAACTGCGGGAACGCGATCTGCTGGAATCAACGATCGTGTTGTGCATCAGTGAATTTGGGCGCACGCCGCGTATCAATCCGGCCGGTGGTCGCGATCACTGGCCGAACTGGTTTTCGTGCCTGATCGCCGGTGGTGGCTTCCGCGAAGGCACCGTGATTGGCGCAACGCCACATGATGTGATGGAGGACAAAGTCGATGGCAAGCTCATCAAAGCCGCCGAGCCCGTATTGGTTCCGGAACTGTACGCAACCATCATGGCCACAATGGGCATCGACTGCCGCAAAGAGATCCTCACGCCGATCGGACGCCCAATCCGATTCGCCGACGCCCTGCCCTCCGCGTATCTGCTCAAAGAGCATGTCGCGAAGGAAGTGATCAAGACCTGACGCGGCCTTTGCAGGCCATAGTCGTCGTTCGCTCCGCGAACGAAACGAAAGCACCAAGTAACGCAGTGCCCAAAAACCTGGCCTTTGGCATTCGTCACTCGGAGAGAATTGCGCTTCGTTCGCAGAGCGAACGACGACTATTTGCGGTTTGCAGTTGTCGCCTCTATCATCCTCCACCATGCAAACGGACACTCGGGATTTTCAGGAACGCAGTATTGTCATTGTCGGCGTGGGGCTGATTGGAGGCTCCATCGCCGCCGCCGTGCGTCGTCGATTTCCAGAATGTCGAGTTGTCGGAATCGGGCGAAATCCAGAGCGGCTACAGAACGCGGTGGAACGCGGCCTGTTGACGGAATGGTCGATTAAAATTTCCTCAACTGTGATTCCACCAAACAGTCTGGGAATCGTTTGTCTGCCTGTCGATCAGATCGCCGCTGCTGTCGATCAGCTGTCAGACGCCAACTGCGAACTCATCACCGACGCGGGCAGCGTGAAATCCAGTATCTATGCCGGGCTGAGCGACAACTCGTCGCAGCGGTTTGTCGGATCACATCCGATTGCTGGCGGTGAACACACGGGATTCGAACATGCCGACGCGAACCTGTTCCTGAATCGACTGTGCGTTGTCACTCCGACAGCGGCAACAGCTGGTGCGACGGAACGAGTCGTATCGTTCTGGAAGTCGATCGGCATGAGAGTGCAGCAAATGTCTGCGGACGAACACGATCGCATTCTTTCGCTCACCAGTCATTTGCCTCACGTCATGGCCTCCGTGATGAGTGGTTGTGTAGCTGAGAATTTGTTGCCATTCACCGGGACAGGCTTCCGCGATACGACTCGCATTGCCGCGGGATCTTCCAGTCTCTGGACCGCCATCCTGCTCGGCAACGCCGCATACTGCGCCGAATCAATCGCCGCCGCTGAGTCACTGCTGCGGAAGTTTCGAGAATCGATTGTCGCCAATGACGCGGAATCGCTCACCGCGCTGCTGGAAGCATCCGCCGAGCGACGCAGAAAACTGAGCTGAAAGACGCCGCAGGCAAGCCAAACAACTCCAGCGTTTGCATGTTATGGCCTCTCGCGACGCGGTGGCCGGTATCCTCCACGTTATGGCCGGACTCCAGACCGAGCCATCCAAAGAACTTGTTCCGGGGCTCCAGCCTCGGAACACGCTGCCCCGGAGGCTCCAGCCTCCAGTATCAGACGAGGCGCCGCACCAATTCAACCTCGCGTGGTGATGAATGAGTGGTTTGCCAGTTTAACCCGAACGCCATCGGCGTGGGCGCGCACGCCGATGGCGCGGCGGTTAAACATCTCAATCGAGACCGTGCGAGGTATAAGTGCCGATCATCTACGATTCGTTGAGCAGAAAATGAAAGTCGCCGAACCTCTGGCGGTCGATTCCGGCGTCTTCCCAACTGTAGGCGTAGTCGCCAATGTGCCAGAGACGAATGGACGTGTCAGCCACGATCGGAAAGCCACACAATCGGGCTCGATGGCAGAACGCGAAATCTTCGGCCAGATACCAGTGACCGGGCCGAGGTTCGGTTTCGTTGGCCGCCTGAGCCGGAGCCGATCGAATCAGGGGCTGGAAAAACGGCCACATGGGACGGCCCGCGTGTTCGTTGCAGACGGTCAGCGACAACTTCTCGATCATGGTCTCGTAGACGTGACGCCGCACATGCAGAAATCCGGTGCCGCCGTAGAGCAGTTCGTGCAGACCACCGTGGACGCCGAACTGGAATTTGTCGGTACCGGGCAGGATATGAACGGCAAGTTCACGTTTGCCCTTCTTGGGATAGATTCCGCACGAGACCGGCAGTCCGTGTTGTCGCAGCTTGTCAACATCGTTCGGATCAAAGCCGACATCGGAATCGATCCACATGGTCTCGTCAAAGCCGTCGGCCAGAGCATCGCTGGAAAGCTGATTGCGAGCCTGATCAATGGCCGAATAGCCCTCGATTCGGCGAACCGTGTAACCTCGCCGTTCCAGTTCCAGCAGCCCCGCCTGACACTGCGCCACAATCCGACCCTGAAAAGGAACCAGCACCACACAATGTCGCGGCGACGTGTCGCCCTGAACACTGCAGGGACTGATTCCGATTGGATGGTCAGCGTTGAATTCGGACATCGTTTGATCTTCAGATACATGAAACCACGGATCACACGGATCACACGGATATCACGGATGGCACCATTGGTCATTCTCTGTGCCGTCTGTGGTCAACGCATTATTTTCGGTGGAGTGATACGTTTCTGACCGAATTTGTTGATTCACAGTGCGAGCTGTTTTCGTGTTCGACTTTCGGTTGGGTGCGTCAAATTCAAAAATACGGGTTGAGTGGCCAGGGTTGGAGCGCAGCGAAACCCCGGTGATCTTTTGTATGGCACATCAAACATTCCGGGGCGTCCTTCGCTCCGCTTCATCCAGCCCCGGCCACCCGGCCGCAGGTCTCGCACCCCTGGCCCTGCGTCGCCAGCGGCGGGGAGACCTTCGGTCAGAACCTGTGCTGGGTCAGGAGACCCGCGCACAACGTAGTTGGCTAAACTTTCCTCGTAAGATACTTTCATTCTCTATTCCAAACCGGTTTATCCCGGCACACAATGACACTTTTCTTCCTTCTCCGCAATCGCGGCAGCCAGTTTTCGGATTCAACTCATTTACTGACTCAATCGGCAGGCGCGCCCTTCGCCGCAACGCCGGGTACGCCGAAAGCCGGAATTGCAGGCCATACTCGGCGGAGTTCGACCCATCCTGGAATGTGTGACTCCGGCCTGGGTGTTACGACAGAGACGACTTGAAAATGATAGATTTGACCTGCGGCCTCCAGAGCAAAAGGCACCCCCGGAAGGGCAGTAAAGGATTCTTCGACAGTTCTGGCAGTCGTCGGACTCGTACCGATTTGGCTTCTTACGTGTACTCGATAAGCTTGCTTGATCTTGTCCCATTCAACATGAACATTCCCTCGCGATTCGAAACCTACTAGGGGCGTCGATATTCCGCCACCGGGTGTAATCGCATATGCATACTCATCGCATACAATGCCGTCCGGCCATTTGTCACGTGGCATACGCATCAGTGTGATATTGGCCAGGCCGCTCTGGAACTCACTTTCGTTGCAGCGCTGAACACTATACATCGCCCCATGGATGGGCAGTATATCACCTCGGATGACTGGGCCACTGGCCCAACTCATCCGTTCCAGCAACCTTTGGTGCAGCCAGGCATTGTTGGGCACTTCCAGCCGATTTTCGTGATAGTTCCTAAGTTGCGTGAAATCGTTCGTACTTTCACCAAATGCGACTTTGCCTTGAAAAGGCCCCGACTTCTGCTCCTTAACCGCCAACCCGTCAATCCGGAACTGGTGAATCGTAATCTCTGAGCCTAAGGGGTCCGAGTCACGAAAATTATCACGGTCGCCGCCATAGCATTCAATGCTCAATGGTCGGCAAGCCTCGGGAACAACCGAGGTGTCGTCCAATGCGACCGTTGAATTCGAAGCAACACAACAAAGAATCAAAATCCCGACGAAAATTTCATGTTGAATGCTCATTTTTCCCTCAAATCCAGAATCGGTTCCAACGAGTCCGTTAATTCTTTTTCAATGCAATGACATCAGCAAAGTACGTCAAACTGACATCCGATTGGCGGATCCATACTTCTCCCAGCGTCCCTTGATCAGTGACACCGCGTGGATCATACAAGACAGCAGCAGGCGTTCCGTTAAACGTGTCCCAGCGGAGAAACAGATACGTGTGAATGTTGGACAGTTTCGTGGACGGTTTCTTCAAGTCTGTCGGCATTGGTGTCGGACTCGATTTGGTCGTCAGCACGATTGGGACGCCGGACCACTGATTGATGAATTGATCTGATGACTGCTCATCTGGATTCCAAGTTGTGGTGTCGTTTCCAGTCAGAATATACCATGTTGTATGCACAGAACCATACCAGAGCCCTGGAGGAAAGCCGGACGGTACCGGTTGTTCATAGGAGAAATCTAATAGCGCCATATCGATCAGCTGCGGCCAGACCTCTGCTCGATCGCCACTGTCGTAGTCACCAGAAAGCGTAACCTCATTGAACCCAAGCGATAGAACTTCCTCGACCGAATAGGTCTTCGTCCAGACAGTTCCATCTGCATTCCTGCCACCAAATAGCGTCACCTTAAATCCAGCGCCGCCTGGAAGTTCCTCGACAATCCGACGAATCTCGCTCTCCCATCTATACGCCATTCCAGCCATTAGGGCTGTGCAGTAGCAATTGGGACGTATAGCTTGATCAACATCATTGTAATGGATCGTTCCGCCACTATCGTCTTTGTTTGGATTACTATTGAACCCCGCAAACGCCGTGATTCCGTCCAAGATATAGTAATCGAGCGCCGGATGCCCCGTTGTAAATTGGCGTTCCGGCCCCAGTTCATCCAGGCGATATCGCGATCCAAATGGTTCGTAGCCATCGCCACTTGTAATCTGCAGTTTGAAGATCTCGATCCCGTGATGCGCTTCATCAGCATCGCCGTCCGCTGGTGCCGAAACATTGAATGCCACCGTCTTCTGTCCAGCGGCGAAATGAATTATCCCTGACTCAATCTTCTGCTTTATAGTCGGAGTCAGATCCAGCTCGGGCGTCACCGTACCCCAATCGACGGAAAAATTCGCGTCAAAAGACTCGGAGTAATCGGATGACTTCCTTGCAAAAGTAATCTGCATGACATCGGTTCCCTCGATGACATGGGTGTCACCAGTGAGCCCGACAATTGGTATGATCGTAATCACCACGTCTTTGATCTCGGATACACTCCCTTTAATAGCCTGCAACTCAAGGTGGTAGGTTCGACGCTGAGGCATGACGACGTCGAAACGCTTTGAGCCGTCCGGTTGCGTGAGCGTTGGGAAGATTAAGTCCGTTCGCAGATTGATGCTCCCTGCCGCTCCGATTTCAAATAGTCGATCGTCATCACCGCTCAAGATGGTCACCGTAGTCCCTGCGGCTTTCTCAAAGGTTGTCACCGTCGTACCATCTTTGGCGCTGAGCGGGATCTGAGCAGTTTTATTCACTGTCAGCAATGATGCAGTTGCCGCAACGGCGAACCTATACGGCGACTCATTCGCGTCGTTGCTACCGATGGAAATCTGGCCGGTCAAAGGGCCTGCGACGGAAGACAAGAACTGCACCACAAACGAGGCGGATGTGTGCGGGGACAGAGGCGATACGAGGGGCGTAAGAGCAAAGCAACAAAGCAAAGGGGACGCGACTCATTTCTGAATCAATGAGCTGCGTCCCATTTGATTTGTTGATTTGTCCAGCGGCCGGGAGACCTTCGGTCAGAACCAGTGCGGCGTCAGGAGACCCGCGCACAACGTGTGAGTGAACTCCTGCAGTTGAAAAAAGAAAGCATAGCAATGAATTTCCCTGTGAAACGCGATGTCCGGGATGATTGCTTTCTGTTGCAAATTCTCTTGAATGTCAACACCCCGCTTCTTGACACCCGAATAAACCAGAGTACCATGAGGGAGTTGTGGGT
>JBBQSE010000453.1:0-7282 GCA_038214195.1 Planctomycetales bacterium
ATGGCGGGCACGTCGTAGGTGTCGCCATCGACGGGTACACAGCCTTTAAGGACTGAAAACGGAACGCCTTCGGCCTTGAGGTAGCGCTCATCCGTGCAAAGAATTGCCGCCAGTTGAGCCCCGGCCGAATGCCCCATGACAAAGATTCGATTCGAATCCCCGCCATGTTCGGCGATGTGACGATGGACCCAGCCGAGCGATTTGGCAACGTCGCGAATGATCGTCCCCATCTCGACGTCGGGCAGCAGCCGATAGTTGGTGGAAACGAAGACAAAGCCCTTGTCCATAAACGCCTGCGGCTTCAGCTGCACGCTGGATTTATCGCCCTGCGTCCAGCCGCCACCATGAATCCAAAACACGACCGGCAGATTTTTCGCATCGGCCGGCGTGTAAATATCCAGCACCTGCCGCTCAAGTGATGGCTCCGCATACGGGACGTCTTTAAGCAAGGTCTGAGCGTGCGCGGACGAGAGTGAAAGGGCAATGGCAATGACGAACAAGGCGAGGATTTTCATGACGACGGGCTTCTGCGGGTGAGGGGATCGCAATCTGAATCGGATTGACTGCGATCCATCTTCCGTCTGTCATGATGGGAAATCAAGCGACTAAGAATTCTCCAGGAGCTTCTGTGACTTATTTTTGACCTTCCCGGACGGGTAAACATTCGCCAAAGGTGTGTGTATTTGTAAACTGCTCTGGCATAGATTTCTGAGATGTCGAAGTTGGGCGTCCATGAGTCCCATACATCTGGAATTGGACGATGCGAAAGCTGAGATCTGACAGCTGCCCGCGACGACATCATTGACTCTGTTGTGAATGATGCCAAGCTGCACGCTCGGTTCAATTCCAAAAGTGGCGTTATTCAACCATGCTTATCCCTGACTCCCTGGTGCAGGCTTCCTGTCGATCCCGAAGACATCGGTGCATCGCCGCACTTTTGTTGCTGCTCCTGGCAATCTGGGGATGCGAAACGGAACAGAAAGGGGATTCCACAACCACGACAAAAACGAAATCGGGCGAAACGGCGGACAGCAAACACGCCGATCCCGAAACAGTGGATTCTGTTCATCCAGGCGACTGGTTCGAGGATCGGACATTGTCATCCGGTATCAACTTCAGGTACAGCACGGGTCGAGACGCGGGATTCAACACCATTCTGGAAACGGTGGGCGGCGGCATTGGGATTCTGGACTTCGACAGCGACCCGCGGCCGGATTTGTTGTGTGCAGGCGGTGGGACGATCAATCGAGAATCCGGAATTCCCTCCGGAGCGCGCTGTGGTCTGTTTCGAAACATGAAAGGGACTGAGTTTCGTGACGTGACGACCAATTCAGGACTTGGTCTTGCCACCAACTATTCTCATGGCTGCGTCTGTGGCGATCTGAACAGCGATGGATTCGAAGATGTTTTTCTGACGTGTTACGGTTTGAACCAACTGTTTATCAATCAGGGTGACGGAACCTTTCTGGACGCGACGCCCGCGTCAGATTTTGGCCCGGCCCCTTGGAACACCGCCGCAGCTCTTGGGGACGTCAACGGTGACGGTGAGCTGGATATTTTTGTGACTGCGTATGTCGACTGGATTCCATCGGCGACAAAACTGCAGGATGTTCCCGCTCCGCAATCCTATCGGCCAGTGCCCGATGAATTGTTCCTCAATTCCGCAAACGGTCACTTCACGAGAATTTCTGACGAAGCCGGAATCCGCAGGGATGGCAAGGGACTCGGCGTGATTGCCACGGATCTCAACAACGATCAGCGAATTGACTTCTACGTCGCGAACGATGTTGTCGAAAATCATCTGTATCTCGGCAGCGAAAGAGTTACGCTTCGCGATGTCGGCGAATCGGCGGGAGTCGCGTTCAATGAGGCTGGATCGCCTGAAGGAAGTATGGGGATTGACTGCGAAGACGTGAACGGCGACGGTCAAGACGACTTGTGGGTCACGAACTTTGAGATGGAGGACAACTCTCTGTATCTAAATTTGGGGGAAGGTCTGTTTCAACATGCAACTTCCGCGTTTCGCCTGGCGGGCGTTGGACGGCGTCAAGTGGGCTTCGGAACCGGACTTCGCGATTTCAACGGCGACGGCTGGGTCGACCTGTTCGTCGTGAATGGGCACGTTCGATATCACTCCAGACTTGAGCCATTCCTGCAGCCGCCCGTTCTTTGTCGCAACGTTGACGGGCACGGATTCGAGGACATCACCACTCAGGGTGGCACCTGGTTTCGAAAAACGCACGCGGCTCGGGGAACCGCCACTGGAGATTTTGACAACGATGGTGGACTGGATCTCGTCATCAGTTCACTTACGGAACCGGTCGCGCTGCTGTACAACCGCCATCCTCCAGACAACTGGATTCAGCTTCAACTGGTTGGCATTCGCAGCCCACGGCTGCCCATTGGGTGTCGAATTTCCGTGGAGAGTTTTGGACGCACATGCGTTCGAACACTAAAAAGCGGATCCGGATACTTGTCACATTCAGAATCAAAGATATTGCTGGCTTTGGATCCCGGAATGTCGTCCGTCCTGGTCAATGTGTCCTGGCCATCCGGCCTGAGCGAATCATTTGCTGCGATTCCCAGCCGGGCAGAGTCTGTGCTGATCGAAGGCCGAGGCGATGAAATCGTAACAGCAGGCGGCAAATAGCAGAACCAGCCAACTTCGCCATAAACTACACCAAGAGATTTTGTTCAAGCTCCAGCCGTTCAGTCCGACGTCCTTCTCCCCCGAGATCGGGGGAGAAGGTGGCCGGAGGCCGGATGAGGGGGGCTTTGCGTATCGCACAGGACGGGCTATGAGCCAAACGAACATTTCACAAAATTCTGATTCCAACGCATCGGCGAATGTGAGTGGAAGTCGCCGTGTTCTGCGAAGATCGCGTCGTCGACTGGGCCGTGGATTGCTGATAGTGATAGCAGTCTGTTGCGTCGCGTGGTATTTTGGCCGACCGTACATGTTGGTCCGTCAGGCCAGATCACTCCTGACAACAAACCCGCGGCAGGCTGCGGAGCTGCTGGAAGACGTCGTCGCATCATCCGGCGACAGTTTCCCGGACGCACAAGTGCTGTGGTCTCGCGCGCTGCTGCGGTGCGGTCGCTGGGAGGAAGCTCTGGGATGCTTCAGTCAAATCAAGAATCCAGAAGCAGCAGACAGCGCCAGTCTGCTTGAACTCGCCGATGAGGCTGGCGCAAGTAAGATTATGCTGTTTGAAGTCATGGCGCTGGAAGCGATCAGTCCTAATGATTCCCGAAGAGCTGACGCTATTGATCGACTGATTTCCATTCACGAGCAGGCTGGCGATCACGCGGGAACAATAAAGCTGGCGAACGAACTGGCCGAATTGCAACCAGCCAACGCGAAACCCTGGCTCGTCCTCGCCCGAACCCACGAACAACTCATGTCATTACCACTGGCGGTGTCCAACTACAGAATCGCGTTGAATTGCGACCAAAGCCAGTCCGAACCGATTTCGACCCTTCGAGCCATCGTCCGCCTCTTGATTCTACTGGGTGAACGAGCCGAGGCTCGATTACTCCAGAACCAACTGATTCAACTCGGTGAATCTTTGAGTCTTCCGGACCAAATCAACGAAGCCCGATTGCTGCGGCTGGAAGGAAATCTTGACGGTGCCTGGGATGCCACCGCGAAAATTCTGACGCAGGAACACGACGATCCTGACGCACTGGAATTGAGAGCGACGATTTCCATGGACCGTCAGGAATATGCCGCCGCCGAATCCGATCTTCAGGCGATCATCACACGACAGCCCTGGAATAAGCAGGCTCACTACAAGCTGGCGCAGTCTCTCAGCAAGTTGGGCCAGGAAAAAATGGCGGCAGTTCATTTCGCAGAGAATCGACGTCTGCTGGATCTTGCGAATCGAATTCTGAACCTGCAGGGTAAGGCCGATCGCGATGAGGCTGAGACCGCTGAACTGATCAAGGCGCTCGAACAAGTCGGCATGAAGTTGATTGCCGAGCGTTTGAAGCAGCAATCACGGGGCAACGCTCCGACGCAGTCGTTGCGACCTTGAATGTTGCATTGACAAATTGGTTGGACGGGGCTGGATTGACCGGAGCGAAGAAAGCCCCCGGGGTTTCGAGCTATCGCTCTCCAATTCCGGCCCCCGTCAACTCATCACCGCGAGGCTAAGAACGAATTGCCGTAGGGCAGGATTGCAACCTGCCTGATTTTCAAGGAACTGGCAGGTTGCAAACCTGCCCCACGAAAAATCACAGCCTCCGACAGAGCAATACGTCGCACTACCAACCGATAGACACAAAGAAGCCCGGCATTTTGAAAATGCCGGGCTTCTGTGAAACGCACAATAGTCATTCTTTCAAAGAACGATTGCTAGTCTTTCATGTCGATATCAAACGTGTTTGATTTCGCCTCAACATCACACACAAGGGTTGAACCCTCGACACTGCGATATCTTTCAGGAACTTCCTTCACGTCGGCTGGATTTGGGAGGTTTCCAGCCTGTTCCAGCAGCATGATCTCGTCCTGATTCATAGTCGCCGCGACATTCGGAGGACCCAGAGAGACCCGGTAGGTTCCAACGACAATCTTCAGGCCATCTCGCATGCGAAGTAGATAGTCGCCGTGCGCATCGACAGCACCGGATGCGATCAGTCCATCGGGATCCCGCATGAATGTTACGACTGTACCCTCAAGGGCAGGTTTTCCATCGTAAGTGACATGGCCTCTGACCGTGCCCGTTTCACCGCTCGGCAATCCGCCACCACCGCCACATCCGGAAATCATCGGCAACAACGCCACAATTCCCGCAACAAGATAACTTCTAACCGGAGTCAACATTTTTCAAAACACTCCAATATCGGGAACGTACGCAATGCTAAAACGCCCTGCACTGTGTTGCCAAAGTGCAGGGCGAAACGAAATTCTTTCGGGGAAAAGTCCTAGAAGTCTCCCGTTACCTGACCATCATTCCTGGTCGCGACCCGTTTGAGTGTCACGAGGTCGATGTTCTCACTGATGAATCTGGCAGAACCATCGCAAAGCAATGCCTGGACACCGCCCACATGGGGTGAAAACAGCCCATTGTTTGCTCCGTCATTCAGGCAGACACCTTGCAGGGTTGTACCACCAATTGCTTTGACTGCATTGGGCGGATACCTGACGGTCGTCAGATTGAAGCGTCGCTGATTTGAGTTTTCCCCGACGGCTCCGGTTCCCATCATCCAGCCATGGTTGTTGTTAATTCGTGTCTGCTGACCAGCTGCGTTCTTCGCAAAATCGGACTGTTCGCTCACAGCCATGATATTGCTGGTTCCGTCAATCATGTCTTTGAATCCAACCGTCTTGCCCGGTAAGAGCACTCCGCCACGCGCATGGATCCCCTGCACAGTGCATGTGCAGCAATTATCGCTGGGCAGATTCGGTGTTGCGGTGCTGTTCAGAAACAAGGGTGGAACAGTTGCATCGTCTACTGCCCCAGAAATCCCAACATATTGGGCAATCGCCGTCTGAATCCCAGCACCAGTATCTGCCAGCGTCGGCAGAGGGCTGGATGGACAGGCAAGAAACGTAAACGTTTTACCACGAACGAGTGGCCCATTAATTGTGTTTCCGACCCCTTGCCCTGTGTATCCCGGCGACTGACCGGAAAAAGCAAAATTATTAAAGACTGCAGACTGCTCCATATAGGGCAACAACAAAACCCAAAATGACACACCCCAACCGCCCGGGTCTGAGCCGTTGACCCCAATCGGGAATGCACCATAAACATCGGCATAGTTGTGCAGAGCCAATCCAACTTGCTTGAGATTGTTCTTGCACTGAGTACGCCGAGCCGCCTCGCGGGCTTGCTGAACTGCCGGAAGCAGCAATGCAATCAGGATCGCGATAATCGCGATCACCACGAGCAACTCAATCAATGTAAATCCAGGACGCCGCTTCATACCGTGTCTTCCTTAAAATGAAAAAATGACAAAATTTTGCGAGAACACTTAGCAAGCTGAACAAAATTTAACCTGTTTTTTGCGATTTTCAACTCCTAACAGTGTACTAATCCTGAAAACCGGTGGTTTGGTCTAACAAAATGCCAAGCTCGCTTGACATTTTCAATCTGCCGATTGCCCCGGTCACAGAAGTTCGCTGAGCGGGTTGATCTGACTTGCCAGCGGCATGTTCACAGGGCCGCCTGCGCGGTGTGATTCAAAGACCGCCAGAACCATTTCGATCGCTCCTCTGGCTTCGTACATCGAACATGCGGGTTGTCGATCCTGCTCGATGGCCTCGATCAGGTCCAGTGCCGCTGCAGGATTTCCACCCGCGTAGCCGCTGGCGGTGATAGGTTCGGGCTGATCGACTCCAATGGATGAAACCGGTCGCCATTTGCCAGACGACTCGGCAGAGCCCCATGTGACGTCGTTCAGCAGAAACGCCGGGTTGGCGTAGCCGGACGTGTGATCAATCACGCCCTTGCTACCGTAAATTCGCAGTCCAAAACGATTGGGATTGCCGCCCGCCGCCTTCTTCGAGGAAAAGTAGCCCGTGATGCCGCTCTGGAAGCGATACATCGCGTCTACGCGGTCTCCGGCAAGTGGACCCAGTCCTTCGTTTCCCTCCCGAACATGCTCCTTCGTTACGTGCTGGCCCTGCTGAGACAACAGCGCGAAACAGGATTCCGGTTCACCGGCGAAGGCGCGGACCAGATCAAGGACATGAGTTCCCAGCACCCACAGATCTTCAGCTCCACCGCGCGCGTCTTCCTTGCCACGAGCCCGGATTTCCAGGACGTCGCCGATTTCGCCAGCCTGGATCAGGCGCTGAATCATCTTCAGCTGCGGTGAATAGCGGCTAATATGAGCCACGGCCAGCTTCAAGTGTCGCATCTCGCACGCGCGAATCATTTCATCAGCTTCCCCCAGCGTGCGGCAGAACGGTTTCTCCATGTACATGTGACAGCCATGTTCCGCGCACGCCAGGACCATGTCCCGATGCTGATCTACCCACCGCGGACAAATCGCGACGATGTGTGGCATTTCTTTGTCGAGCATCTCGCGATAATCGGCGTAGGCACGAGCGGCCCCGGTGCGAGTCATGGCTTTTTGGCGACCGGCTTCATCCTGATCGGCGACGGCCACGACCTCGCACTGGTCCATGGACTTCCAGACCGCGTCGAGTCCATGACCGTAGTCGCCTCGTCCTGTGCTGCCGATGATTGCGACCTTGTATTTGGGCATTGGCCTGGGTTCTGTTAAATTAATGAGCGGCAAGGCGCTAGCCGCCGGTGATAGTTTGCAAGACACG
>JBBQSE010000454.1:0-7254 GCA_038214195.1 Planctomycetales bacterium
GGGGGGTTGTTGTCTTCTTTTTATTTGGTTTGGTGGGGGGGGGGGGGGCTGGGGGGGTGTAAAACCACAAACTTAACAAAAAAAAAACACGACTCTATCAGCCGGAAGAGGGTGTCTATCTGGTTCCGCGGGCCGCGACAAATACCTGGGACCTCTGGCACCAGTCGCACATCGATCAATTCTTCGACCGGCTCATCACGGACATGATCATTTTCGAAAACGTCAATCCGGATCGTGTCTACATCATGGGCTATTCCGCAGGCGGTGACGGCGTCTATCAGCTTGCCCCGCGCATGGCCGATCGTCTGGCTGCGGCGGCCATGATGGCGGGACATCCTAATGAATCACGTCCAGAGGGACTTCGCAACATCGGATTTACGATTCATGTGGGCGCGAACGACGCCGGGTACAATCGAAACGCGAAAGCCGACGAATGGAGCAAGTCGCTCAACGTACTTCAGTCGAACGACAAAGCGGGCTACGTTCACGAAGTCGTCTTGCACGCAGATCGCGGTCACTGGATGAATCTGGAGGACGCCGTCGCCGTGCCGTGGATGGCGAAGTTCGCTCGCAACGTCTGGCCGCAACGCATCGTCTGGATTCAGGATGACGTGCGGCACGATCGTTTTTACTGGCTGCGAGTGTCGCCGGAAGACGCAAAAACCGGCGACCGATTGAACGCGACGGTGACGGGGAACGAAATCCAGATCGAACACTCGGACGCCACGGCGGTTTCCGTTTTGCTGAACGACCAACTTGTGAATCTGGATCAACCGGTAAATATTACGCTGCCGTCCGGAGTCGTGTCACAGCATTCAGTGACTCGGACGATACGGAATATTGCCATGTCGTTGTCTGAACGATTCGATAAAGCGGCCGTTTATTCAGCGACGATTGACATCTCGATCAGCGTCGCGGAAAAGTAAATCGCATCGAATTGCTGATGAGCATCAATCTGGTCAACTTGATATGATCCCTTGACGCCGCCGGGGCGCGGCGGCCGCAGAAGGAATGCAGTGTGATTTCGTATCGAGCACTCAAGAAGATCATCGGTGAGACGAGCCTGGAAAGAAAGTGCCGCTTTCTGTTTGGCTTCTCGCTGCTCATCCTGATTACCGGCAGCTTTTGGCTGTATGACACAAGCACGCGGCGACTGATCATTACGCAGCAGGCCCTGGCCGCCCGCGCCCTTATGCCACGCATTTTGACGCTGCATCACTATCGATTGTTTATGGCACAGGAACAAAATCCTGCGAAACGGACGGAGGAGCCAGCAAACGGAGTGGCCGTGTCCCCCGCTGATCCCGGTGTCAGCGCGGCAACAGAAGCAGACTCTGACACCGCCGACATGTCCGATGAGAATTCCATTCGGACAAACATCGACGCCCGTGTGCTCCAAACCTTGTTTGACAAGGCGGCGAATGACCAGACCGATTACTATGCCGGATCGATCTGGAAGCTGACCAATGCCGCGAATGAGTTCCCGCAGAACGATATAGGATTCAAGGCGCGGGCGAAGTTCCTGGATGAAGACAGTGAAGAGGATGAATACTGGAGCATTGTTCCGGAGGATGGCAAACCCCGGGTACTGTCGTATTATTCTGCGATTCGGGTCGAGCGGTTTTGTATTCGGTGTCATATGCCTGATGGCAAGGTGAAAGACATCTCGGGGTTTCGCGCGGAAGAATTCCTCGCGCACGAGCAAACGGCATCTGCTGCTGTTTCTGCTGCCGTTTCTGCTGCGGTTCCCGCCGCGAAGGAGCAAGAGGCCGCCGCGCCGGCGACCGAGGTTGAAAAGAGGTCGCGCGCTCCATTGCTGAGTATCGCCCGCATTGACCTGTCACTGGAATCCGTGGACGCAGAGCTGAGTCGCAATCGAGCCATTCTGCTGGCCACGGGTATCGTCACCGCGTTTCTGGCAATGCTCGTCGCCTATGTCATTGTGCGATATATCATCGTCAAGCCGGTCCTGCACCTGAAGGACGTCAGCGACGAGATCGCTCGCGGCAATCTGAATCTGCGGGCAGAGATCAGCACGGGTGACGAATTCGAAGAGCTAAGTCACGCCTTCAATCGTATGCTGCGGCACATGATGACCGGCAACGATGAATTACGTTCGCTCAACGTCAGTCTGGATGGCAAAGTCGATCAGCTGGCTCAGGCAAATATGGAGTTGTTCAATAACAACAAACTTAAGGATGACTTTCTGGCCACGATCAGTCACGAATTGAGAACTCCGCTCAACAGCATTCTTGGTTTCAGTGACATTCTTCAAGGTGCCGTGAATCTGGATGATCGCCAGAAGCGATATGTTCACAACATTCAGACATCCGGTCGGTCGTTGATGGTGCAGATTAACGACCTGCTGGACCTGGCGAAGATCGAAAGCGGGAAAATGGAACTGCATCTCACAGACATCAACCTGTCCGATGTGATCGAAATTCAGCTGCAGCAGATCATGCCGCTGGCGGATCGCAAGAACATCGATCTGAAGTCCGATCTTCCAGGTGAAGCTCTGCCAGTGATGTTTCAAGACAGCGGCAAGATCTCGCAGATCATGATCAACCTGCTCTCCAACGCGATCAAGTTCACTCCGGAAGGCGGTCGAGTCCGTGTTTCGTTGCGGCAGGCCCAGGGCGATTTTGTGGAGTTCTCCGTCGCAGACACGGGAATCGGTATTCCGCTACAGGAGCAGGAACATATCTTCGAAAAATTCCGCCAGGGCTCTTCAGATCCGAGCGGTCGTGACCATTCGAATCGTGAGTATGAAGGTACCGGGCTGGGCTTGTCGATCGTCCGTGAACTCTCACGACTCCTGGGAGGCGATGTCACCTTGCAGAGTGAATTTGGAAAAGGAAGTCTGTTCACAGTCCGCCTGCCGCTGCAGGCACCTGAGAAAAAACCGGAACCGCTGATACCCCTGGAATCCCGCTCGTCCACCACGATGACGCGCATCACGAGCATCGACCTGCTGACGAAAGACGGCGACTCCGAATCTAAACCCGCGCTGCGAGAAGTCCCGATTGATGTGCAATCGTTTTAGAGTAACCGTGAGTGCCTTTCGATCTAAAGTGTAACATCGCACTTAGTCCGGATTGAAGAGCACTAAAATGCTTGCCAATTTTTTTCTGGAAGGAATCATCGGAGCGTTTCTCACTGGCATCGCTCTGAACCGCGCTGCCCACGCCAGCTCCGCCAGAGCAGATCTGGAGTTTCTGGGAAACAGGCTGTTCATTCCGGTCTTCTTCATGTCCGTGGGTTTCCTCATCGACATCCGGGTCTTCGCGGAAACCACTGTCGACCACTTCGGATTGGTGGCCAGTATTGTGCTCGGGCTGATCCTCGCGAAGCTTGGTGCCGCACTCGCGGTTTGCAAGCCATTCGGCTACACACGCGACGAAGGTCTTGTGATGTGGTCTCTGTCGTTGCCGCAGGTAGCCGCGACCCTGGCGGCGGCCCTTGTCGCGTTTAACGCCAAAAACGCGGACGGGCAGCGGTTGATCGACGAACCAGTTCTGAACAGCGTTATCGTTCTCATGGTCGCGACGTCAGTACTCGGACCCGTGCTGACTGAACTGTTCGGCAAGCGATTGGCGTCGAAACTCGACGGTAAGTAAGGATCGTTCGAAAAACTGACGTTGACTTCACTCCGCCAATATTGTCAATCGGTATGCAATGAATTCCGCAATGAAATGGATGATGATGAGAAAATGAATTTCCAAAGCATTTCAATTCGCCGTGCTGGTAGCCTGCTGCTCACAAACGGCGGCTGGTCAGGTGGTGGACGAGTCTCCCCGGACGCAAATGTCCGAAGCCTTTCTGCTTTCTGCCCCGGATGGTAAAGGACCAATTGAAATTCGTGCGTCGTTTCAACTTGTCAGTATCAGTCAGATCAACGACGAGGCAGAACAGGTCGCATTCTCGGGAGGCCTGACTCTCGTGTGGCAGGACCCACGCCAATCATTCGATCCGATCACAGACGGCGTGACTGAGAAGGTCTATTCCGGCGCGTATCAGTTCAACGAAATTTCGCCGGGATGGTATCCCCAGGTCACGCTTGTCAACACAGCCGGTCAGTACGAGAGTCGTGCAGTCATACTTCGCGTGAAGCCGAATGGGACCTGCATATTGAGTGAGGCGATTGAGGCGGTCGCGAAGGTGCGTCTCGGAATGCGGCGGTTTCCATTCGACCATCAACAGTTGCATCTGACGTTCGGCCTGTTCGGGTATGAAGCGAGTGAAATCGCCTTTAATCCGGAGCCGACAGTCGGTTTCGTGGAGGGGCCTCTAACAAAGGTCCCGCAGTGGACTCTCGAAAATGTCGAAGGGTCGATTCAGATAATGAATGCCGGGACGTCCAGCGGAGGTGCCAGCCCGGCTGCATTCGTCGTAACGATGAATGTGACACGCAAACCGCTGTACATGCTGCGATTGGTCGTAATGCCTCTGACATTGATCGTAATGCTGTCCTGGTCGGTGTTTTGGATGGACCGATCTTCGGTGGGGGATCGCATGAGTATATCATTTGTGGGGATACTCACGGCAGTCGCCTATCAGATGACACTGGGGGGAATCGTGCCCAGTGTTTCTTACCTCACGTTGATGAATGGGTTCGTGAACAAAACAACCGCCAGCGTGAGCTCGGCGAGCCATTTGATGCCTTCCCCGTCTATATTTACATCGACGAGTTGCAGTCCACCAGGGCCGCACAGTAGTCCCACCGCGACTTGAACATTGTGCCGACGTTATCGTTCGTATCATCTGTGGTTGTGACGCCTGAAACTTCAGTCTTGCCGGATAGAGCGAATATGAGTGCAAGATGGCATCCAGCCCGGTGTCGCTCTGGCAAGATATAACAGCAGGCAAGCCGATTTCTGCACAGAAATGCGACCCGAGAGTAAGGCTTTCGCGCAGGATTTACTCAGTGTTGTACCCTTCAGCGGGGCACGCGAACATTGAACGGATTCATCGACCAATCTGAAAGCCGCTCCCCAACGTCGGCTTGAACGCAATGCGAGTATATTTTTTTAGGCGAAACGATGAAGGCCATTCGATCCTTAGTAGTGTTTGCTGCGGCAGTGGCAATCTTTTCCTTGTCTTCGGCACAGGCTGGCGGCCCTGGCGGATGTCCTCCGTGGCGGCCCTGCGGACCTGGCAATACGTTTGGCGGCAATCGACTGGTGCATCAGCGATTCTACGGTGCCGATATGCGGCCCGCCTGTGCTGCGCACGATGCGTGTCTTGCCTCCGGCGTCCCGCGAGCACAATGTGACCGTCAGTTCCTCAACAACATGAACTGCGCCTGCCAGAACTCCAGACATCCGTTCCTGTGCCGAATGAAAGCATTCGAGTACTACGCTGCAGCAAGACTCTTTGGTGGCTTCTATTATTAGGCATCGATCGGAAAACTACAGTCGGAAGTACGTCAGGCTTCTCAGCCTGACCAGTCGTGTTGCCGGTTCAGCCTTGAAAGGCTGACGTACAACAAAATCCCGCTATTCGTTGCCCACTCCAATCGCATTACCGATTTTCTTCTCCAGCTGTCCTCCCAGCGCTCCGCCGATGGATTGCAAAGGGTGCTGGATCTTATCGCGAATCAGTTCGGCCTTGACTTCGATTTTTTGGGCAATGGCCTGGGCTTCCCCTTTGATCTGTTGGACTTCACCCTTGATCCGCTCCGCCTCGTTGCCAATTTTCCAGACGACAACGACAAGGATCAACAGCGAAATCCCGATGACGGCCGCGATTCCGACAATGCACCATTTGATGACTTCGATCGAACGTTTCAGCTGAGCCTCGCTCGCCTGCATTTTTTTGCGGCGACGGCAAACACGAAGTCGTTTTTTTCGTCGCTCCTGCACGACCCTCGCTTCTTCTCTTTCGGTCAGCAGGCTGACGGCTTGAGTCAGCTCTTTGGTGCTCATCGGTTCGGTTTCGGATTCCATGATGTCGCTCGGGAAAAAGAGGAGTCTCGCTCAGGCAGAATGACCACCGGGAGCGCCCGTCCAGTCTAATTTGGCGTTCCGACCGATGTACAGGAGTGGTGCATTTTTCATTGAGATTCTAACGACCCGAAAGCACGGCAACCGCTTTCTCTGGCACAGTCGGTATTCCGAGTGGACCACTTGTAGGCAGGCGATCGCATCGCCCAGGGCCGTCTGTGGATTCTTTGAATCCCTTTCTGTTTGATTCTGCAGGCGATTGCGATTGAAGCGGCATTTCTGTACTTTCCAGGATCGAGATTAACGACCATGCAACGAATGGACCAAACGATGAAGCGTACGATTCTGAGAGTGTTGATGCTGGCGACTGTGTCGTGGGCTGTGGCTGGTTTGCCGGGTGTCACGGGGACTGCCTTTGCACAGCCTGGCAAACCCGGAATTATCCACGACGCCGAGTATTACATTCTCGATGCACAACACGGCGAGCAGTGGAAGGTCGAAGACAAGGATCTCGACGCCAAGCTCGCCGAGCTGAAGGAAAAATTTGGTACGCCGCCTAACATCATTCACTTCATGTGGGACGATCAGCCCTTTGGAGCGGTCGGCATTCCGGCCATGCAACCCATGCGCGGCTACTCGACACCCAGGCTCAACCAGATGGCTGCCGAAGGCATGCTGTTCACGCGGATGTATTCCGAGCCGTCCTGCACGCCGAGCCGGGCGGCCCTGATGACGGGTCAGCACCCGATACGAAACGGCATGGCCACGGTCGGCATGCCCATCGAATACCACGGGCTGAGCAGGAATACCGTCTCACTCGCTACCGCGTTGTCGAAGGCCGGTTACGCGACCGGGTTCTACGGCAAATGGCACTTGGGCGACATCGAGCAATCCTACCCTTACAACCAGGGATTCGACGAAGCCTTCTTCAGCCCATACAACCAGATTGGCAGCCTCTGGAACGTGCAAGGCGAGGGAGCTGGCGCGGTCGAAGGCATGTTCGGACAGATCCTGGCGAAGGATCCCTACCAGCTTGACAACAAGTTCATCCAGAAGGGGATGGTCCTCTACATCGAAGGCAGGAAAGGCGAACAGGGCAAGGAGTGGGGAGCGGCTCAGACCCCGCAGGACTTCGGCACCTTTGATATGGAATCCGGAAAGCGTGCCATAGCGTTTATGCAAAAAAACGCTGCGGACAAGAAGCCCTTCTTCGTTGCCTGGTGGCCAATGATGATGCCCTTTTTCCACCTTCCGGCACCGCGGGTCTCGCTCCAGCGCGGCTTGACGGGTGAGGCTTACCAGAAGATGCTCG
>JBBQSE010000455.1:0-7239 GCA_038214195.1 Planctomycetales bacterium
ACACGGGATTTGATCTCACAGCTGCGTCCGAGGTCATGTCGGCGCTGGCGCTGGCAGCAAATCTTGCTGACCTGAGACTACGCATCGGCCGTCTGATTGTCGGGCGTTCCCCCGACGGAACTTTGGTCACGGCCGACCAAATCGGAGCTGCGGGTGCCATGACCGCATTGCTGAGAAATGCGATGCGTCCGAATCTGGTCCAGACGTCCGAGCACACACCAGCGTTCGTCCATACCGGACCATTCGGGAACATTTCGCACGGTAACAGCTCCGTCATCGCTGATCTCACGGCACTCAGGCTGGCGGATTACGTCGTGACGGAGAGCGGCTTCGGTTCGGATCTGGGAGCGGAAAAACTGTTCAACATTAAATGCCGAACGCCTGAACTGCGTCCGGATGCTGAGGTCCTCGTTTGTACCGTACGGGCTCTTAAGTATCAGAGCGGGAGATTTCATGTTCGTCCTGGGCGACCGCTGCCGGAAGCCATGCTGACCGAAGATACGGAATCGCTGCGGGCTGGAATGGGTAACCTTGCAGGACACTTGGCGCATTTGCGGCATTATGGGATTCCGATCGTCGTGGCGATTAACCGTTTCCCATCGGACACGGTGGCGGAGTTAAATCTTTTGCGAACTCTGGCGATGGAAGCTGGAGCCGTTCGGGTGGCTCAGACGGAAGCTTTCAGCCACGGCGGCGAAGGATCTCTGGAGCTGGCCGATGCCGTGATGGATGCGTGCTCAATGCCCGGTGACTTCCGGCATCTGTATCCCCTGGATCTTTCGTGCGAAGCCAAAATCGAATCGATCGCCACACACGTGTATGGCGCAGACGGTGTCGAGTTTTCACATGGCGTGCGGGAACAGCTGGCAGAATTCACTGGCCAGGGATTTGGTCAACTGCCCGTGTGCATCGCAAAGACACAGTATTCGCTGTCTCATGATCAGAAACGACTTGGGCGGCCAATTGGATTTCGTTTGCCGATCCGTGAAGTTCGACTGTCGGCCGGGGCGGGATTCATCCTGGCGCTAACGGATGGAATCAGCCTGATGCCCGGTCTGCCGCGCGAACCGGCGGCACGCCGAATCGACGTGGACGCCGCCGGTCGGATTCATGGTTTGGGAGACTGAAATTGTACCCATCATCGACTGAAGACTTTGACGAATTCAGTGAACGCCGCGATTGGATGGTGACTCACCAGATTGAAGGGCGTGGAATCAAGGCTTTCAAAGTCCTCGCGGCGATGCGGGAAGTTCCACGCGAACGTTTCATTCCAGAAAAGCTCCGGGAAGAAGCGTATTACGACGGACCGCTCTCCATTGGACACGGCCAGACGATTTCACAGCCGTATACCGTCGCGATGATGTGCGATGCGTTAAATCTGACCGGAACGGAAAAGGTTCTGGAGATCGGCACCGGTTCCGGCTATGCCGCCTGCATTCTTTCGAAACTGGCGCGGCAGGTGCATACGATCGAACGAATTCCTGAGCTGGCGCAGAATGCCGATGCCCGTATTCGACAACTTGGAATTATGAATGTCCGCGTGCATGTCGGCGACGGATCACTGGGACTCCCTGACGAAGCTCCATTCAACGCAATCGTGGTGACCGCTGGAGGTCCATCGCTTCCACCGGCATTTCAATCGCAGCTGGCAGACGGCGGAAGAATCGTAATGCCGATCGGCCCAAGACACGACCAGCGGATGACTCGCTGCACGAAGCGGCACGGCGTACTTGAGCAGGAAGATCTCGGCGCGTTCAACTTTGTGCCACTGATCGGCGCAGACGCATGGGCAGAGTAGAACAGTGGTCTCAACTGTTCCCGGAATCCATGATTATGCTCAAGCAACATCGAATTCTCCCGTTTGCGGCTACACGCTACGGCCCGGAATGACTCTTTCAGAGATTTTAGGGAATACTGAGCGAATGGAATTTGTTGGCGCATTTCGTACACTCCGCGACCACATTTTTCAGCGAGAGGACCGTTAGTGAAAAAAACGCCAGTTCAGTCTTTGGTCGCGCGACCGTCATTCCGGTTCTACGCGCAGACTCTGTTGACGCTCACAGCGACGTGGCTGATTGCGTCGAGCAGTGTGACTGCCGACGACGGACTCGATCGAATTCGCCTGCGCGGCACACTCGTCTGGGGAGCCGATCAGGAGGGTGGCGGTCCGTTTGTTTATCCCAGCCCGGACGATCCATCGCAATTGGTTGGGTTCGAAGTCGAACTGGCTCAGTTGATCGCGGAACATCTTGGCGTCAAGCCGGAATTCTCCCAGGGACAATGGGACAAGTTGCCGGATCTGCTGGACCGGGGCGACATTGATTTGGTTTTGAATGGGTATGAATGGACTCCCAATCGGGCTCAGCGATACGGTGTTTCCATCCCTTATTATGTTTTTGAACTGCAGTTGTTGGGACGCACGGCGGATGACAGCCTCACGTCGTGGGATGATCTGCTTAAACCGGTCGATGGGCGGAAGCGAAAAGTATCAGTGCTCGGCGGGTCCGCAGCTCAGGACTATGTCGAGAAACTTGCGGGAGACAGCGTTGAGATCGCCCTGTTCGAAGGTGCGACCGATGCGATGGAGGCGACAGAACTTGGACTGAGCGGAATCGATGCCAATGTGCAGGATCTTCCGATCTGGGTTTTTTATTCCGACGGTTTTTCGCAGTTGCGTCCAATCGGCCCGCCGACAGGACGCGGTTTCTACGTAGTGATGACCCGCAAGGCGGATCGTGATCTGCTGAAAGCGGTGAACGAAAGCCTGTTCAAGGCATTGCAGGACGGGCGGTTGAGAAAAATCTTTACCAAGTATCGTATCTGGAATGAAACCCAGGCCACGCGCGGATTGGAGACAGACGCGGACGGCGGTTTTATCGGAGGTGACGCCGATTCTCCTGCAGATGGCAATGGCACAAAAGAAAGTGGTGAAGAGGCAACAGCCAGTTACCAACCGTCCGGCGGCTGGGAGGTGATCCGACAACGTGGTGGCTTGCTGGTGAGATCCGCCGGGATGACCGTGCTGCTGTCGATCACTGCGATGCCGATTGCCGTCTTCATTGGATTGCTCATCGCGCTCGCGAGGTTGTATGGTCCGTGGTATTTGGGAAAACCAGCCGCCGTCTACGTTGAACTTGTTCGCGGGACACCGCTGGTGCTGCAGCTCTATTTGATCTACTTCCTTGTGCCAAAGCTGCTGGCGATTCTGTTTCCGGGGATGGAGTTGACGATCAATGCCTTTGCGGCAGCCGTCATGGGACTGGCGATCAACTATTCCGCATACGAAGCGGAAATCTATCGCGGCGGAATTCGATCGATTCCGCGAGGCCAGATGGAGGCGGCGATCTCACTGGGGATGTCGCGAAGTCTGGCACTGCGACGGATCATTATTCCTCAGGCAACTCGTCTGGTGCTGCCGCCGATGACGAATGACTTCATCGCGTTGTTCAAAGATACGGCGGTGTGTTCCGTGATCACAGTCGTGGAATTGTCGAAGCAGTATTACATCCAGGCACGCAGCGCGGGGGCGATTGTGGAACTCGGACTGCTGACAGCATTGCTGTATCTGGCCATGAGTTATCCGCTTTCCGTGATGACAAATCGACTCGAGAAGAATCTGTCACAGGAGCGACGGGGATGATTGAGTTGACGAACATCGTGAAACGCTACCACCAGCAGGAAGTCCTGCGTGGTGTCAGTCTGCGCGTGGCGGATGGAGAAGTCTGTGTCCTGCTGGGACCGTCGGGTGGCGGCAAGAGCACGCTGTTGAGGACGATCAACGGACTGGAGTCGTTCGATTCGGGATCGATTCGTGTGAGCGATATTGTGCTCAATCCCGAACCCGGTCCTCAGCGCGATCTGGCGCTGTTCGAGATTCGGAAACGCGTGGGAATGGTATTTCAGCAATTCAATCTTTTTCCACATCGATCTGTTCTTGAAAACGTAACTGAAGCGCCAATTCATGTGTTGAAGCAGTCGCGCGATGCGGCGGTGCTGAACGCCCGCCGAATTCTGGCTCGAGTGGGGATGGGCGATAAAGAGAATGCGAGACCGGGCTCTCTGTCGGGTGGCCAGCAACAGCGCGTCGCGATCGCACGGACATTGGCCATGAATCCGGAAGCGATCCTCTTCGACGAACCAACAAGTGCCCTGGATCCTCGAACTACCGCCGAGATAATCAGCGTGATGACGGATCTGGCGGCCAGCGGCCAGCGAATGATCGTTGTCACTCATGCCATGTCGTTCGCACGCACGGTGGCCCATCAAGTGCATATCCTGCATGCTGGTCGCATCGCCGAATCGGGACCGCCGGAACAGATCTTTGAAAACCCGCAGGAACCGATTACGCGGGAGTTTCTGTCCGAAGCGGCAAAGGCGTAGCAGTATTCCTGGGAAATGAGGGTTGAAAGTGTCGATCTGGCACTGCAAACTGACCTAAGTTATTGTGTGCTTTAATCTAAAGTCTGTCTGACGCAGGAACCGCCACGATGCTGGCTCAGTTGATTCCACAAGAAGGTGGACCGCCGATTACCCTTCACAGCGCGATTACCGTCGTTGGGCGGAGTTCCAAGATATGTGATCTGGTCGTCGATCACACCAGCATTTCCAAGCAACACTGTGTGCTGGTCAAGACAGACGGACTGCTGTATTTGCGGGATCTGGGCAGCACAAATGGAACGCGTGTGAATGGCCAGCGTGTGATTCGAGGGGCATTGTTACCGGGTGACCAGATTGCGTTTTCCAGTATCACTTATCGCGTGCATCTCGGCCCCGATCAGGGGCTCGCACGGGTTGCCCGCGATGGTGCCACCGAGATGATTCCTGTGATTCCTCACGATGGATTCGACGACGACACCATCGACCACGAGGATGTCACTGCCAGCAACAGTGACGTGCGATTCCTGCGAGATTCGGACCTCTTGTTGCCCGATTAGTGCCCTGCAAGCCTGAACAATTCTGGCAATTGTTCTAAACTGAGACGTCGTGTTTCGGGAATTTGATCCCTTGATGACTGTCTGAGGGGCTGCAGATGAACCAAATGTTGTTGAATCTTTCGCCAACCATCTTCGTAATGCGGTTGTTTCGAACTGGAATTCGTTTCGTTTGCGTGGGACTAACGTTTGCGTCGTGCTCGGCACAGTTGACGTCAAGCTCTCTGGTTCCCCAGAACGCATCGAACCTGATTCAAATGGAAAACGCCCATGAGGGCGCTCGTGACTGGCAGTTGACTCGCGTCAAAGTTGCCACTGACGGTTGTCGTTCAGTCAACATTGAAGGTTACTGTTCGAAGCAAAGCGTGGCCGCTGGCGAGTCAATTGACATCATGGTTTCAACCAATCCATCACGAGATTTTCGCGTCGAGATTTTTCGGACTGGCTACTACAACGGTCGCGGTGCGCGACTGATGCAGACGATCGATCGCGTGGAAGGCATCACTCAGCCTGAACCAGTGATCGGCGAAAAAGATCTGCATGAATGCCGCTGGCAGGCGTCTGTGACGCTCCCGATCCCAGACGAATGGCTCAGTGGAGTTTACTTGGGGCGTCTTACCACGATTCCCGAAGGCAACGAGCCGTACTGGCAAAGCTATGTGATCTTTATCGTACGTGATGACCGTCCTGTGGATGTGCTGTTCCAGTGTTCGGACAATACATGGCAGGCCTACAACGTCTGGCCCAGCCATTATTCCGTGTACACGCATCCAAAGGGCGGACAGGGGCCGTGGGCGGACGTGAGTTTTGATCGGCCGTATGGTCGGGAGGCACAGTACACGTCGGTGGTGAATGATCCGCTGACTGTCGGTGCCGGTGAATTCATTCCGTATGAGTTCCCAATGTCCTATTGGCTCGAACAGCAGGGATACGACGTCAGTTACGTGTCCAACAGCGACATGGTGACGCCTGCCCGCGGACTGAAGTGCAAAGCGTTCATCAGTGTCGGGCACGACGAATACTGGGATCGCCGACAATTTGACAGCGTCACAAAAATGCGTGATGAAGGTGTGAATCTGCTCTTTGTGTCCGGAAATAGCGTCTGCTGGGTGACCCCTTTGCGAGCGGCATCTGACGGTCGTCCCAACCGGATTTTCTTTCGAGGTGGTCCGTACGGTGCCGAGAACGACTACGCCGTCGCCCGCGAGAAGGAAAACGGACCGTTTCCGTTTCGTGGCCCGGACGAAGGATTGCTCATGGGAGCCCGCAACGTGGAGCCTGTGAATGGTGGTGGCGACTGGACAGCCACAAAAACCGATCACTGGATTTTCGCGGGGACCGGCATGAAAAACGGTGAATCAATTCCAGGGCTGATCGGCTGGGAATATCACGGTGAGCCCGCACAGATTCCCGGACTGGAAGTTGTCGCGGAAGGCACGGCATGGCAGGGTGGCGTGAATCCTCAGCATTGGACCGCGACGATCTATCCCGGTCCAAAGCAGAACTTCGTGTTTAACGCGGCGACCATCTGGTGGGCTCAGGCACTCGGCGATCCACCGGGACATGTCCTGCCGTGGTCGCATCACAGCCGCCCGCACGGTCCTGATGATCGCGTCCAGCAAATCACTCGCAACCTGCTGCAGCGCGCGGTTGGAAAATAGATCCTGCCCGAATAAATTGAACGGTAGTTTGAATCATGGGATCGCGAGTTCTGGCTATTGGTGATATTCATGGTTGTGATAAAGCCCTTGAATGTCTGCTGGCGCTCGTGCAGCCTTCCGGAGATGATACCGTGGTCGTACTTGGGGACGTAATTGACCGGGGGCCAAACTCCAAAGGCGTGATTGATCAACTCCTGGAATTGTCTCGAAGGGTGAATCTTGTAGGCATCATGGGGAATCATGATGAAATGCTTCTCGAATCGCTGGAGCGAGGATCGCCACGAATGCTGTGGATCGGAGCCGGTGCCATGGCGACATTGGATTCGTACGGTGGCAGCATGGATCAAATTCCTGACGAACATGTTCAATTCATTCGTTCGCTCGCGGATTACTGGCAGAACGAGACGCACATTTTCGTCCATGCGAATGTTGATCCGGACGTGCCAATGGGGTTACAGCATACTGCGACCTTGCGTTGGAGCAAATTAACGGGTGACGAAGTGCCGCACTGCTCTGGAAAAACTGTCATCTGCGGCCACCCGAGTCTCGCTTGCGGTCGCCCAGCCGTTGGCAATGGCTTTGTCTGCATCGACACGAAAGCCTACGACGGACAATGGCTGACGTGTCTGGATGTGAAGAGCAATCTC
>JBBQSE010000456.1:0-7233 GCA_038214195.1 Planctomycetales bacterium
CGAGACAACCACTTGCCATTGATCATGCTGAAGGATGCAGATCTGGGACAGATCTGCCTACGTTGTAGTCCGACTTGTCCCAAGTCGGATTCCTTCGGTATGGCGATATCTTTTTGGTAGACATGATTCTGCCGCTCGCCTGACAGCGCGACGACGAAAGAAACCTGCAAAGACCCTGGAAATTCCGCAGTCTGACCGATCGCATCGGAGCCCCTCAATGAATTCGATTCGAACTCCAGCTCTCATGTCCATCATGGTGGCATTGCAGTTGGGTACGTCAAGTCGCTGCAACGCCGGGGAAAACATGCCAGCTGTTGCCGCCTTATTTGATGACGAAATTCTGGCTGACAATGTGTTAATAGTCTTTCAGCGTGCGCGGGTTCCTTTAGATGTCGAGCGATTTGAGTTTCTTTCGCGGTGGGTGCTGCCGTCAGCGTCGCATCAGACATTGCGAATGCAAATCGATTTCACGGAAACCGACTTGATCGCGCCGGCGATCGATCTGGTTGAGGTTGCGTCAAAATTGAATCGCCTTCTCGAGCTTCGGCGGCACACGCTGGCATTTCATCCGACGGCGATCGAACAGAGAAAGGCGCAGTTGGCATTCCTTGCGATCGTCGCGATTGCGGAGAAAGACTTTCAAACGGCAGAAAAAGAAATGCGTGAGTTGCTGACGCTCGCTGCGGCGGCACCGGTGACTCAGGCTGAACGAGGGCCGGAAGTCATTACGATCAGGATCGCCGATCAGCATCCTCAAACCAGCGAACTGGCTCGTGAACTGGCGATGCTGCTTTATACGGATGTGATTGCCAACAATGGTCCGCGAAGTGAACGATGGCATCGTTACATTCATTCGTTGCGATTTCAATTTGACACCGAGGGAGGGCGTCGTTTCGCAGGAAATGATGGCCAGTCCACTTCGAAACCACTGAAGTCATGGTTCCCCGTGAGTCGCGTCACAGCGGAAACTCGAGGCCAGGGTTACGCAGCCGCAAGATGGGAAACATCGCCAGGCAAAGCAACCCATTCCTTCAGCCACGATCACGATTACCTGTATTTTGCATCGCCGCTGACAGGCAACTTCAGCGTCGAAGCGGATCTGTCGACGTTTGACTATCACGACATTCATCTGAGTTTCGGCGGTGTCTGGGCTGGTCCTCGCAATTCATTGGACATATGCGACAACGGGATTTTTCGCGATGACCGACAAGGGCGACTGATCTCACCACAGCTCACCAGAGTTGAAGATTCGATGCGAGCGCGGCTTGACGTTCGCGACGGCACCTGCACTACGTTCATCAACGGGCGGCAGGTTTTCCAGAGTCCACGATCCGCACACAGCGACCCGTGGCTTTCCGTTCATTGTCGATGGTTTGGTTTTGGCACTGTGTCAAATCTGCGAGTCCTGGGCGAGCCCGTGATTCCGTCTGAGATTGAACTGGCAACAGAGTCCGATCTGCCGGGCTGGCTAGCTTACTTTAATGAATCCGTCGGGACCGTGAACGCAGATTGGTACCTTGAGGCACCAAATGCCCGATCCCCTGAATCAACGGCGACGCTTATCGGAAGACGACGAGCAGGGTTGGAAGGCTCGGCCTGCGAAAGCTTGCTCCGATACCATCGTCCGATGGTGGAAGATGGGACAATCGAATACGAATTCCTCTATCAGCCTGGTCGCATGGAAGTTCATCCGGCTCTGGATCGATTTTGCTTCATGCTGACTCCCGAAGGCGTTCACTTGCATGAACTCACCGACGGTGCGTTTGATCGAACCGAGCGTACACCCGATCGAGCGGATCCGCTTCCGCGTTCTGACGGCAGTCATCCGTTGAAGCTGAAGCCTGGTGAATGGAACAAAGCTGCCATCTCCGTTCGAGGCGACGTTGCTGAAGTTGCAGTCAACGATCACGTTGTTTGTTCACAGACCATTCCGACCACGAATCTTCGCACGTTTGGGCTGTTTCATTTCGCTGACATGACGGAAGCCCGCGTTCGCAGTCTTCGATGGAAGGGAACGTGGCCAACGACACTGAAACCACCCGTTGAACAGGAGCTGGCTGACAATTCTCTGGAAACGACATTGGGCGATGTCGGCATGTTGCCGTTGGTGCTGCAACACGACTTTCGCGACGGACTTCCGCGTGAGAGATTCACGGTTTCCGGGGCGGGTTGGGAAGACAATCTCGAGCAACTGCCGAACGGCATTCGCCTGACACGTCCGGGTGGAGACTACGTCAACTATACGATTTCAACTCCCATGCAGTTGCAGGGTGATTTTGATGCGACCGTGGCATTTGAACAACTTGAAACTTCGGTCGTACCGGGCGGTGAAAGCAACATTCAGATTGTTGCCGTGCTGGATGATCTGCGTACGTCTGCGTGCTTTTTGTTTCGCAAACAATATCTTTTTGAGGGTCAGCGCGAAGAAAACGTGGCTCATGCGGCGATCTTTCAAAAACGAGAGAATGAAACTCAGTACATCTTCCTGTCGATGCGTGCGGAAGAATCCCGATCCGGCCAAATGCGATTGGCTCGTCGTGGCACAATGCTTTACTACCTGTATGCCGAAAATGATTCGACGGAATTTCGGTTGATTCACTCCGAAGACGTTGGCATCGCGGATGCGAATATCCGACTTGTCAACGGGCAGCACAAAGACGGACACGCCAGCGTCGTCTGGAAGTCGTTGACGGCACGGGGGGCCTCCGCGACAGGTGTTCCGCCTGAAAAACTGATGACCATTCAGCAGTTGGATGAGTCACGAGCAAAGCTGCCGGCAATAACACAGCGTGATTTTGCGAGCAGCGTGCCGCGCGCTGGAACTCAGGGACTGGAGGCTTTCACCATCTGGGGCGACGGCGTTGCAAGCTTCCTCCACGGCAAAGACGGCCTGACAATTGAATCCCCCGGCAGTGACCAGTGGACAGCGGCGGGACTCGTACCAAAACTTGGTTTCGAAGGAGATTTCGATATTTCACTGAGTCTCGAAGTTCTTCAATTGGAACCGTCAAAGGACGGTGACGAATCGACAGTGCTGCTGCAAACTGAGTTCCTCGATCCAAAGAAGTCAGCGATCGAGATGAAGTTCTCAACGAACTCGATGAACGAACTGGCCGCTGAAACTCAACTTCGCAGTCTGCGAGCCGACGGGACCTTCGACTATCGCGAACGTCAGACATCAAGGGCCGGTCAGGCCATCCTGCTGCGACTCGCACGACGCGATGGAATTGTCTATCAGGTCTTTCAGGAGTCCAAAGAATCGGCTCCCGTCATCCTTGATCAAATGGAAATCGGCAAATATCCCGTGCCGCCAGGATTCATGAGAATGCTGATCCACACCGGAGGCGCGAACAGAAAAACCATCGTGACATTCAAGCAACTGACGGTGCAGGCCGGGAAGATTAACGGTAAATTGTGAACATCGCGTGGTGAAAAGTGAGGCTGGCGAACGTCCTTGTTCCGAGGCTCCAGCCTCGGAACACACTGCTTCGGAGGCTCCAGCCTCCCGTGATTCGCCGGAGGGGACTTAGTGAGCGGCAAGGCGCTAGCCGCCGGTGAATATTGTTATCACGCTGGCAATACCGGCGGCTAGCGCCTTGCCGCTCACAAAACCGTCGATAGATTGACGCCATTGCTCCCGGATTCGCGGGCGAGGGAGGCAAGTGCCTCCAGGGCATTGCGTTCCAGGGCTGGAGCCCTGGAACGAGAAGCATGAACCTTGCTCTTACGCAGATCAAAGATCCAACAAGGACAATGCCGTGAAACTGTCGACCAAATCTATTGTGACCATGGCTTGTGTTCTCGTTTCGTTGTGTTCGGTGCATTGGTCAGCAGAAGGACAAATCGGAGAAAACTCCGGTCATCAGGCCGCATTGGCCGCCATCTTTGCTGACGACCACATCGCTGAATCCGCGTTGTCAGTTCACAAGCGAGCAGGCACGATGTCGGCCAGCGATCGATATGAGTTTCTGACTCGCTGGGTTCTGCCACCCGATCCGGCAAACCCGATTCGCCTGCAAGTTGACTTTTCGCCGTCGAATCCGGCATCGATTGCCTTGAGTGCTCATCAAGAAAGCGGACGCCGAATCAGCGCTGGGGGAGAAATCCTGTCGCGTGCCCTTGATCTTATCGATGCGGCGGCTGAACTCAACAAGCTGGACTTGCTGCGGGAACGGATCGAACGTATCAAGCCAACCAGTCTTCTATCGACGAAGAATCGAGCCGCGATGTTGGCGATGATTTTGCTGAAGCAGAACAAGCTCGACGAAGCCATGCAGTTCATCGACCAGTTCAGCGTCTTGAGTGCCGAAGAGCAGCCCATCGACCAAACTCAACGAGCCGCCGAAGCCGCGCTGCTGATTCGCTGTCAGGAATTCGACGAACTTCGCGAACTACTGCTTGAGAACATCGACCGTGTCATCAATCAGCAAAAGCTAACGTCTTCGCGGGCCACATGGATCCGCCAGTTTCGTTCACTGCAGGCGGTGCGACAGCAGGATGCCTCATCGGCTGATATTGCAGAGTCGTCATCGCCGCCGCAATGGCAGTCATCCAGCACGATGTCTGCGGAGACGCGAGGTGAAGGCATCCCGATGGCTCAGTGGAAAGTCAAAAAAGGACGCGCCGACAACACGATCAGCCACGGAACCGACTATCTCTATTACTGCAGTCCCCTGACCGGCGACTTTCAGATTGAATGCGATGTCTGCGCTTTCAGCTGGGCCGAAACACGACTCATGGCATGCGGCGTCTGGGTCTCACCGGTGTACGATCACCTGCACTACGATGTGGGCAACATTCGCGATTTGACTCGGCGTTTCCTCATCAAACCTCCGCTTAAATCACGTGACGTGTTGCACTACCGGACGGAAGTACGGCAGGGCACGATGACAACATCGATTAACGGGCGAATCATTCATTCGCAGCAGGTTGAGCAGAACTGCGATCCGTGGGTCGCCATTCGCAGTGCGGATATGCAGGAAGGCACAGCCACCAATGTTCGCATCACCGGCGCACCGAAAATTTCGGAAACGATCAGTCTGTCGTCCTCACCAACGCTGGCCGGTTGGATCGCGTACTTCGGCGAGTCCGCTGGCGAACCTGAAGCCCAGTGGCGTTGCGAAGACAGCATCATTCACGCCTCAAGACGCCCGGCTTTTCAAAAAAGCCGGGCGTCTATGACCTTGCCCTCAGTCTACGACGAATCCGCAATCCTCTACCATCGACCTATGCTGGAAGACGGTACGATCGACTATGAATTCTTTTATCGCGAAGGCGAAGTCGTCGCTCATCCGATGATGGACCGGCTTTGCTTCCTCATCGATCCCGCAGGAATCAAAATTCACTGGCTCACGGATGGCCCGTTTGAACGCACAGACCTGGCCCCCGATAACGCGACGTCCGAAGCCGCCAATCGTCGGGGCCCGGCCAAACTGCCACTGCTCAACAATGCATGGAACCGCGCCAGCGTTTCACTCAATGACGATGTGATCGAGCTGACACTCAACGGTGAACTGGTTTATCAACGACCTCTGGAAGCCACGAACCAGCGACAATTCGGTTTCTTCCACTATGCCGATCAGAGCGAATTGCAAGTCCGCAACGTCCGGTGGACCGGCAACTGGCCCCGAACTCTGCCGTCCATCGCTGATCAGCAACTTGCCGTTGAGGAAGCCGAGTTTCTGGATCAAAACATCGATCATCTGACCGCGTCGTTCACGCACAACTTCGCACGCGACGGCTTTCAGGAGGAACGTTTTGCCATCGTTCATGGAAGCCGAAAGGAGTTGCAGGAAACACCGGACGGACTGCATGCGCTTCGCTCCGGAGCCAGCGGTTATCTCAACACCACAATTGCTCCGAGTCTTCAGCTTCACGGAGATTTTGACGTGACGCTGGCCTACGATCAGTACGAATCCAGTCCGTCGGTCAAAGGCAGCAGTTCTTTGATGCTCATCACGATGCTGGAGAATCCGACCTCCGACGAATTCTTCATTACTCGTCGCCACATGTTCTACGCCGCAGAGAATGAACAACAACTTGTGCAGTGCGCGACAGTCCAGAAATCTCTGGACGGCGAAAAGCGGGACTACTTTGTGACAAAGGACATGGAAGAACGCGCCGGGCGACTTCGCCTCGCGCGTCGCGGCAAAATGGTCTACTTTCTCTCCGCTGAGGGCGATTCGCCGAACTTCCGTATCTGGGGTTCACGAGAACTGTCGGACGCGCCGACTCAGATGAACGGCATCCGCCTGGTGAATCAGATTCACGAAGCGGGATCATCCAGTGTCGTCTGGAAAAGCGTCTCGATCCGCGCTGAAAAGTTGACCGGAACAGCAGTCGATGACACCGACGCTCGCCTAGTCACACTGAATGAACAGCGTGAAAAGCTCCCGAGTAAGGTTGTCTACGACTTCGCGAAAGAAGCTCCAGCGCTTCCGACCTTGTACCGCTGGCGGGACACGCGAGAGTGGACTCCAGCAGACAAAGGCATGAAGGTCCTTGCCGAGGGCTTTGATACTTGGGAGTCTGCCGGTCTTTGCACGCTGGACCGCATCTCCGGCGACTTTGACATCCAGGTAGATTTCGAAACCCTCAACATGGCGACACCTTCGGCGGGATCCAGCACGGATGTCTACTTGCAAATTCAGTTGACCGATCCGGCTGGCACGGCCGTCAATGCGATCTGGTCGCTCGATGAATCCAGCGAAACACACGTCACAGCAAAAATGAAGACAACCCTCGCCGACGGCAGTGAGGACTACCGCAATCTCGCCCAGCTCAGCACGAATTCCGTCTCCAGTCTGCGTATCGCGAGGCGCGGAGAGTCAATCACAATTCTGATACGGCAGCCTGATTCCGTTCAGGATAGAATCATCGCCGAAGTCGAACTCAACGACACCCCCATTTCCCGCGCTCGAGTGCTGTTGCACACCGGAGGAGCCAATCGCGAATCAGAACTGCTGCTGAAGAAGTTCGAAGTCGCCGCCGAAAAATATCAAACCGGACAAGTAATCGCTCCGCCAAATCCGAAACCGGCTGCGAAGGGTTTCTTCGAGTCGCTGCTGGAGGCGATCAAGTAGGACACTTCGCACACCGTCACTTTACAAGTCGTTGTTCCTTCGGTTGTCCAGAACGACGAGTACGATGCCTGCGCCGATGGCAATGATGGCTCCAAGCGGCATCAGAACGTACGAAATGCTCTCCCATCGCTGTGAGACCTGAATCGGCCCT
>JBBQSE010000457.1:0-7170 GCA_038214195.1 Planctomycetales bacterium
ACTGCCGATGCCCAACAAAGTGGTATAAGTGGTATAGAACAATGGGCGAATTCACAACCAGCGGAAGGTCGCTGGCACGAATACCACCACTACCACTTTAGTGTCCAAATACCACTTGAAATCAAGGAAAAATGCGTTAGTGTGCTTACGTTCGCGTAGGTGTCTATTGTTTCTTTAACTCATGCTGTGACAATACTTTCCGTCGCTTACAGAAGTGTCATTTTCGGCTGTCTTCGGAACCGAAGGTTGTAGGTTCGAGCCCTACCGGGTGCATTGAAAAAGACTGGGTCTTTGAAACAAAACGCCAGTCGTCTCCATGAGTGGTACAGAATTCGGTACAGAATCCCGTCCGGAAACGGACGGAATTCCCGTCACTTGAAACGGGCACTGTGACTTGTGTGTCACGGTGCCAGGCAATGACTAGCAGCGACGTTCCATTCAAGATTCTGAGTGTTGACGACCATCCGATGATGCGCGATGGCCTTGCCGCGCGGATTTCCAACGAAGCCGATCTGGCTGTTTGCGGTGAAGCTGACGATGTCGATGTGGCGTTGCGTCTTGTGGCCGAACTAAACCCCGATTTGGTAATGATCGACATTTCGCTCAAGACCGGGCACGGCATCGACCTGGTCAAGCAGATTCGAGCTCGCCACCCCAGAATGAAAATGCTGGTCAATTCCATGTACGACGAATCGGTGTACGCCGAGCGATCGCTCCCGGCCGGCGCGTTGGGCTACCTCAACAAAGAAACTGCCCGCGAGAATGTCATCAATGCCATTCGAACGGTGCTCGCAGGAAAGACCTACCTCAGCCCGGAAATGACGGATCGCATCATCAAGAGCCGAGTCGGCGGCATGATCGAACCCGGTAAATCCCTCATGGAAAGCCTGTCGGACCGCGAATTGGAAGTCTTCACTTTGATCGGCCACGCCCAAACCACTGGTGCCATCGCCAAGCATCTTTACCTCAGCGTCCACACCATCGACACCTACCGCGAGAAACTAAAGAGCCAACTTAATCTGGCCAACAGCGCCGAACTCAACCGCTACGCCGTGCAATGGGTTCTGGAAAACGGATGAGAGCAGAGGTACAGTGCAATGGCACCGCGATGTCGAAGTCAACTCGGTTGCCATCGCAACCTTCGCTGCGCGCGCCAGTCAGCTTCTGATTGAGAGTGAAGTTGTCATTCAGCACTACAATCAGACGCCCCTTGATTTTCTGGTCACCAACTATGCGACGAACTATCCTTTTGGTTATACAATCGCGGGCACCAATCACATTGCTGTGGCCGTCGCCAGAATGCCCGAATCCGTGCCGCCGGTTTCAGGATCGTTTGTGGGTTCGCGAGGAGCAAACCTCAGTGTCGGCGTATGGGTTTCTGAAGTTTAAGGATTTCAGCAGCCATTCAGGATGGGTACAATCATGCCAGTGGTGAACGGCCAGTCGCGCAGCAGACAACGACTGCCATCGGAATTGAAAAAGAACACCAGCCTGGATGAACCATGCGATATCATGTTTTGGCGACCGACTATGATGGTACGCTCGCGCATAATGGCTGCGTCAACGACCTCACCATTGAGACGTTGAAGAGGTTCCTCGCGACCGGTCGTCGGCTGGTCATGGTCACGGGGCGCGAGCTGCCGGATTTGATGCAGTCATTTCCTCATCTCGATCTGTTTGAATGGGTTGTCGCTGAAAACGGTGGTCTGCTCTATCGGCCCTCCACCAAAGAAGAGATACCGCTCGCGGATCCGCCACCGGCAAATTTTGTAAAGGCGCTGGTCGATCAGCAGGTCGGGCCTGTTTCCGTCGGGCGGGTCGTTGTAGCGACCTGGGAGCCGCATCATGCGACGGTCCTGCAGACGATCCATGATCTGGGACTTGAACTGCAGGTGATCTTCAATAAAGGGGCCGTGATGGTCCTGCCCGGAGGTGTTAACAAAGCGACCGGGCTTTTCGCTGCGCTCCGCAAAATGAGTCTTTCCGTACACAACGTCATCGGTATCGGAGATGCCGAAAACGATCATGCATTTCTGCGTCTGTGCGAAGTGTCGGTTGCGGTGGCAAATGCGCTGCCGGCAGTTAAAGACAAAGCCGACCTGATTACCGCAGCCGATCATGGTGCCGGTGTAGTGGAACTGATTGAACGGGTGATCGCCAACGATTTATCGAATTTGGATCAGCGCGTCCACCGACATTCTCTGTTGCTCGGGAGGTCCGGGGATCAGGAAATCCACATCGCGCCGTATGACCGCAGTGTTTTGATCTGTGGCCCGTCGGCCAGCGGAAAATCGACTGTCGCGACTCGTTTTGTCGAGGCATTGCAGGAACAGCGTTATCAATTCTGTCTGTTTGATCCGGAAGGAGATTACGAGGAAATGGAGGGAGCGGTCGTGTTTGGCGGACCACAGACGGCTCCGCCCGAGGAGGAAATTCTGCGATTACTGGAAGATCCGGAAGCGAATTCCGTGGTTTGCATGACCGGGGTGCCCATCCCCGATCGGCCGGCATTCTTTCTGAAGATTTTGTCGCAACTGCTGCAGATACGGTCACGGACGGGGCGCCCTCATTGGCTCATTCTGGATGAAGCACACCACCTGATGCCCGCCGATTGGTTGCCAGCCGACGAGGCGTTGCCCAGCGAACTGCAAAACTGTTTATTGATAACAGTTCACCCGGCGTTACTCACGCCGACAATGCTGCAGCGGATCAATACGGTGCTCGCCATCGGTTCCGATGCGTCCGCGACACTGGAGGCGTTTTCCGGACTCGTCAAGCAGCCGATTCCTGCATACGAGCCAAAAGACCTGGAACCGGGCGAAGTGCTGATGTGGGTGCGCGATGCCGACGATTTGCCGACGGTCGTGCAAACGATTCCGTGTCGGATGGTGCGGCATCGGCATAGTCGCAAGTACGCGACAGGCGAATTGTCTCCGGACCGCAGCTTTTACTTTCGCGGACCCGAGGGAAAGTTGAATCTCCGGGCACAAAACCTGATGCTTTTCCTTCAGCTGGCAGACGGCGTCGATGATGCAACCTGGAGTCACCATCTCCTGCAGCGGGACTATTCGCAGTGGTTTCGTGGATCGCTGAAAGACGAAAAGCTGGCTGTCGCTGCTGAAGAGATCGAGAGTTTGCAGACCACTCCTCAGGAAAGCCGAGCGATGATAAGAGCCGCTGTTGAGAAAGCCTACACTCTGCCAGCTGCTCCGTCCATGCCGGTGGCTGGCGCGAGTTAGAATCTCATGCCGTTTGATGCTCGCACGGTGCGCGCATGTTTTAGGCAAGCGAACAACGTGAGCGACTTCGAAGCTCAAACCGTGAGGTTCCTTTCGGTCAAGCGTTATCCGCCAGTCACTTGGTATCACAAGTTGCTGCGTCGATAGGCACCCGTCGATGAATACAATAAACCCTCCACTCGGCGACGCGACGAGCCGGCATGAAGTGAACCTCTTGAATACCTTATGCACGATTCCTGCCACCACCATTTCCGGAACGATCTCTAATCGTTAAACGTGACGCTATGCCCGACAAAGTTGATGAGTTCTGCAACCATGTCCATTCAAAGCTCGAAACTCTCCAGGGACGCATGGAGTCTCTGAAATTAAACATTGGAACGAACTGGCATCTGCTGCAGGAAAAGCTGACAGACGTTCGCCAGCGTGCCGAAGCAGCCATTCCGGCAGTCAATGACGCACGACTGCAGATTGAGCAGTGGCTTCAACAGAAAAGTGGCGAAGCCAAAAGTACGGTCGATCATTGGGTCGAACGTGGTGCCAGCGATTGCCTGAACAAGCGAGCAGAGCTCGCGGAGGTGGCTGCGATGCTGGCCATCAGGGTGGCAGAGTCCGGCATCGATGATGCCGAACGAATGATTCTGGAAGCCATTGCCGCCCGACGAGAGGCCGAGGCTGTCACTGGCTGCGCATCGAAAGAGTTTGCATCGGAGAATCTCAGGCCCGGAGCAACTGAGCCGCGTGTGTAATTCGCCCGATGACGATGAAACCTCTTACAAAAGATTCTATATTTAAGCTGGCTTACGGCTGCTGACGAATCTCTCCCCGGCACAAATCTCTGGATTCAATATCGCAGCAAGGCATCTGCATGTCAGCAATTCAGCCGAGCAACATTCACAACGGCATGGGATCGATTCCGCATGAGTCCGGTGTGGCATTTCGAGTCTGGGCTCCCCATGCCAGTGCTGTATTTGTGAGTGGTGAATTCAATCAATGGTCAGCGGATACGAATGCCATGGCCAATGAAGGCAATGGCTACTGGTACACAGATATCGTCGACGTGGCCGTTGGCCATCAGTATCGTTTTCGCATCGTGAACGGTGACAGACAACTGCTGCGAATCGATCCCTATGCGCGTCAGGTCACCAACTCTATCGGAAATGCGGTGGTTCATGACCCGCACTTTGACTGGGAAGGTGATGACTTTCACATGCCTCCGATCAATGAAATGGTCATTTATGAATTGCACCTGGGAACATTTCACGATAAGGAAGATGGAAAGTCAGACAAGTTTGAGGAGGCGGTCCAGAAGCTGGACCACTTGCAGCGACTGGGCGTGAATGTCATTGAAGTCATGCCCCTCGCAGAGTTCGCTGGTGTGTCATCCTGGGGATACAATCCCTCCTGCATTTTCGCGGTGGAAGCAGACTATGGCGGTCCGGCGGGCTTAAAACGTTTTGTGAAAGCCGTGCACAAGGCCGGGCTTGGTGTGATCCTGGACGTCGTTTATAACCACTTCGGCCCAGGCGATCTGGATCTCTGGCAATTTGATGGCTGGAGTGAGAACGGACAGGGAGGCATTTACTTTTATAATGACTGGCGTGCTGAGACTCCTTGGGGAACAACTCGCCCGGACTACGGACGCCAGGAAGTGCGTCAATTTATTTTCGACAATGCCATGATGTGGCTTGAAGAATATCACATCGACGGCCTGCGCTTTGATTCCACACCCTGGATTTACAATGTGCGCGGAGGTGGTGATCCGGGCTGCGACCTTCCCGATGGCTGGAGTCTCGCCCAGTGGATCAATCGTGAAGTTCATCAGCGATATCCCGGACGCATCACAATTGCTGAGGATCTGCACAACAACGACCGAGTCACAGATCCAGTCGATCAGGGAGGAGCAGGGTTTACTGCACAATGGGGCCCGCGCTTTGTGCATCCCGTGCGTGCTGCCGTGATTACTTCCAGTGACGAAAATCGGTCACTGGACAGCGTTCGGATGGCGATCGAGGGTGGATACAACGGAAACCCGTTTCACCGAGTGATCTACAGTGAGTCACATGACGAAGTCGCAAACGGAAGTGCGCGCGTCGCTTCAGAAATCGATCCTCAGAACCCTGAGAGTTGGTTCGCACAGAAACGCACGACGCTGGCGGCGGCACTCGTCCTCACCGCACCCGGAATCCCGATGCTGTTTCAGGGACAGGAATTTCTGGAAGACGGCTGGTTTCAGGATTCGGTCCCACTGGACTGGCACAAGTCCATTGAGTTCATTGGTCTGGTTCGAATGTATCGCGACCTGATTCATCTTCGTCTGAACAAGACAGGCTGCACACGAGGGCTCACGGGATCCGGCCTGAATACCTTTCATCAGAATCAGGCTGAAAATCTGATGGCCTATCATCGCTGGCACCAGGGCGGCCCAGGCGACGACGTCGTCGTCGTTGTGAATCTCTCGCACCTGGCTCATGAGAACTACAAACTGGGATTTCCGTCACCCGGCTTATGGCGTTTGCGGCTCAACAGCGACTGGAATGGCTACAGCCAGTGCTTTGGGAACCAGGCCAGCTCCGATGTCGTCGCTGGTGTGGAACCCCATGCAGAGCCGCGAGCGGCAGCAGCGCCGAAACGCGACGGGTTTCCCGCTGCCGCAACAATCAAGATCGGCGCGTATACCGCGCTGGTGTTTTCACAGGACAGCGCGCCGTTCACGGTCGTCAACTGACACACTTAGCATCGCTCGATAAATAGCGGTCCGATATGAAGTGAGCGGCAAGGCGCTAGCCGCCGGTGATTGTTTGAAAAACACTGAGAAAAACCGGCGGCTAGCGCCTTGCCGCTCACGATTTTGGATTAAATCAACAGCCCGCTTGCGCCCGGCGGCTGATTAGTAAACTCAGCCAGGACAGAGACGCTGGCTAAATCGGACGTCGCCCCTGGATGACTCGGATCAGTACGACCACAATGGCGATGATCAACAGCAAATGAATGAATCCACCAAGGGTCGTCGATGTCACCATCCCGAGCAGCCACAGGATCAAGAGTATCACAAAGATCGTCCAGAGCATTTGCACTTCTCCTCGAGTTGAATGAATGAGTTTATAAGGACTCCTCCGTGTCGCTTCGATCAATTTTGACTCGATCGGCTGAGCAGTTGAATCCAGTGTGAGTTGGTCTTGAGGGCGACCCTACAATGCCTTTTTTACAGCGTCCTTCGTCTTTTTCACAGTGTCCTTGACCTTATCGGCAACCTTCTCGACAGCCTCCTTGACTTCGCCGACTGCCTGGTCTGTCCTGCCTTCTTCACGAAGCGCGTCGTTTCCGGTCAGTGCACCAGCCGCTTCCTTGATTCGACCTTTGACGATTTCGATTTTTCCACCCATTGCGATGACTCCTGTTAAAAAGAAATTAGTCTGACCCCGACAAACACATGATCCATCAACACTGGGAAAAGGCTGCAGTTGCTGGCGAATCCCCCGCTGTCAATTCGCCTGAGCGAAGAGAAGTGAGCGGGCACGGGATTATCTGCGCTGCACAGTATTGTGCATATCCGCACGCGATCGTGAATGGCATCGACTTAATCGCTCGATCCCGGCCCTGTGCCGGTGGAAGCAGAATTGATCGGCGACGAGGATTGCACTGGTTCTTGTTGTGTGGGCAGAGACGCATGCGGCGCGGTCAACGTGGAAATCTCTTTCTGTGCGTCCGCCAGGGACGAAACCAGAATCGCGCCGCAGCCGATGCGATCCCGCGCTCTGGTCATTTCGCCTGTGGCTCCCCACAATCCTACAACCAGCTTCACTCCGGGGAATCGAACACTGAGTCGCCTGCAAAGGTAACGAGCATGCATTACTGCGGCGGGAGGCGTGGCAGAGACACACACCACATCGGCGGTTTTTTGGCCGACAATATCGACGATCTCGTTCGCCAG
>JBBQSE010000458.1:0-7159 GCA_038214195.1 Planctomycetales bacterium
GGGGCTCACCGAGCCCGCGAAAAGGCACAGGAAGTTGTTGAACGCGTACGTGTGGCCTGTGGACTGCATGCGAAGCCTGTATAGAGGCGAGCGGCAGGACAGGATCTGCCTCCAGAAGCCCGGCTTTTCTGAAAAGCCGGGCTTCTTGCTCGGTACCGTTTCGTCTGCCCATCGCCTGAAAACTGGAAGGGACTGAATCAGATTGCAAAACCTTCTTGCAGTCCTGACGACCAACGGGCAGAATCCGGGATGGACAGCGACGGCGTCGTTGTTCGTCAGGCAATGGCGTACAGGGCGACACGGGATTGTCGGCCAGCCGCTTGCCGACCTTGGCTCCAGGGATTTGTCAGATGACCGAAACTCGTCAGCGAATGCTGGTGATTGGAAGCGACGCTTCTTCAGTTCCGAACATTAAGGAATTAACCGGTGAAAAGCTGGATGTCGTCTTCGCCAGTGATGTGACATTGCCGGACTTGACGGCAGATTTCGTGATCGCCGACAGCAGTGAGCCGCAACTGATGTCCGATCTGCAGGCCTGCGGCATGGGGCTGCTGAGCGCGCTGCCAGACGGAATCGTACTGCTGGACGAGGACTTCAATGTCCTGTGGCACAACTCGACATTCCGTCACTTATTAAAAACGACCGATGTCATCATGGGGCGGTCGCTGCAACAGGTAATTTGTCCGGCTGACGGGACAGACCTGTCCAGAATCGCTGTTCCTGCCAATCGCGTAGATGCCGCGTCAGTCAACGTGCGCCGGGAGGATCGCAGTTCTCTTGGTCTACGGATCGCGCGAACCACGATCACGCTGAAAGACGGTCAGCAGCACGCTTTGATCCTGACCGTGCGCGACGTCAGTAAACAGGTGCTTGAAAAACAAAAACAGGATGCAATTTATCGAGCTGGCCTTGAAATGGGAAATCTGGCACCCGATGAAGTGACCGCGATGAGTCACGAAGAACGCGTTATGCTGCTGAAGGATCAGATTCTGCAGTTCACGCAAGAAGTTCTTGGTTACGACACGTTTGAAATTCGTCTGTATGATGCGGAGACAAACGCATTGCTTCCGCTCATGGAATACGGCATGGATGCCGAGGCCGCAGTGCGAGCCCTGCGCGCGGAAGAAAGTGCAAACGGCGTCACGGGGTTTGTCGCGTTCAGCAAACGCAGTTATCTGTGTTCAGATACACAAAACGATCCGCTGTATTTGCGGGGAGCGACCGATGCCCGCAGTTCACTGACCGTCCCGCTGATGATTCGCGATACGCTCCTTGGGACCTTTAATGTCGAAAGCCCCGGTACGCTGTCGTTCAATCAGAGGGACCTGGACTTTCTGACGCTGTTTGGTCGCGTCGTGGCCAGTTCTCTCAACCAATTGCAACTGCTCGCCGCAGAAAAAGAAACTGCGGAAACGGAGAACTCGGACCGTCTGCGACGTGAAGTGTCGAAGCCATCGGACGAAATCCTGAATGCCGCCACCTGGATTCTGGAACGTTACATTGGTCACGATCCGGATGTTTGCGAACGCCTGCATCTCATCACCGATCGTGTGCGAAAAATCACCGGCCAGGTTGGGAGCGTGCCAGGAAAGACGGATCCCGCGATTCCACTGCACAAGACAATCCCGCAACGTCCGCCGCGGAAGGCCCTGATGGGCAAACGCGTGCTTGTCGTCGATCAGGACGCAACGGCCCGTGACGACGCGCACAACTTACTGGGGCAGATGGGCTGCGAAGTGGAAGCCGTCCAGACGGCGACCGAAGGTTGTGCCATGTTGCGCAACTACCACTACGACGTCGTGCTCATCGATATTCGCCTTTCAGACGCCAACGGTTACGAGTGTTTTCGTCGATTACGCGAAATCAACAGCCATGTTCCGATCATCATGATGACCGGTTTCGGCTATGACGCGTCACACTCAATCGTCAAGGCCCGCCAGGAAGGCCTCAAGGCCGTGCTCTATAAACCATTCCGACGAGCCCAAATGCTGGATGAAGTCGAGAAGGCCGTGACGACGCCTTTGCCTGAATAAGATCGTGCGAGTCGTATGGAACAAACGCAGCGCCAGCCTTCACGATCCCAGCAGATAGGCGCGCAGTTCACGCATCAGAATTCCGCAGCGATGCGCGAACGTCTGTGCGTCCGGGGCGCGGCCGAAAGGGATCGCGACGACCGTGACCAGACGCATCGTCTTTGACTTTGCTTCCGGCCCTTCGGCGGAACGCGTCGTCTCAAACTGCACTTCAATTTCGAGTGGCTGACGTTCGGTGGTGCTGCCCCAGCGGCGAGTGAAACCCAGTTTGCCCAGGCGGAATTTCATCTGCGAATGATCCTGACTCAGGATCTCAACCTTGTATTCGCGAATAAACGCGTGCAGTTTCATGGCGGTCAGTTCGAGCGACGTCGAAACTTCAATTCGCTCGCGAAATTCCTGGTGGCCATTTTTTTCCAGAAACTGCGGCTGACCCTGTTCTTCCGCCGCTTTTTTCTGAGCCTTATCGTCCACCGTCTCGGATTCCCAGCAGGTTCGATTTCGCCCCGTTTCCTTGGCTCGATATAAACAAGTGTCGGCGCGTTCCAGCAGTGTATGGACCGTATCGCCCAGGCGTGCCGTCGAGACTCCGAACGACGATGTCACGTTCAGCGTACTAATGCCGCCGACGGAGCCCTTCATCACAACATGACGCAGTCGCTCCGCACGGCGAACCGCTGAATCCAAATCGGTATCCGGACACAGAATGACAAATTCCTCACCGCCGTAACGTCCGATGACTTCCGACGAATAAGTTTCGTTTTGCAGCACCCGCGTGAGATCGACAAGCACCTGGTCACCGATCTTGTGTCCGTACGTGTCGTTGATTCGTTTGAACTTATCGACATCGAGAAAAATGATACTCAGGCACCGCGTGCCTTCCTGAGCATGAAATTCTTCCAGCATGTGACGCAGCTGAGTTTCCAACTGACCGCGATTTGCGACACCCGTGAGCGCGTCGCGGGTTGCCGCCAGTTTCAGTTCCACATATTCGCGGCTTTGCCGACGGACGCCGCTTTTGTTTCGGAGCAACTGGACAGCGCCATACACATGATCGTTGGGTCCCACGATCGGCATGGAGTACGCATCGACTTTCAGGTGCCGCGATTCGCTGACACGACACAGCCGCGTGGCAAACAACGCGCGACCGGTCTGCAGGACCTGCCCCAGCATCGTTGATTCACGGGTTTGGGGAGCGGGCTGATCGTCAGTGAGCGACTGCAGTTGAACATCTCCGGGTGCCCACGACCGACCATGCACGCTCTGCAGCGGCAGACCCGTCATGCCTGGCATCCCGTCACTCCAGATGCAGTAGTTCCCGTTGGAATCAACAAGGTAGTAGCCGTCGTACAACTGCTGAAACTGATAAAGCACGTTGATGAACTGAGCGATCAGTACCACTTCGTTCCGCTGCTGGTCCGTGATTTCCGTCTGTTTTTGCTGCGTGAACGGATCGCCGTAACGAAACAGAGAATCGCCGTCCGTCTCGCACCAGCGATTGAGCGTCCGAATAACGTTTCCGTCGTATCGACTTCCGGACTGCTCCTCCAGGATGTTCATGATTTCCTTGTGCGTCATCCCGCGTCGATAGGACTTGGGCGAACTGAGTGAATCGTAGGCGTCGGCGACCGCAAGGATACGGGATCCCAGCGGCAGACTTGCCGGCTGACCTGTCTCCGCATCCATGATCCCGGCACTGTCAAAGTCGTGGTGAATCATCTTTAACATCACGATCACGGACGGATCGGCATGCAGAGCCTGCAGCAGATTGACGCCCGCATGGTGATGGAGCAGCAGAAAGTCAAATTCTTCGCTGCTGAGTTTCCCAGGCTTCCGCAAAATGTGTTCAGGGACGCCCAGTTTTCCAACGTCGTGCAGCATCGCGGCCACTTCGAGTTGGCGACGCTGTTCGTCGTCCCAACCCAGCAGTTTCGCGACACCACTGGAAATTGCCGCGATTCGCTGTGCGTGCAGAAGTGAAGTCGGATCCTGCAGCTTCATGCTGTGCAGCAACAACTTCATCAGTTCCCGAGGAAATATTTGTCGCTCTGTCGCCGACACCTGTTGCCGCCGCGCATCTTCCGATAAGGCCAGCAGCCGAATCAGAACACCACTGGTGTCTGTAGGAATTGCGGGCGTCAGACCGTCGGCAGACAGGCCTGAACTGCGATGGATGGAGGATACGGCTGACACGAAAACCTGCTCTCAATTCCGCATTTGTCGGCCCGATCTGCCGATAGCCTAAGAACGGCGTGGTGAAATTACGAAACCACGAGGTACTGCTGGTATAACAGTATGTCAGTTTGTTTCAACAGGTCGGCACATTCAGTGAAATCCACCAAATGTCGTTGCCACAATAATCGCTGCAAACGCCGGATCCAGACTCATTCCGGCATCTTGTACCCGCAGAACATCCGTCAACATCGGAAGACTGCGGACAATTCATCCGGTTGAACGCGAACTACTTCCCCAGTTCGCGTGAGCGCAGCGTTGCCGCCTCAACGGCATCGATGAGCGCGGCGCGGACACCGCCGACTTCCATCGCGTGCAGCCCGGCAATCGTGGTCCCGCCGGGACTTGTGACGAAATCTTTAAGAACCCCCGGATGCAGGCCGGTGCTCAGCAGCATCTCGGCAGCTCCCGCCAGTGTTTGTGCGGCAAGTCGAGTCGCTGTCGCCCGAGGCAGGCCCATTTTCACCCCACCGTCGCTCAATGCTTCAATCATCTGAAACACGTAAGCCGGCCCGCTGCCACTCAACCCCGTCACCGCATCCAGCAGAGGCTCGGGGACAACTTCCACCAGACCCACCGTCGCCAGCAACTCGCTGATCAACCGCAAATCGTCAGCCGTTGCCGCCGACCCTGCGGACAAGCCAGATGCCCCGCGACCGATCAGGCACGGAGTGTTCGGCATCACGCGAATCACGCGCATTCCTTTTGGCAGCAACTGTTCCAGTTTTGCAATCGGTACACCGGCCGCTATGGAAACAATCAGCGGACTGGACGCTTTGACAGACTTAAATGACTCCGCCAATGGCTGAATCGCCTCCGTCATCACCTGTGGCTTCACGGCCAGAATCATCACGGTCGCGTCTATGGTCGCAGCGGCGGCCGAATCATGTACTCGGACACCGTCTCCGATCTTCGCCGCGAATGCGTTGCGAGATGCTTCGATCGGGTCGTAGCCGCTGATTTGCGACGGCGACAGCAGTTCCCTCACAAATCCAGCCGCCAGGGCTGTCGCCATCTGCCCGGTGCCAATGAACGCAATTTTTTGAGCCGACAAGTTCATAGGAGTTCTGCAATGATTCTCGTAGGTTGGACATCCCTGTCCGACTGAAGTGTAGCTGAAGCCATCAGACTTCAGGAGCAGTGTAGCTGAAGCCATCAGACTTCAGGAGCAGTGTAGCTGAAGTCGTCAGACTTCAGATCCATAATTGAAGCCAAAGGCCCGACACAGCAGGAGCTTCCACATCGTAACCATCGAACAGTCGCTCCACAAATACGATCAGTCACCCGGAACATTGATTGGTGCAATACACTCCGGCGAATCAATGATCGGACGATTGACGATCGTCGAGACCGGAGAACGAATGAGCCGTCCGTTTTCGAGCGGTTTCAGCAGTGTTCGCAATTGCTCCTTATTCGCCGCAGGGCTCAACCACGCTGCCCACGCTTCAATCGGCAGGATCACTGGCATTCGATCGTGAAGCGACTGCATATCCTCATTGGCTCCGATCGTCAGAATCGTACACGATTGGACGACCTTTGATTCCGGGGACTCTTCGTCGGATGATCGAGCGTCTTCGGCATCGGCCTGCGGAGATTCGGTTTTAGGCGACCAGCACTCCCACAGCCCGGCCATCGCAAAAGGTTCTTCGTCCGCCATCCGAATCCACCAGGGCTGTTTTTTGCCGGTCGCCAGCTTCTGCCATTCGAAAAAGCCGTCTGCCGGGATCAGGCAGCGGCGTTTCACAAAGGCCTGACGAAACGCTGGTTTTTCGGCCACCGTTTCCGCTCGCGCGTTGATCATCGTATTCCCGATCGCCAGGTCCTTCGCCCAAAATGGCACCAGCCCCCACCGCATCATCACAGCTTCCCGCAGACTTTGGGCGGACTCCGCCAATCGAACGGTCAGCACCGACTGCGTGGGCGCGATATTGAAGCGTGGAACCAAGTGCGGCAGGTCATCAAGCCCAAACAACTCTTGCAGCCGGGGGTTGGGAGTTTTGAGTGTGTAGCGACCGCACATGTCGAAGACTCCCCGAGGACCGAAGGGTGTGTAGATGAAAAATTGGTGGAAATGCCGAACAAGTGAGCCCATTTTGACGGAACCTTTTGAAAAACCAATGCCGTCAGCGTACAACTCGGGCACGCGGTTCGAAAATCGAACTTCCCGCCAACCCTGAGTCTGAAAGCCACAAGGTGTCTGCGATGGACGACAAGAACACTGATCAAAAGAACAAGAGCCCACAGCCCGAGGGAAAATCCGAGAAGACGGAATCCAAAGTCGCGACCTTTGGAGGCGGCTGTTTCTGGTGTACGGAAGCTGTTTTCCTGAAACTCAAAGGCGTCAAGAAGGTCGTCAGCGGTTACACCGGCGGCAGCGTCAAGAATCCGACCTACGAAGCCGTTTGCACCGGACTCACCGGGCACGCCGAAGTCATTCAGATCGAATACGATCCAACGGAGATCAAATTCGAACAGCTCCTCGACGTGTTCTTTCACACGCATGACCCCACGACAAAGAACCGCCAGGGAGCTGACGTCGGGACACAATATCGGTCAGCGGTCTTCTTCCATGATGAGGAACAGAAAGAGGCCACGAAGAAGGTCATCGCGGAACTCGACAAATCCGGCGACTTCGACGATCCGATTGTCACGACGATCGAAGAAATGAAGATCTTCTATCCGGCCGAAGACTACCACCAGGACTACTTCGCCCAAAACCCCGGCAACCCTTATTGCCGAGCTGTCGTCGGCCCCAAAGTCAGCAAGTTCCTAAAACGCTACAAGGAAATGGCAAAGAAGGACAAGTAGCGGCGACTTTGCTGAGTCCGGATCGCTAATACTTCGCAGCGGAATTGCGCATACCGTGCGGTCGATCGCCGAGACGTCACGGATAG
>JBBQSE010000459.1:0-7094 GCA_038214195.1 Planctomycetales bacterium
GGCTTTGTCCCGGTGCAGTTCATCCCTCTCTCTGGTGCACGACCCGCCATGCCGACGCACAGCTGCCTCGGCAACGCGATGTCCATGCAGAAATGGATGGAAGATCATCTGGATGTGTTCGCTCAAGGCCGAACGTCCTTCAACTAAAGCCGGACGAAGCAGTTTTGCTGTGACAGGTGTGTCGTAATCCGGGACGTCCATGACTTCGTTTCACTCCGTTGAGTTGATTAAAAATCGGTGAACTTTGTTTTGGCCGCTGCATCTTTCTGACAGCACTGAAGTGGAAACTTGCCATCGAAATCCTTTGATTCGCGCACTGCGTCTTGGCCACACGAACGCACTCAGGAGGACGAACCAGGTTTTTCTAAAGACACGTGGCCTTCATCGACGCGTTGTCGCATGCGACTTCCGGCTATCAACTACGCGGGTCGGTCGCCCAAACCGAAGCGTCCAGCGTGGATTGCTCGCCGCTTCGGTGTGCGCCACCGACGCAGTTTCGTTCATGCAAAATCAGCAGTGCTGCCTGGGCCGAGCGAAAGTTGCTCGCTCAAGAAACGCCCTTATGAACGAGCAGGCGGATTTGCGAGTGCGATGCGAGTGTTGTCTTTCGCCTGCTTGCATCGCCCTCGTTCGACGCTGGTACCAAATCGCGGATTTGCCATGGTCGCTCTCGCCAAAATGCAAACTCCCGTTGCTATGATGTCGTCGTCCCACATGGGATTTTAACTGCTTCAAAGTCGCATTGACTCCCTTTGAATCCAGCAGATCAATTATGCCCAGTCGTTTCAAAATGACACCTCCGCCCGTTCGACCACATCGATTGCTGTTATTTTCGCTTGTGACGACGTTTGCCAGCGAATATTTCATAATGAAATTACTTCCTCGGATTTTGCCTGCGGACAGTAGTGATTCATTTGAGGCCGTTGCTGATGCCTGTCTGCTTACGCTGTTTGTAGCGCCCGTATTGTGGATTGTGGCTGTTCGTCCGGTCCAACGGCTGGCTGAAAGTCGCATGCATTTTTTGCGCCAGGCTTTGTCGGCGCAGGAAGAAGAACGCCGGAGGATTACTCAGAATCTGCATGATGGGCTCGGGCAATCTCTGACAAGCCTGATGCTCGGCCTGCGAGCTTTGGAGGAGACCACCACGAGCCCTGAAGTCCGGGAACAGGTGGACGTGCTGCGGAAAATGGGGGCTGATCTGCATGTCGAGCTGCGGCGAATCGTCAGAGGCCTTCGACCTGTCATCCTGGATCAGTTGGGGCTGATACCGGCGATTGAACGACTGGTCGAGGAGGTTCGACAGACAGCAGCACCGACAGTTGAATTTGCTGCGTCGGGGCTCAATGGAACACGCCTCCATGCGGACATTGAGTCGACGGCATTTCGCATCGTTCAGGAGGCGCTGTCAAACGCCATTCAACATTCCTCGGCAAGCAGGATTCGCGTCTCGGTCACCGTGCGGCCCACGGAGCTGGAGCTGGAAGTCTCAGACAACGGAAAAGGTTTTGACGCACCGGCGGCAGTTCACCGGAAAAGTAGCGGCGGCTATGGATTACTCGGCATTCGCGAGCGTGCGACGATCTCAGGCGGCCGAGCGGAGATTGTGGCCAGCCCGGGAACTGGTACGATTGTATCCGTTCATTTGCCACTGGGCGTTCAAAGTGCAACTTATGTCTGAGATTCGAGTCTTCATTGCTGATGATCATGCGGTCCTGCGGTCGGGTCTGAAACTGCTGATCAATACTCAGTCAGACATGAAAGTCGTTGGCGAGGCTGGCGACATTGTCGCGACAAGGGCGAAAGTCCTGGAATTGCGTCCCGATGTCCTGACACTCGACCTGTCAATGCCCGGCGGCGACGCGCTGGGCGAAATCAGTTATCTCGCAAAAAATGTTGCGGAGACGCGAATACTGGTCCTGACGATGCACGATGACGTGTCGATGTTTCAAATGGCAATCGGTGCCGGAGCAGCAGGGTATCTTGTGAAGTCAGCTGCAGACACAGAACTGCTGACCGCCATTCGAACCGTAGCAGCGGGGCGCCCTTATATGAGTCTGCCGGGGCGGGACCGTCCGACGATCCCGGAAACAGGTCACGGTGAAGATGCGCATGATCAAAAAGCACTGGATACCCTGAGCGCACGGGAACGCGAAGTTCTCACGCTCCTGGCGCAGGGGCACACGAATCAGTCGATTGCCGATCGACTGTTCCTGAGCGTCAAGACGATCGAATCGTATCGGTCACGACTGATGGCCAAACTGGAACTCAGCACGCGCGCGGATCTGACGCGTTTCGCTTTGCAATTCGGGCTCTTGAAGTCCGATTCGTGAAGTGTCTGGGCATTCAGAAACAAATGCCTCAGTAGATGCGCCGCCATCGCCGCGCATGACGCCTTGCCGGGGTTTCCCCGGCAGCTGGCTCAGAAGAATGCAAGCCCTCCCCGGCATACAGGTGATCGAGGCCGATTCATAATGTGATCCATTGCTCAGTCATATCTCGACAGACTTGAAGTACTTCAGAAGAGATGACTGGTCTGCATTCAAAATTTCAGCGTTACTTACTGTGAACAGAAAGATCCCCATGCTTTCGATTCTTACTCAACTTCGTCGCACGACACGCAACTCAAGTTCACGACTTCGGTCTCGACGAAAGCAATCGCGTCATTCACAGGTGAACTGCGAGGCGATGGAGTCGCGCATCCTTTTATCGGCGATCACCGGCACAATATACGACGATGTTGACTCAAGCGGCACGAAGACAGGGCCGGATAAGACACTTGGCGGATGGCAGGTCTATGTGGACGTCGATCAGAACGGCGTGTTGAACAGTCTGCCGGGTGGCGCGATGGAGCCCTCGGCTTTGGCAAATGGGGGTGGTGACTACAGTATCAACATGAATGGGTTTGCAACCGGTCTGTACCGAGTCACAGAAGTTGTACAGGCCGGCTGGACGCCAACGGCTCCCTTGTCGCGCGATGTTTCGTTTACGTCGGGGCAGGACTCAAATAAGGTCGATTTTTTCAACTTCGCTGGTGGCACCATACAGGGAACGGTTTGGAACGATCTCAACCAAAATAAAACCCGGGAAGCTTCAGATCCCGGGCTCGCGGGCTGGACGGTTTTTCTGGACATCAATACCACCGGCACGCTCGACGCAACTGAGCCTTCGACAGTGACGGATGCGGATGGTTTCTATCAGTTTACGAACGTACCCGCAGGCGATTATGAAGTGACGGAAATACAACCTGCGGGCTGGAATACTGATTTCGATATCAAGCAGACAGCCGGAGTCAAAGCTCTGACGACTGTGACTCAGGACTTCGTGAATTTTTCTACCGTGAACGGTTCGATCTCGGGAAATGTGTGGAATGACCAGAACGGAGACGGCGACCGCGCATTTGATCTGGCGACCGGCCTGCCCACAGAGCCCGGGCTCGAAGGCTGGACCATCTTCGTTGACGACAATGGAAATGGAGCTCTTGATGCCGCTGAATTGTCAACGATAACCGACTCATCAGGGAACTATGCTTTCCCCAGCGTGCTGAACGGTAGCCGTACCGTTCGCGAAATTCTCCCCTCGACCAAATGGGTGCCTGCACCTGGGTTTACAGCTGCCCAGGCCGTCAATGTGCGCGCCAACGAAAACACAGGCGGAGTCGATTTCGCGAACTTTACAGTCCAGAACGGAGCCATTACCGGAACTGTCTGGAATGACGCGAATCGCGACGGCTTGCGTAATAGTGTCCTCGGCGCTTTTGTTGAACCTGGTCTGCAAGACTGGACGGTCTATCTCGACATGAACCGCAATGGAGCGTTCGACTCCACAGAACCAACTGCCGTGACGGACGCGGCTGGAGTGTATATCTTTCCGGATCTGCAGATCGGCGAGTACGAAGTCCTCGAAGTCGTGCCATCGGGTTGGGAAACAGCACCGGGATTCGGAGACAATCAAACCGTTCGTGTCTATTCCGGTGCCACTTCGACTGCTGGTGATTTCGCCAACTTCAATCTCTCAACACTCGTTCCCGGTTCCGTGAGTGGAACTGTTTGGAACGATCTGAATGGCAACGGAGTCCTTGATGCAGCACCGACGGCTGAGTCTGCCTCCGGCAGCTGGCTGGTATTCATCGACCTGAACGGGAATCGAATCGCTGAAGCGACGGAGCCTCAGGGCACGTCAGCGGCAGACGGCACCTACACGATTCCCGGCGTCACTCCTGGTACAGTGACGGTTGTGATTCAAGCAAAGACCGGCTGGCATGTGACGTCGCCAATCACCGGCGCGAAGTCGTTGACTTTGAAAAACGGCGAGAAGGCTACTGGTGTGAATTTTGGCGAGCAGCAGTTGAGGGATTCCTCAATTCTTGGCACTGCCTTCGCTGATAAAAACAAGAACGGAGTTCGAGACGCGGGTGAGAAGGGTCTGGCGGGGATCTTGGTGTATCTGGATCTGAACGGGAATGCTGTTCGTGATGCCGATGAGCCATCTACAACCACGTCTGGCGATCAATTCTTTACTCCGACGACTGACGAGGCAGGCACCTACAGCTTCACGCATCTCGCGAGCGGCACGTATCTGGTTCGGCAGGAATTATCGACAGTTTTGAGTGCAACGCCAGCGTCTGAGTTGGTTCACAGCGCGACGATCGCTGCGGCTCAGAATGTTACCGGTGTTGATTTCATAGACGTCTATCGGGCCAACGAAATTCACGGCGTCAAGTTTGATGACTTGAATAATAATGGGATTCAGGATGCGGGTGAGAATGGGATCGGCGGTACAAAGGTGTTCATCGACCTGAATCGCAACGACATGCTGGACGCTGGTGAGGCTGAGACGTTGACAAAGTCCGATGGAGCTTATCAGTTTCTGGAACTGACGCCGGGGGCTTACGTCGTTCGCGAAGTCGTCGATCCTGGGCACATTCGAACATCGCCCTCGACAACCGGTGGCATTTTGTGGCCGTCGGGTGTCAGCAATCCAGCGGTTGGCAACGTCACACCGCTGAACATTACGAAGTCACTTGCGGACGGCGAGAGCTTTCTTCAGACCGTTACGATCACGTTGCCGGGTTCTGGTGGTTTGACGAACATGGTCGATGTCTTCCTGTTGTTTGACGACACGGGTAGCTTTACTAACAACAGCCCAATCGTTCGCGGAGCATTCCCCACGATCATGTCTTCGCTGCAGAGTTCGCTGCCTGGCGTTGATCTGGGATTCGGAGTTGGACGTTTTGAAGAGTACGCGAATTTCGCGTCTGAATACTCAACTGGTCGTCCATTCGTGTTGAATCAGCCGGTCGTTTCATCAAGCACAACAGGTTATCAGGCTGCGATTCAGGCGGCTTTGAACCGAACGACTCCCGGCTACGGCGGTGATGGGCCGGAAACAGATATCGAGGCTCTGTATCAGCTTGTGACGGGCATTGGTTTTGACGGCAACAACAACGGTACCGTCATGGACAGCGGAGCGGCGGGACTTGGCTCCACGCAGCTGACGCCAGGCAACAGCGGCGACGTTCCATCCTTTGCGTCATACACAGCAGATGCCTCAGCGGGCACTGTTGCGGCTGATGGTTCTATCGGCGGTGGTGGTTTCCGACCGGGTGCTCTGCCTGTCATTTTGCTGGCCACGGACATCGGCTTCGCTTACCAGTCAAAAGGCGAAACATCAGTCACCGGCCTTGGTGGATTAACGCTTCCAGTCGGCGCGTTGACGCAAACGTCGCGTCCAACAACTCCGTTCAGTTCCGGCGCCGGTCTGCAGGAAACCGTGACCGGCCTGAATGCTCTGGGCGCACTGGTGATTGGTTTGGGGACGAATCCTGGTGCCACGCTCGACCCTCGGCAGGGACTGGAAGCACTTTCGAAACTTACCGGAGCGACGAACCAGACAACGACGACAATCGCCAACGGGACAGCGGATCCGATTGCTCCGGGAGATCCGTTCTATTTCCAAATCGCATCGGGATTTGCCAGCAGCGTTGCGACTGGTGTGACAAATGCGATTCAAAACGCCGTGACCAATGTTGCGATGAATATCACGATTCAGGCTTCGGATCCGCGAGTTCACATTATCAATCACAAGGGAACGTTGAACGGAATCAAAGCTGGCCAGACGGCGTCGTTCGACATCGAATTCGTCGGCGACGGAATTCCTCATCGATTCGACCTTCAGTTTGTTCGCGAAGGGACAAATGTTGTACTGGGGTCAATTCCGGTCGTCCTTGGCACGCCAATCCCTGGTGACGGTTATCATTTCGATGATCTGGGAGAAGGTGAGATTGAACTTCAAGATCACTTCGGTGATACAGTTGCCGTTACTTCTCCGAATGTGGCGCCGAGTTTCGTTGCCGGCGCCGACCAGATGCTCGCTGAAGACGCTGGTGGCCAGACGGCATCTGCATGGGCCACCAGCATTTCCCCCGGCCCTGCAAGTGAATCGTCACAGGTCGTAGACTTCATCGTCACGAATGACAATCCGTCGCTCTTTAGTGTGCAGCCTGCGATCTCGGCCGATGGAACTCTGACATTCACGTCGGCACCGAACGCAAATGGAACAGCGACGATCACGGTTGTGTTGCATGACAACGGTGGCACGGCGAACAGTGGCCAGGACACCAGTGCTCCTCAGCAGTTCTTAATCAGTGTGACCGCTGTAAACGACGCACCCCAAGCCGCAAACGACAGCTACTCTGCCACCGAAGACACTCAGTTAGTCATTGGGGCGACCGGAGTTCTCGGCAACGACACCGACGTTGATGGTGATCTGCTGACCGCGTCGGTGGTGACCGCTCCGGCACATGGCGCGTTGACTCTGAACAGCAACGGTTCATTTACCTACACACCGTCAGCGAACTACAACGGACCAGACAGCTTCACATATCTGGTGAATGATGGACTGCTCGATTCCAACGTCGCGACCGTGTCCCTGACAGTGAGTGCCGTGAATGATGCACCAGTGGCGGTGGATGATGCCTACAGCACCGACGAAGACGTGGCTCTGATCATTCCTGCCGCAGGAGTTCTCGGGAACGACACCGACGTTGATGGCGATCTGCTGACCGCATCTGTGGGGACCGCTCCGGCACATGGCGC